>JBGQMX010000142.1:0-7739 GCA_041500805.1 Methyloceanibacter sp.
ACGTGCTCGCCTACAACACCGATGTGTTTAAGGAGGCGCCGAAGACCTGGTCGGTGGTCTTCGAGGAGCAGACCCTCCCCGACGGCAAGAGCAACAAAGGACGCGTGCAGGCCTATGACGGCCCGATCTACATCGCCGATGCAGCTGTCTATCTGATGAAGAAGAAACCCGAGCTCGGGATCAAAAATCCGTACGAGCTCAACGCCGACCAATATGCCGCGGCGATCGCTTTGCTTCAGGCCCAGCGAGCGCTCGTCGGCCGTTACTGGCATGACGCCACGGTGCAAGTCGACGACTTCAAGAACGAAGGTGTCGTCGCCTCCTCGTCCTGGCCGTACCAGGTCAACCTCCTAGAAGGCGACAAAAAGCCCGTCGCCTCGACCATCCCCGAAGAAGGAGCGACGGGCTGGGCTGACACGACGATGATGCATGCCGACGCCAAGCACCCCAACTGCGCTTACAAGTGGCTCGAGCATTCGTTGAGCCCCAAGCTGCAGGGTGATGTCGCGGCCTGGTTCGGTTCGGTCCCTGCGGTGCCGGCCGCCTGCAAAGGCAACGAGCTTTTAACCGACACCGGCTGCTCGACCAACGGCTTCGACAATTTCGAGAAGATCTGGTTCTGGCGGACGCCGACGGCCAAGTGCGAGAAAGAGAGCGGCTGCGTACCCTACTCGCAGTGGGCAAAGGACTACATCGCCATCCTCGGCAAGTGACGCGGCCGACCAAGAGCGGCCCGGACCTCCAAAGCCGGGCCGGTCCCGCGATGGCGCAGCCCCATGTCGCCTGCCGTTAGATTCGTCAACGTCTCCCGCCGTTTCGGCTCGGTCCGGGCTGTCGACGGCGTCACCCTCGACATCGTTGAGGGTGAATTCTTCGCCATGCTCGGCCCTTCGGGTTCGGGCAAGACGACCTGCTTGCGCCTCATTGCCGGCTTCGAGCAGCCGGACGAGGGGCATATCGAGATCTTCGGTGAAACCGCCGAGGGCGTGCCGCCCTACAAACGCAACGTCAACACAGTGTTCCAGGACTACGCCCTCTTTCCCCATATGACGGTCGGCGAGAATGTCGCTTACGGCCTCATGATCAAGGGTGTTGCCCGGGCCGAGCGCGAGGCCAAGGCAAGAGACGCTCTCGCCATGGTGAAGCTCGCTGGCTACGAGGAGCGCCGTCCGGCGCAGCTTTCCGGCGGCCAGCGCCAGCGCGTGGCTCTCTCGCGCGCGCTGGTGAACGGACCCAAGGTGCTGCTCCTCGACGAACCGCTCGGCGCGCTGGACCTCAAGCTCAGAGAACAGATGCAAGAGGAGCTGAAGACGCTGCAGAAGGAACTCGGCATCACCTTCGTCTTCGTCACACACGACCAGGGCGAAGCGCTTTCGATGGCCAATCGCGTCGCCGTTTTCAACGAAGGCAGAATCATCCAGGTCGGCTCGCCCGCCGATGTCTACGAGCGGCCCCAGTCGCGCTTTGTCGCTGACTTCGTAGGATCATCGAATGTGCTGTCCCCCGCCTTCGCCTCCGGCCATGGCGGAGCGGCCAAGTGGACCAGCCTCCGACCTGAGAAGATCGGCGTCTTCCCGTCGGGCACGCTGGCACCGGCGGCGCACGCGCACATTGACGGAGAGATCAAGACGGTCAGCTATCAAGGCGCGGTCACCCGGCTCGGCGTGGACGCCGAGGATATGCGGATCGTCGCTGAGCTACCGGCCGGCGCGGCACCCTTCAAAGAGGGCGACAGCGTGCGACTCGTTTGGCCCCAATCGGCCATGGTCACCATGGAGGACGGCGCGTGAGCCACGTGGTGACAGACGAAGAGGGAGGCGGGGTCCTCGACCGGATATCCGATGTCCTGATTGCGCGCCCCAAGCTCTTGACGCTCCTGCTGTTGCTGCCGCCGCTGCTCTGGATCGGCATCGTCTATATCGGCTCGCTGTTCGCTCTTCTGCTGCAGAGCTTCTATTCGCTCGACGATTACTCGGGGCTCATCGTCCACAAATTCACGCTGTCGACCTATGCGCAGCTTCTGGAGGCGGCCAACGTCCAGATCATCCTACGCACGGTGATGATGTCAGCGCTCGTCACCCTCGCTTGCTCGGTCATCGCCTTCCCGATCGCCTATTACGCGGCGCGCTATGCCCGCGGCTGGACCAAGGCGCTGTTCTATCTCGCGGTGATGATGCCGCTGTGGTCGAGCTATCTCGTCAAGGTCTATGCCTGGAAGCTCATTCTGGCCAAGGAAGGCATCGTGACGTGGCTCGCCAAGGGCCTGCATCTGTCGTGGCTGATCGACGGAATTCTGGCCGTGCCAGTGATCGGCGGTCCGTCATTGTCGTTCAGCTATATCGGCACGTTCCTCGTCTTCGTCTATATCTGGATTCCCTACATGATCCTGCCGATCCAAGCAGCGCTGGAGCGGGTGCCCGCCAACTACATCGAGGCATCCGCGGATCTCGGCGCCGAACCGAGGCAGACGTTCTGGACGGTGATCTTTCCCTTGGCGCTGCCCGGCATCATCGCCGGCTCCATTTTCACCTTCTCGCTGACGCTCGGCGATTACATCGTCCCGACCATCGTCGGCAACTCGCGTCTCATGATCGGGCAGGCGGTGTACACGCTGCAGGGGACTGCCGGAAACGTTCCGCTGGCAGCCGCCTTCACCGTGGTCCCCATGGCGATCATGGGCGTCTATCTGTGGGTCGCCAAGCGTATGGGGGCGTTCGATGTCCTCTGAGCCAAACCGGGCGACGCCCACAGGACTTCGCATTGCGGCCATTGCCGGTCTGTTGTTCCTGCATTTGCCCTTGGCCCTAATCTTTCTTTACGCCTTCACTACCGAGGAGAGGAGCTTCGAGTTTCCGCCGCCCGGCTACACCACGAAATGGTTCGCCGTCGCCTGGTCGCAGCGGCCCGATATTTGGCCGCCCCTCTATCTCTCGCTCGAGGTTGCTGCGATTGCGACCACTCTCGCGCTCGTGTTCGGAACGCTCGCCGCCGCGGCGCTGTCGCGCGCCCGCTTCTTCGGGCGCGAGACGATCTCGTTGCTCTTTGTTCTGCCGATCGCGCTTCCCGGCATCATCACCGGCATCTCGCTGCGCTCCGCTTTCGACATCATGGGTCTCGACTTCTCGATCTGGACCATCGTTCTCGGTCACGCCACCTTCTGCATCGTCGTCGTCTATAACAACGCCGTCGCCCGTTTCCGGCGGCTCTCCGGCAATCTCATCGAGGCGTCCATGGATCTCGGCGCCAACGCCTTCGAGACCTTCCGTCACGTGATCCTGCCGCAAATCGGCACCGCGCTGCTGGCCGGCGGCATGCTCGCATTCGCGCTGTCGTTCGACGAGGTTATCGTGACGACGTTCACGGCCGGTCAGCAGTCGACCTTGCCCATCTGGATGTTGTCCGAGCTGATCCGGCCGCGCCAGCGCCCCGTGACCAACGTCGTCGCGGTCTTCGTCATTCTGGTTACGCTCTTGCCGATCCTCGCCGCCTACTATCTAACGCGCGAGGGCGAGCACACGGGCGGATCGTCAAAGTAGCCGGCAAGCCACGCCACACGTGGAGGACAATCCATGCTCGACACGCAAATGTTGATTGGCGCGAATTTCGTTGCCGGCACCGAAGCGCCCGCGACCGTGGTCAATCCAAAGACCGAGGAGACGATCGTCAATCTCCCCGATGCCTCTCTCGCGCAGGTCGACGCTGCGGTGGAGGCTGCCACGAAGGCGTTCCAGTCCTGGTCGCGCACGACCCCCGCCGAGCGCTCGGGCCTCCTCCTGAAGCTCGCCGATGCCATCGACCGGGACGCGGAGGGGTTCGCCACGCTCGAAGCGCTGAATTGCGGCAAGCCGAGGATCCGCGTTCTGCAGGACGAGATGCCGGCGATTTCCGACTGCTTCCGGTTCTTTGCGGGTGCCGTGCGCAACATGCATGGAGCGATAGCGGGCGAGTACATGGCGGGCTACACCTCGATGATCCGCCGCGACGCGATCGGCGTGGTGGGCTCGATCGCGCCGTGGAACTATCCCCTCATGATGGCCGCCTGGAAGCTCGCCCCGGCTTTGGCGGGCGGCAATACGATCGTCATCAAGCCGTCCGAGCAGACTCCGCTGACGACGTTGAAGCTTGCCAAGATAATCGCCGATATCTTCCCTGAAGGCGTGGTGAACGTCATCACCGGCCGGGGTGCCACGACTGGCAACGCCCTCATCAATCACCCGAAGGTCGCCATGGTCTCGCTGACGGGCAGCATCGCAACCGGGCAGAAGGTGCTGCAAGCCGCGTCCGCCACGCTGAAGCGCACCCATCTCGAGCTCGGCGGCAAGGCGCCGGTGATCGTGTTCGACGATGCCGACATCGCCGCGGTGGTCGCGGGCGTCAAGTCGTTCGGCTACTACAACGCCGGTCAGGATTGCACGGCCGCGTGCCGCATCTACGCCGGCAAGAAGGTCTACGACAATCTGGTCGCGGACCTCTCGAGCGCCGTCAAAGAATTGAAATTCAATCTGCCCAACGACGACGAGAACGATATCGGGCCGTTGATCTCCTCGGCCCATAAAGGCCGCGTGCAAAGCTTCGTCGAGCGAGCGCGCGCGCAAAAGCACATTTCGATCACGGCCGGCGGGAAATCACCCGGCGGCAAGGGCTTCTTCTTCGAGCCGACCGTCGTTGCGGAGGCCCTGCAGAGCGACGAGATCGTGCGCAAGGAAGTGTTCGGTCCCGTCGTGTCGGTCACGCGCTTCGACGACGTCGACCAGGCCGTGGCCTGGGCCAACGACAGCGACTATGGGCTCGCCTCGTCGGTGTGGACCTCCGACATCGCCAAAGGCATGGCGACGGCCGCACGGCTTCAGTACGGCTGCTCGTGGATCAACACGCACTTCATGCTGGTGAGCGAGATGCCGCACGGCGGCCTCAAGCACTCCGGTTACGGCAAGGATCTCTCCATGTACGCGCTCGAGGACTACACCGTCGTGCGCCATTTGATGGTCAAGCTCTAGAGACGATCGTGATTGGAAAACGAGTAATGTCGGCACCTGGCACGTCCGGTTAGGGTCACATGCGGAATCGGTACTCCAGTTCAATAACGTCTGCTGTGATCCTGAAACTCGATCTCTGGCAAAAGTTCACCGGTATGATCGGGCGGCCATACGCTGAGCGTGTTTCTCGAATTAAGCTACTTTGCGGGGGCTTGTGGTACAACCGCGCCTCATGGAGCGCGCTGTTCTTGCTTTCGTGATTGGGGCGATCTTTGGCGTTGTCGCCACGCTTTATCTTGAGCCCAGGCCGTCTCACACGAATGAGATCGTGTTCCCGATGGAGAACACCATTGACCTCGCGCGCTTCGGCAATGACGACTTCATAGCAGCGAGCGGGGCTTTGACGGGCGAGGGCGTGCGCCACAAAAATAATACCGTTCAAGTCTCCTGCTACAAGTCTGAGATGCGATGCCTCGTGTTCCAAGTAGAGCAGATTGGCGACAATCTGCTTGGCGACATCTACCCGCCGTTGGTATTCCCGATCTCGCAATGGGAACCCGCCTTGGTCGTGGCGACGACGAGCCAGGACAGCTTGAGCGGCTACCCTAGTGGCTGCATCAGATCGACGCTTAATATGGCGCGGGAGAGCAGCCAGGAAAAAGTCTCGACCGAGTTTGTCGAGGAGCCGATCAATTCAGCCGACCAGAACTGTCAGAACACGCCCAACGTCGTCCGCAAGTGGGCGCTGGAGAAGCCTGCCTATTGGAAGCGGTAGTCAGCGGCGAGATGTGCCCACCCGAAAAAAAGCAACTGCATATCCACCTTGATCGGATGCTCGAAATTATGGGTCTCGGGGTCCGTCGCGCTTCGTCTTTCATGGCACTCGGTGTGCGCGTTTCCAACGACGAAACGGTGGCCTCCGTTGCTTTGGATGGGAACTTTCAAATTCAATTCATGGCTGACTTGACTGTCGAACAAGTCAGAGATGTGCAGCGGAACTTTCGTGTTTGGATCGTCGGGAACGGCCTCAGAGAACTCGATCAGGCCGCGTCATTGTTTGCCGACAGTGTGTTTAAAGGGCTGACCCTCGCCCGATTTCACGAACAACGCCTGCCGCAAGCTGCTCTCGACCGGATAGAGGCGTTCAAGAAGAAAACCAATGTGGCCGACAAATTCGCTTCCATTGCCGATGAGTTCGGAATTGACACGAACTTCCGGGTGCATATGCCAGGCTTGAGCAAGGCGCGCAACGCGCTCACACACAATATGGGAATTGTCGGCCCGCTTCACTGCACGTATCCGGACGAACTTCGACTTTCCTGGATCGGATTCGAGTTCGAAGTTGGAGACCAGGTCATTGCGGCTGACTTCGAGCCTCTTCGTTTGGAGAAGGACCAATTGGTTCGAGTAGGGCCCGGGCCCCGAAACCGAATTATTCCAGTTAACAGACCAATCGAGCTCTCGCCCCACGATCTCAACGAAATTTGCCTTACTTATTGGTGGCACGCACAAAAGCTTATCGGCGAGGCCGGGCGTGTTTTGAAGCAGTGGGGGATTGGTCCTGCCGATCCTGTCCCCTAGGTCGCCGAGCGCGAGCCACGGCTCGCTAGTAGCGATCAACGATCTCGGCTGGCACATGCGAAAAGCCAGCGGCGGCCGAGGCGTAATAGCGATGAAAGCCGTGCCGCAAGCGATATGGCCTTTGGCCTGGATCGCCTTGCTCGACAGAGATCGGGGGAAGGCTGTCGCCTTGCCGTATCCCGACAAGGATTTTCATCATGCGGTCACGGCAGAAGCCGTTCGCATCGAGCGTGACGCCAGGGGCTCGCATCGGCGGCTCCGTGTCCGCAAGCGCAATCAAGATGTGAGGCGATTCGCAACGAAAGCTGCAGTGTGACGGCTTGAAGTCTTTCCATCCAGCTTCCGCCAACCATTCGTCGGGAACGCGGTGCATGAGGCGCGCGCCTAGCTGCTCTCAATTCCCTTGGCATCAAGGCTAAGCAATTTGCATATCGTTTCGACTTTGGCCGAGCCACGAGTGAACAGATAAGTCCTCCTTTGTCCGCAGAGGCGTCGGCTTCGATCGGGCATGCAACGGCCCCGGTCGCAAGTACGTTCGGCCAGGGCCGTCTTCCCCCGACACAAATAACGTTCTTCGGATTGACGGCTACACTAGCTCGCACACGCCTACACGCCTTGCGCTAGATCAACTGATGACCGACCCGCAGGTGAGAGGGCAGTCGGCTTCGGCCGGCGCCCTTCGTGATAATTCTGTAACAAAGCGCGGCTAGCTTTCCGCTTCCTGATAATGCTGCCAGCCTCGGTCGGCGCTCTCGACCGGGGCTTTTTCTCGTGGGGAAGAGAAAATGGTCTTCAGGTTGGTGCATTCGCAATATGATCAAGTAACCAAGCGTGCCTACGTGGAACTGAGAGATGCTGACGACGATGGCGGCGAGATCCTGGTGTCGGCGGTTTTCACCTTTCGGACGACGGCCAACCTTTCCAAACGCCAAATCGAATTGGACCTGGTGAGAAAAGCGCGACACGTGTTCAAGCGTGTCTCACACGGCCTAAACGGCCTCTGAATCTAGGTCGTCACCACCCAAGGCGACCCAGAAGGCGCATGACGCGGGCGACCTTGACGCCGAGGCTGGCATAATAAGCGACGGCTTCCTTGAGGAAGGCCACGGCACTTGCCTTCTTCTCGTCGGGGAGGATCTGCGAGAAGGCGATGCGCGAGGCGTCGTCGATGCAGACATGGAC
>JBGQMX010000143.1:0-7550 GCA_041500805.1 Methyloceanibacter sp.
GTCGAAGCCGGCGATGCGGTAATAGAGCGCGATCAGGATGGCGATGGGCGTGAACACGGCTGACGCGCTCCACAGGGCCGCCACAAGCGGCCGCTCGTCGCGATCCTGGGCGAGAAATCCCGACGCGCCGAACAGGAGAGCGAAGGCGGCGCCGAGCGTCAGCGGCGTGCCGAAGAGGAATTGGTCGGGTTCCCAGAGGCTGTCAGGCACGGGCCCGGTGGGCAGGCCGAGCTGGCCCACATCGAAATCGATGGACCATTGCACAAAGATGAGCGTCACCAGGATGGCGGCGGCGGGCACGGCGGCAGCGGTAGTGTCGGTGCGCCAGGCAATGGCCAGGGTCGAGGTGACGAGCACCACGAAGAGAGTCAGCGCGAGAGTGTCATGGCCGCTCGCCACGACGAGAAGCATCGAGGCGAAGAGATAAGCCACAAGGGCGCCGGAGGACACCGGGTCGATCTCGCCGCGCGCGGCGTCAGGTCCAAACAACAGGCCTGAGACGATGAGGAGAGCGGCGAGCGTGAAGCCGATGGCGACGTGCACCACGTGGGGGGTAAGCGCCTGTAGATCGTCGAGACCGGGGAGCGTCCACAGCACGCTGGCGATGACCGCGGTGACGGCGAGCCAGCGCCACAGCCTCGCCCGGGCGAGCGCGAAGGCGGCAGCCGTCACCACGGCAAGGTAGAGATAGAGCGCCCAATAATTGGGCTGCTCGGTCGAGACGATCAGCGGCGTGATGAAGGCGCCGACCACGCCGAGGCCGGCGAGGGCCGGTCCATGGAGCAGCGCCGCCGCAAGCGTGCCCAAGGCGACGACGCCAAGAAGCAGGAAGGCTGCGGTCGGACCGACAAAGCCGTAAAGGGCGTAGGCCGCATAGACGTCGGCAAAGGCGATGGCCGTGCCCGCGGCGGTGAGCACGCTCGGGATATGCGCCCTGGGGAGGCCCGCCAGCCCGGTTTGGAGTTCCCGGCGTCGCGTCCATTCGCCGGCACCGATCAGGGCAAGCGCCACGGCGCCCGCCAGCAGGACCCGGGCCCCAGGCCCGAACCAGCCTTGCTCGATGGCCTGGCGCACGAGGAAGAAGCCGCCGAGCGCGAGAGCAATGCCGCCGGCCCACACCACCCATTGGGTGCCGAAGCGCTCCTCAAGGCTGATCTTAGGTCTAGCCGGTGGCGCCGGGGGCGTGGAGGTAGCGGCAGGCGGCTCAGGCTCTGGCGGGGGCGCCGCCTCCTCTACCCTTGCGTCTGGCTGATCGTCCGCTGCGGGCAGCGCCTCAGGGGCCGGAGCGGAGATGGGCTTGGGCGAGGGGGCTTCGCCGGCCGTTCCGGCGAGGCGCGTTTCGAGGGAGGCCAGCCTGAACTCCAGCCAATCGAGGGAGGCCAGCCTGAACTCCAGCCTCTTGAGGCGCTTACGCGTGCCGATCGTCAAGGCGATGCTGACGATGGCCAGCACCGGTATGGCGATAACGACAGCGATGAGCAGCCCGAACATATCCATCAGCGTGGCTCGCGGACGGAGGGGGTGGCCCGGTGCGAGCTGCCGAGTGTGGTGCGGAGATCTCCCGTGATGCCGGCGGCGATCTCGGCTTCAGCGTCGGTCTCGGTCTTGCTGTGGAAACGCCTCATCGCCCGATGCGCCTCTCATGAGGGAGGCCTATCTAGCCCGAGGCTGGGCTCGAGGGGAAGCTGGGCTTGGAGGGAATAGCGCTGCGGTCAGGCAAAACTAAAATGGCGATCCCTGCATACGCGGGGACCGCCATCTTTAGAGAAAACTTGTAAGGTCGACGCGTTGATTAAGCGCGGTCGAGCTCAGCAGGGAGATAGCTCGTCACTTCCATGCCGGCCTCAGACTCGGTGATCTCTGGTTTCAGCCACTCTTTCATAGGTCGTCTCCTTCGGTGAACTTGAGAGATTGGATAATGGGGTATGGGCATGAGCGCTGCATGATTTCCCCATGAACACGCCCTGAATGCCAGATTAAGAAATTCTGACAGGAAAGTTTGGCAATGCCCACTATAAATAGTGGTCCTCATGCCGGGTTGCCCACGAGATATAGGAATGCACTCAGCGCTGCCTGGCAAAACAGGTCCTAAAGACCCCTTTTGTCAGGGTCCTTTCATGGGCCGAAGGCTATTTGAACAGGACCAGCGCCTTGTCCACGGTAATCCAGATGCCCCACAGGAGCGGGATGCCCACCACCGCCCAGGCGAGCGGGGCCACCTCGAAGCGCCTGGGGCTGAGCACGATGCCGGCGATCCACAGCACGAGCCCGATCCACATCAGGAAGGGCCGATAGGCGAAATAGCCGGCAAGCTCCGACTTGGTGATGGTGTCGAGGCAGGGTCCCGCGCTGTAGAAGAGGCACTCCCACGCCCCGCCGATGCCTCCCACCTTGGTGTAGAAGGTGATCCACCACACCACCGACACCGCGATGAGCGCCATGCCGATCGGCTGCAGCAGGCGGATGCCGGGGTGCGTCTCCTCGCGCCCGCGGATCTCGACAGCGTGCATCGCGCGGTCCCGCGCCGTCTTGGTTTGCAGCGCCTCGACGTCTTCCGGCTTCATGAACCATTTGTCGGCGAGCGGCCTGATCAGAAGGTTGGCGATGAAGCCCGCCACCAGCAGCCCTGCCAGCACGTAGAAGATCGGGTGATAGATCTGGTCGGGCGGAATGCCTTCGGCTTTCCGCGAGTCATGCATGTAGTTGACGATCACCGGGCCGACAATGCCGGCCGTCGACCAGGCGGTGAGCAGGCGTCCGTGGATGGCGCCGACGAATTGCGTGCCGAAGATGTCGGCGAGGTAGGCCGGGATGGTGGCGAAGCCGCCGCCATACATCGAGGCGATGAGGCAGAAGGCCGCCGCGAACAGGCCGAGCAGGCCGAGGCTCGCAAGCGTCGGCGCCGCAGCATAGCAGATGAAGCCGAGCGTAAAGAAGATGAAATAGGTCACCTTGCGGCCGATCTTGTCGGAGAGCGACGCCCAGAAGAAGCGGCCGGCGATGTTGAACAATGAGAACAGGCCCACGAAGGCAGCGCCGACCAAGGCCGCCTTCGCCTTCTGCTCGTCGGTGAAGTTGGCGAAGCCGACGGACGGATCGCCGAACAGGCGTCCGCCGAAGGTCTCTTGCAGCATCGGCGCAGCCGCCCCGATAATGCCGATGCCGGCCGAGACGTTGAGGCAGAGCACCGCCCAGATCAGCCAGAACTGCGCGGTCTTATGCGCTTCATTCAGATGGACGTGCCCGGTGGTGATCATGGCCTTGGCGCTGGCGGGCGGTGTCCAGCCTTCAGGTTTCCAGCCGGTCGGCGGCAGGCGATAGCCGAAGGCGCCGCACATCATGAAGATGAAATAGATCGCCCCCAACGTGACGAAGGTCTCCCACACGCCGACCGAGGTCGGGGTGGCGTAGTGGTTCATGAGAATGGTCGCGAGCGGGCTGCCGATCATAGCGCCGCCGCCGAAACCCATGATGGCCATTCCCGTGGCCATGCCGCGGCGGTCGGGAAACCATTTGATCAGAGTGGAGACGGGCGAGATGTAGCCCAGCCCCAGTCCGCAGCCCCCGATGAGACCGGAGCCGAGCCACATCAGCCAGAGTTGGTGGATGTAGACTCCCACGGCCGAGATCATGAGCCCGCCGCACCAGCACAAAGCCGCGACGACGCCGGCCTTGCGAGGACCCACGCGCTCGAGCCAGCCGCCCCAGATGGCGGCAGACACCCCAAGCAGGACGAAGAACAGGGTGAACATCCAGCCGAGGTCGAACTGGGTCCAGTCGCAGTCGGTGGCGAACAGCGCGTGGCCGGTGATGGCGACCTTGCCGAAAAAGGTGGTCGCGTCGCCGGCGCAGGGGATCGGCTTGTCGAGGCCCTGGGCTACGCCGACGGCGCGTCCGAGCGGCAGCCAGAACACGCTGAACCCATAGGCCATGCCGATGCACAGATGGATGGCAAGCGCCGCCGGCGGCACGAGCCAGCGGTTATAGTCCGCCGGCGCGATGATGCGCTCTTTGTCGAGCAGGCCGGCATGATCGCCGGCCGCAACAGCCACTCCAGTGCGTGCCATTTATTCCCCCCGGAATATTCTTAAGGTGTGTCCCTTGCGGGCAGTCTGAACTCAGCGGGAAACAATCGCAAGACCTAGGCGAGACATCGCGACAAAATCGAAATGCGGCGGTGTAGAAAAATTTTGCGTCGTTGGCGGAATACTTGCGATTGAGATGCGACCGCAGGGTGACAGCGATCGCGGATAAAGCGCTATCCCCGAGGCGATTCTTTCAACGATCCATGACAGTCACGTGACGGTCGCTCGGCACAAGCGGATCACAAGGTGACGATCGGGGATCCCGATCTTCTGATCTGCAACAGATAGCGCCGCCGACTTGCTCCCGTGCTGTTTCCGTGCGGATATAGCTTTCCGCAAAGGAGCCAGCCATGACCATGAATCATTTCCGCCGCAGCCTGATGGCAGCCGCGCTTCTCGGCTTCCTCGTCGCGCCGTTCGCGACGTCGGTTGCGCATGCCGCGGACATCACCGTCTTCGCCGCCGCGAGCCTGAAGAATGCCCTCGATGATGCCGCGAAGCTTTATGAGCAAAAGACCGGAGACAAGGTCGCCATCAGCTATGCAGCGTCGTCGGCGCTCGCCAAGCAGATCGAAGCCGGCGCGCCAGCCGATATCTTCTTCTCGGCGGATCTCGATTGGATGGACTATCTCGCCAAAGCCAATCTCATCAACACGGCCTCGCGCCAGACCCTCCTCGGCAACACGCTGGTTTTGGTCGCGCCGAAGGATTCGGCCGTGTCCTTGACGATCGCGAAGGACTTTCCCCTGCTCGCGGCGCTCGGCGCGGACGGCAAGCTGGCGATGGCAAATGTCGACAGCGTTCCGGCGGGAAAATACGGCAAGGCAGCTTTGACCAATCTCGGGGTTTGGGACGCCGTGTCGCCGCGCGTGGCTCAGGCGGAAAATGTTCGTGCCGCCCTCGCCTTCGTCGCCAAAGGCGAGACGCCGCTTGGCATCGTCTATGGGACGGACGCGAAGTCCGAGCCGGCGGTCAAGGTGGTCGGCACCTTCCCCGAGGACAGCCACCCGAAGATCCAATATCCCGTCGCGCTTCTGGCATCGGCCAAACCCGAAGCGCGCAAGTTCCTCGACTTCCTCACCTCGCCAGAGGCGCGGCCGGCCTTCGAGGCGCACGGGTTCACCGTGCTCGGCGGACAGAGCTGACGGCACCCCCGCGCCCCTCCTGATCGAAACATGAGGCGAAGCCGCAGCGTGTGCGATGTCGTCCGGATCGAGGTCCGCTAGCCGGTCGCCCTGACAGCTTCCGCCAAATGTTCTTGGCGGGCAGCACGCCCACGAATCACGGAAAACTGAGCTTTCCGCCTGACATTATTTGGCCGTGGTCGGTCGGTTATTTGCCGGCGCAACCAAGCCATCGAGCCAAACCTGCCTTCCTCATGCGTGATCAGACAGGGTTTAGCGCCATGAAAGCCAAATACGGTACCGCCATAGGGGCGGCAATTTTCGCCTTCGTCCTCATTTTGCTTCCGGCTATGGCCGCGACCACCATCACCGAGCGCGAGAAGCGCGATTGTCCCCCTGACTATCATAAGTACTGCGGCGAATATGGGCTCGGCACCGAGGCGCTGCGTGCCTGCATGTCCCGCAACATCAAGAAGGTCTCCAACGTATGCGTGGCCGCTCTCGTCGATGCGGGCGAGATGTCGCAAACCCAAGCCGATAAGCTGCGGAAAAAAACCAAGACTGTTAAGCACCCGACGCATAAAAAGGTCACGCATAAGAGCACGAAGAAGAAGCACTGAACCAGACCTGTGCGGTCCGCCCGCGATGCGGCGCCGCCCTCTTCATGATGGCGGCGCCGCTTGCGCTTCAATTCGCGGAGATCAGACCTTGGCCGTCGATTTCTTGAACTTCGCCGCCTCCTCGGACCCCTTGGTGGCGTCGCCGGCGGTGTAGGAGTGGGCGCCGACGCCGGCGAGCTTGCCCTTGTCGACGACCAGATATTCGGTGCGGATCGGTTTGCCCGCGAAATAGCTCTCGAGGATCTCGCGCGTGCCGGCGGCGTAACGGGCCTGCGCCGAGAGCGAGCTCCCCGAGATATGCGGGGTCATGCCGTGATGGGGCATGGTGCGCCAAGGATGATCCTTGGCCGGCGGCTGCGGGAACCAGACGTCGCCGGCATAGCCCGCGAGCTGGCCGCTCTCGAGCGCGCGCACGATGGCGTCGCGGTCGCAAATCTTGCCGCGCGCGGTGTTCACGATGTAGCTGCCGCGCTTCATCATGCCGATCAGCTTGTCGTTGAACAGGTGCTCGGTCTCGGGATGGAGCGGCGCGTTGATGGTGACCACGTCGCACACCTTGACCAGAGACTGGACCGTCGGATGGAAGGTCAAGCCCAGCTCCTTCTCCACCTTCTCGGGCAGCCGGTGCTTGTCGGTGTAGTGCAGCTTGACGTCGAAGGGCTTGAGGCGCTTCAGCACGGCAAGGCCGATGCGTCCCGCAGCGACGGTGCCGACATTCATGCCTTCGAGGTCGTAGGAGCGCTCGACGCAATCGGCGATGTTCCAGCCGCCTTTGATCACCCAGCCGTAAGAGGGGATGTAGTTGCGCACCAGCGACAGGATCATCATCACCACATGCTCCGACACGCTGATGGAGTTGCAGTAGGTGACCTCGGCGACGGTGATGCCACGATCCATGGCGGCCTGCAGGTCGGTATGGTCGGAGCCGATGCCGGCGGTGATAATGAGCTTGAGCTTCTTCGCCTTGGCGATGCGCTCGGCCGTCATATAGGCCGGCCAGAAGGGCTGCGAGATGACGATCTCGGCGTCGGGAAGCTCCTTGTCGAGGCGTGAATCCTTGCCGTCCTTGTCGGAGGTCACGACCAAAGTGTGGCCGGCCTTCTCCAGGAACTTTCTAAGCCCCAACTCGCCCGAGACGCTGCCGAGCAGCTGGCCGGGCTTGAAGTCGATGGCGCTCGGCGTGGGCGTCGTCTGCCCGTCCGGATAGTGGTCGATCTTGGGGATGTCGTCGCGGGCATATTTCTTGGGATAGCCGTCGACCGGATCGTCATAGAGAACACAAACTACCTTTGCCATCGTGTCACTCCTTCATGGGCTGGGCGCATACGGCGCAAGACATCGGTCGGTCGCGCGCGGGCGCACGAAACCGGCAACGACAGGCTGCCATGTCGCTGTTGAATGGGAGCAAGGCTTGGCGTGAGACACGCATTCTGCCTCGTCCTTCGCGTTTCCTCGTGCCGGCAGACGCGATGGGATCGCGCTTCTGGGGAGTGCCGGCATCGGACCTTTCTCTACACAAAGACCAAGATCAAGTAGGCGCTTCGTAACGGTCGATAGGCGCGGTCTATTGATCCGCCTGCCCTAGGTGTACAGTCCCGTGGTGTGATGGATTGGGTCGAGGCTGAAGCGACCCGGGTCTTCTGTCCAGATCTTGCAGACATATTCGTGCGGTGTGAGGCCGCGTAGGGTCTTGAGGCGCTTGGCGAAGTTGTAAGCTGCCA
>JBGQMX010000144.1:0-7363 GCA_041500805.1 Methyloceanibacter sp.
CGCTCGCTGATCCTCGAGCCCACCCGCGAGCTTGCGGCGCAGGTCGCCGAGCATTTCGAGATCCTCGGCAAGAACCATAAGCTGACCGTAGCGCTGCTGATCGGTGGCGTGTCCTATGACGACCAGGACCGCAAGCTCGATCGCGGCGCCGACGTGGTGATCGCAACCCCGGGCCGGCTGCTCGACCATTTCGAGCGCGGCAAGCTGCTGCTGAACGGCATCGAGATCCTCGTGGTCGACGAGGCCGACCGCATGCTCGACATGGGCTTCATTCCCGACATCGAGCGTATCTGCAAGCTCCTCCCCTTCACGCGGCAGACGCTGTTCTTCTCGGCGACCATGCCGCCTGAGATCCAACGCCTCGCCGACAATTTCCTGTCCCGGCCAGAGCGCATCGAGGTGGCCCCGTCGGCGACTGCCGCAGCCACCATCGTGCAAAGGCTGAAGAAGGCCCCTGACGATCCCGCCGGCAAGCGCGAGGCGCTCCGCGCCCTGATGCGGGAGATCGACGTCAAGAACGCCATCATCTTCTGCAACCGCAAGAAGGATGTCGGCATCGTCTACCGGTCTCTACTCCGCCACGGCTTCAGTGTCGGCGCGCTGCACGGGGATCTGGACCAGCATCAGCGCACGGCGACGCTCGATGCTTTCCGCAACGGCTCGATCGCCTTTCTGGCCGCCAGCGACGTGGCGGCCCGCGGGCTCGATATCCCCGACGTCAGCCACATCTTCAATTACGACGTGCCGATCCATCCTGAAGACTATGTGCACCGCATCGGGCGCACGGGGCGAGCCGGGCGTGAAGGCTTCGCCGCCATGCTGGTGACGCCCCGAGACTTCAAGGCGCTCAAAGCCATCGAGAAGCTGCTCCGCCAAGAGATCCCGTGGATCGACGGCGCGCCCGCTCCGGCCGAGCCTGGCGAAGCGTCGGAGTCTCGATCGGCCGGCCGGAATCGCCGCGGCGGCCGCTCGAACCACCAAAAGGGCCCTTCCGGCAGAGGCGCGCATGTAGGCCCCTCCGCCACGAGCCCGCAGGCAAAGCAAGCTCCCAGGCCCGAAGCGCCAGCCGCACCGCTGACCGCCGCCCCTCAGAACGGCAACGGCGCCAAACCGAGGGATGAGCGCCGGAACGAACCCCGGCACGAGGCGCCGGCTGCACCACACAGCGCCGCCCCTCAGAACGGCAATGATGGCAAGAAGAGGGATGAGCGCCGGAACGAGCCCCGGCGCGACCAGCACAGACACCAGCATCAGGGTGAGCGGAAGCCGACGCACACCCATTCTGCACCTGCCGACCGCCCCGCGCCCGCAAGCAGGGCACCCCAGCTCCAGCCCGCACGCTCAAATCAGCAGGGCATGGGCGACCACGTCCCCGCCTTCATGATGCGGCCGGTGCGGGTCCCTTCGGGCTAAGTCGTCCCTCTCTCTGACTCCAAATCATTGCGTCATGGCCGGGCTTGATCCGGCAATCCATGCCATTGGCCTTCGACGCGCTGAGTGGTAACGGCGCGGATGCCCGGATCAAGTCCGGGCATGACGGAATACGTTGAATTGTGGGGGACGCTAAAGCGCCTACTCGGAGGCTTCGGAGCCGCTCTGCGCCGCTTCGGCCGCGGGCTTGAGCGTGACGGACTCCCCGCAGCCGCAGGCGCTCGTCTGGTTCGGGTTGTTGAACACGAAGCCCGAACGCATGCGGTCGCTGCGATAATCCATCTCGGTGCCGAGCAGGAACATCACGGCGGTCGGGTCGATGAGGAGCTTGACGCCCTTGTCCTCGATCAGCTCGTCGTGCGGCCCGCGCGCTTGCGCATATTCCATGGTGTATTCCATGCCGGCGCAACCGCCATTCTTCACGCCGATGCGAACGCCGGCGATCTCCTTGCCGGAGGCGACCGAAAGCGCGCGGATGCGGTCGGCGGCAGCCTCGGTCAGGCTCATCACTTGCGGGCGGGGACGAATGTTCATGGCTACCAATTGGGTTAGGGCGCGGGGCCGTTCAAGTCTTATCCTTCAAGTCTTGTCCTTCAGTCTTGTCCTCAGAACATGTTCAGAGCAAGCCGCGCTTCCTCGGACATCCGCGTCATGTCCCAGGGCGGATCGAACACGAGCTTGACCTTGACCTGGCCTACCCCCGGCACCGACGCCACCGCGTTCTCGACCCAGCCCGGCATGTCGCCGGCGACCGGGCAGCCGGGCGCCGTTAGCGTCATGTCCACCTCGATGTTGCGGTCGTCGTCGACATCGAGGCGGTAGATGAGGCCGAGCTCATAGACATCGACAGGGATCTCGGGATCGAACACGGTCTTGAGGGCAGCGATGAGGTCGTCTCTTAAGCGCTCGAGCTCGGCTGGCGGAATCGCCGACCCATCGCCCTTGGGCGGCGTCTCGGCGGCCGCGCCCTCGCCGCCTCCGACCGCGCCGACGCAAGCCTTGATCTCGGCTGGCTCCTCGGCCGGAGCGGCGGTGCTGCCTTCGGCGGCCACAGGGGCCACCTCTTCGGGCGGCGCCGCAGCCTCATTCTCTTGAATCTTCTCAGTCATTTGGGCATGCGACCTTAAGCAAACATCTCACGCGCCTTCTTGAGCGCCTCCACGAGCTTATCCACTTCCTCGAACGTATTATACATGGCGAAGGACGCCCGGCATGTCGAGGTGACGCCGAAGCGCGCCAGCAGCGGCTCGGCGCAATGGGTGCCGGCCCTGACCGCCACCCCGTGGCGGTCGAGGATCGTGCTCACGTCATGGGGGTGGGCGCCCTCCATATCGAAGGCGACGATGCTGCCTTTGTTCTTGGCGCGGCCGAAAATGCGCAGCCAGTTCAGCTCGCCTAAGCGCTCCATGGCATAGGCCAGCAGTGCGTCCTCGTGGACGGTGATGCGCTCGCGGCCGACGCTCTCGACATAGTCGATGGCCGCGCCGAGCCCAATGGCCTGCACGATGGCCGGGGTGCCCGCCTCGAAGCGGTGGGGCGGCTTGGCATAGGTGATGCGGTCGGTCGTTACGGTCCCGATCATCTCGCCGCCGCCCTGGTAGGGCCGCATGGTCTCGAGGTACTCCTTCTTGCCATAGAGCACGCCGATGCCGGTCGGCCCGTACAGCTTGTGGCCGGTGAAGGCATAGAAATCGACGTCGAGGTCCTGCACATCGACGGGGAGATGCACCGCCCCTTGAGCGCCGTCGACCAGCACCGGAATGCCGCGGGCGTGCGCGATCCTCACCACCTCCTTTATGGGCACGATGGTGCCGAGCACGTTCGACATCTGGGTGATGGCGATCATCTTGGTGCGCGGGCCGATCAGGCGCTCGAACGCATCGAGCAGGAACTCGCCGCTATCGGACACCGGGGCCCATTTCAGCACCGCCCCCTGGCGCTCGCGCAAGAAATGCCAGGGCACGATGTTGGAATGGTGCTCCATGATGGTGAGCAGGATCTCGTCCCCCTCCCCGATATTCGGGGCGCCATAGGACGAGGCGACGAGGTTGATCGCCTCGGTGGCGTTGCGGGTGAAGATGATCTCCTCGTCGGAGCGCGCATTGAGGAAGCGGCGTACGGACTCCCGCGCCTTCTCGAAATTGGCGGTCGAGAGGTTGCTCAGATAATGCAAGCCCCGATGCACGTTGGCGTATTCGTGCGCATAAGCGCGCTGGATCGTCTCCAGCACGACGCGCGGCTTCTGCGCCGAGGCGCCATTGTCGAGATAGACGAGAGGCTTGCCGTTCACTTGGCGGGAGAGGATGGGGAAGTCGGCGCGGATGGCGTCCACGTCGAGGGGCGCTTGAACCGACTGGAGATCTTTGGCCGAAGGGGTGAGGACGGTCATCGCCGCTTCCTCAGTCGAGCCTGACGCCGAGCCATTCGGCGGAGGCCGCAGCAAAGGCGTTGCGCAGCCCTTCATCCTCGACGCGCTCGAACGCCTCGCCGACAAAGGCCTGGATCAGCAGCGCGCGGGCCTCAGGCTCGGGAATGCCGCGAGCCTCGAGGTAGAACAACAGATCCTCGTCGATCTGGCCGGAGGTCGAGCCGTGCCCGCACACCACGTCGTCGGCAAAGATCTCAAGCTCGGGCTTCGAGTCGAACTCGGCCGTCTCCGACAGAAGCAGCGCTCCTGCCATCTGCTTGCCGTCGGTCTTCTGCGCGCCGGGCGACACGATGATCTTGCCTTGGAAGACGCCACGGGCCTCGCCGTCGAGCACCGCCTTGAACAGCTCGCGGCTGGTGCAGCGCGGGACGGCATGCTCGACCAGCAGCGTCGTGTCGCAATGCTGGCGGCCGCGCATGAGGAAGGCGCCGGAGATGTCGAGCGCCGAGCCTTCGCCGGCGAAGCGCGCATAAACCTGGTTGCGAGTAAGGGCCGCGCCGGTCGAGAACTGAAAGGCGTCGTAGCGGGCGTCGGCGCCAAGCTCGACCAGCCAAGTGGAGAGATGGAGCGCGTCCTCCCCCTCAAGCTGAAGCTTGATATGCCTGACCGCGGCCTTGTCACCGACCAGAAGGTCGGTCGCCGAATTCCGCTGCAGCTCCCGAATGCCAAGGCTGCCGAAGCTTTCCACCACCGTGACGGAGCTTCCGGGCTCGGCCACCACGACGTTCCGGGTGACGGTCGAGGCGGGCTCGCCCGTTCCGTCGAGTTGGATGAGATGGATGGGCTTGTCGAGAGTGACGCCCTCGCCGACACGCAAAGCCGCGCCACCGGTCATCAACGCGGTGTTGAGAGCGAGCACCGCATCGTCGTCGCGCGGAGCGACCTGCGAGAGAGCGGCCTTGAACCAGGAAGGAGGCTTCTCCAGGGCCTGGGCCAGCGAGACCACGTCTACGCCCGCCGCCTTCAGCCCCGCAATGTCCGACAGATCGGCCCGCAAGTCGCCCTCGACGATGACCAGGCGGTAGGCAGGCAAGCAAGCGACCGCCGCGCCGAGCGCCTCTTCGAGGTCGGCCTCGCCAACGGATACGCCAACGGCGCTGAGCAGCGGATGGACATCGGTGAGCCGCGCGCGGAGGTCGGTATATTTCCAGGCCTCGATGCGGCGATGGGGCAGCCCAAGACGGGCATAGGTCTCGATGGCCTTGCTCCGCAAGCCCGACACGAAGGAATCGCGCGCGCCGGGAAGCGCGTTGCGGGCCCCCTCGAACATGTCGAGATAGGCCTGCTCGGCCTTGGTGCGGAACTGTTGGACCGGCAACTCCATAATCAAGTCCCCTAGGCGGCTACGCCACTCGTGGTCTTGCCGCCGAACTCCGCGTAGCCCGACTGTTCGAGCTCAAGCGCAAGCTCAGGGCCGCCGGAGCGCGCCACCCGCCCGTCAGAGAGCACATGCACGCGGTCAGGCACGATGTAGTCGAGCAGCCGCTGATAATGGGTGATGACCAGCATGGCGCGGTCGGGCGAGCGCAGCGCATTCACGCCTTCAGCCACGATGCGCACGGCGTCGATGTCGAGGCCGGAGTCGGTCTCGTCGAGGACGCAGAGGGTGGGCTCGAGGAGCGCCATCTGCAGGATTTCATTGCGCTTCTTCTCACCGCCGGAGAAGCCGACATTGAGCGGGCGCTTCAGCATCTCGGGGTCGATCTTGAGCAGCTTCGCTTTCTCGCGCACCAATCGCAAAAAGTCCGGCGTCGACAGCTCGGGCTCCCCGCGCGCCTTGCGCACCGCGTTCACCGCCGTGCGCAGGAAGGTCATGGTGGCAACGCCTGGGATCTCCATGGGGTATTGGAAGGCGAGGAAGACGCCGGCGGCCGACCGCGCGCTCGGTCCCATGGCGAGCAGGTCCTCACCCTTCCAGGTGACAGAGCCCGCCGTGACCTCGTAATCCTGCTTGCCGGCCAGCACATAAGCGAGCGTCGACTTGCCTGAGCCGTTAGGGCCCATGATGGCGTGCACCTCGCCCGCGGGCAGGGTGAGGTCGAGACCTTTCAGGATCTCACGGCCATCGACATTGACGTGCAGGTTCTTGATCTCGAGCATTACGCCGTCTTCCTAACCCTTTGGCACCGACTCTTGTTTTGACTCCGCCTTCCCCTCCGCCGTCATTTCGGCGAAAGCCGGAATCCAGCGGCCTCTGGACCCCGGCTTGCGCCGGGGTGACGCCTAACCAACCGACCCCTCCAGCGAGATGCCGATCAGCTTCTGCGTCTCGGCCATGAACTCCATGGGAAGATGCTGCAGCACGTCGCGCACGAAGCCGTTGACGATCAGCGCCACCGCCTCCTCGGCCGACAGCCCGCGGCTCAGGCAATAGAACAGTTGGTCGTCGGAGATCTTCGACGTGGTGGCCTCGTGCTCGAAGGTCGCGCTCGCGTTCTTCGCCTCGATATAGGGCACGGTATGGGCGCCGCATTTGTCGCCGATCAGAAGCGAATCGCAGTTGGTGAAGTTCCGCGCATTGGTCGCGCGGCGATGCGCCGAGACGAGCCCGCGATAGGTGTTGTTGGAGTGGCCTGCGGCGATGCCCTTGGAGATGATGCGGCTCGACGTGTCCTTGCCGAGATGGATCATCTTGGTGCCGGAATCCACTTGCTGATAGCCGTTGGAGATGGCGATCGAGTAGAACTCCCCGCTCGAGCCATCGCCGCGCAGGATGCAGGAGGGATATTTCCAGGTGATAGCAGAGCCCGTCTCCACCTGCGTCCACGAGATCTTGGAGCGGTGCCCACGGCAATCGCCACGCTTGGTGACGAAATTGTAGATGCCGCCTTTGCCGTGCTTGTCGCCCGGGTACCAGTTCTGCACCGTGGAATATTTGATCTCGGCATCGTCGAGAGCGACCAGCTCGACCACGGCGGCATGGAGCTGGTTCTCGTCGCGCATCGGCGCCGTGCAGCCTTCGAGATAGCTGACGTAAGCGCCCTTGTCGGCGATGATGAGCGTGCGCTCGAACTGGCCGGTGTTCTTCTCGTTGATGCGGAAATAGGTGGAGAGCTCCATCGGGCAGCGCACGCCCTCCGGCACGTAGACGAACGACCCGTCGGAGAACACCGCCGAATTGAGCGTGGCATAGAAATTGTCGGTGATCGGCACCACCGAGCCCAGATATTTACGCACCAGCTCGGGGTGGGTCTTCACCGCCTCAGACATCGAGCAGAAGATGACGCCCGCTTTGCCCAGCTCTTCCTTGAAGGTGGTGACCACCGAGACGCTATCGAACACGGCATCGACCGCCACGCGGGGCGCGCCTTGCACGCCGGCAAGGATCTCCTGCTCTCTGAGGGGAATGCCAAGCTTGGCATAGGTCTCGAGCAGCTCGGGATCGACATCGGCGAGGCTGGTCGGCCCTTCGGTGCTTTTCGGCGCCGAGTAGTAATAGAGGTCCTGGAAATCGATTCTGGGGTGAACGACGTTGGCCCAGGTCGGCTCCTGCATGGTCAGCCA
>JBGQMX010000145.1:0-7347 GCA_041500805.1 Methyloceanibacter sp.
CTCTACCCAAATCTGGAGGAGTTTTAGGGGCTCAGGTCAGGCGCTTGTCGGTTTCATCGAGGTCAAGGCTCCGGGCAAGGGCGCCGATCCCCGCCGTTTCAAGGACCCTCATGACAAGGATCAGTGGGAAAGACTGAAGTCGCTGCCCAATCTGCTCTACACCGACGGAAACGCCTTCAGCCTCTGGCGCGATGGGAAACTGGAAGGCGCCGTTGTCCACCTTGAAGGCAATGTTGAGACTTCAGGCGCCGCACTCTCGGCTCCACCTGCGCTGCCCGCGCTCTTCATGGACTTCCTTAGCTGGGAACCCATACCACCGAAGACCGCCAAGCAGCTTGCGGAAATCAGCGCCCGGCTTTGCCGTTTGCTGCGCGATGAAGTCATCGAGCAAATGGATTTGGGAAGTCCTGCGCTAACCGAACTCGCCAAGGACTGGCGCGTCTTATTGTTTCCACAAGCAACCGACGATGAGTTTGCTGACGGCTACGCGCAGGCGGTGACATTCGGGCTTCTCGTCGCAAGGGCGCGCAACATTTCCTTGGCAGAAGGCATAGACCATGCGGCACACGAACTGCGCAAGACGAACTCACTCATTGGGACAGCGCTTCGTCTGCTGACCGACGACAGCGAGAACCAAGCGGTCCTCAAGACCTCACTCGGCACGCTGACTCGCGTACTCGACGCCGTCGACTGGTCAAAGATCAGTAAGGGCAACGTCGATGCGTGGCTTTATTTCTACAGGACTTTCTGGAGGTCTACGACAACGAGCTGAGGAAACGCACAGGCTCCTATTACACGCCGCCAGAGGTCGTCGGCGCCATGGTCCGGCTGGTGGACGAAGCGTTGCGCGATCCTGAGTTGTTCGATCGCGCGACCGGCTTCGCCTCGCCGGATGTCACCGTTGCCGACCCCGCCGCCGGAACCGGGACGTTTCTACTTGGTGTGTTCCGGCAGATTGCGGCAACCGTCGAGGCCGATCAGGGCGCGGGCCCGGTGCCGGCTTTCATCGCTGCCGCAGCCAAGCGCCTGATCGGCTTCGAGCTGCAATTCGGTCCCTTCGCCGTGGCGCAGCTGCGACTGATCGCCGAGATGCACGCGCTAATTCCTACAGGCGCGATTCCGGACATTCGCCTCTATATCACCGACACGCTCGGCAATCCTTATGTCGAGGAGGAGACTCTGGGACACTTGTGAGGCGGTAGCGAAATCAAGGCGGGACGCCAACACGATCAAGAAGAGCGAGCCAATCACCGTCGTGATTGGCAATCCGCCTTACAAGGAAAAGGCAAAGGGACGTGGTGGATGGATTGAGGAAGGCAGCGATGGGCGCGAAGCGCCGCTCGACCGTTGGACTCCGCCAGCTGAATGGGGAGTAGGTGCGCACACCAAGCACCTCAAGAATCTCTACATCTACTTTTGGCGCTGGGCGACGTGGAAAGTATTCGGCACGGGACTCAAGGCATCGACCGGCCTGGATGAAACCGACAAGGCAGGCATCATCTGCTTCATCAGCGTTGCCGGATTTCTCAACGGCCGAGGCTTCGAAAAGATGCGGGATGATTTGCGGCGCTTATGCAACGAGATATGGGTGATCGATTGCTCTCCGGAGGGTCATCAGCCGGACGTGCCGACGCGCATCTTTCAGGCTGTGCAGCAGCCGGTCTGCATTGTTCTCGCCGCGCGCGCCCTGAATAAAGACGACAAGGTGCCAGCGCACGTGCGATTCCACGCTCTACCCAAGGGACGGCGCGAGGAGAAATTCGAGGCGTTGGCGGCTCTATCACTCGGAAGCACCGCATGGGTTGATTGTCCGTTAGGCTGGCGTGACGCCTTCTTACCGGCTGCGACCGGAGCCTGGGCCACGTTCCCGGCACTGAGCGACCTGTTCTTATACGACGGGTCCGGCGTGATGCCTGGCCGCACTTGGATTATCGCGCCGGATGAACAGACGCTCTACGCGCGATGGGTACGATTAAAGGGTGAGAAGGATGTGAAAAAGAAGGAGCTACTATTTCATCCGCATGAGGGCGGCGACAAGACCCTCTCCAAGAAGTCGAGGGTCGGCCTGGCTGGTCACGAATTTCGTCAGCAGGCGGTTGAGGATGATCATGGCCCTCCGATCACTCCGACGCGGTACGGCTTCCGCTCTTTCGACCGGCAATGGATTATTCCCGATGCGCGGCTGATCAATAGGCCCAACCCGACGCTTTGGGAGGGATACTCCGCCAAACAGGTCTACCTGACGGGCCTTGAGCGTGCGGCGCCTACGTCTGGCCCTGCGGTTACCTTCGCAGGCCTCATCCCTGATCTCGATCACTACAAGGGATCATTTGGTGGTCGCGTGTATCCGCTCTGGGCCGATCGCGCGGCCATGCAATCGAATATCAGTCCTGAACTCCTGGCACACCTCGCGCGACTCTACGGACAGCCGGTCAAGGCCGAGGACGTGATGGCATATATTGCCGCCGTGATGGCGAATCCTGCCTTCACCAGCCGCTTCGCGCACGATCTTGTTCGTCCCGGTCTGCGCATACCTCTTGCCGCGGACAGGACGCTTTTTGGCGAAGCGGTCGTGCTCGGACGCGAGGTAATCTGGCTCCATTCCTACGGCGAGCGCTTTACCGATACCGCCGCAAACCGCCCGAAGCACGCACCGCGTCTGCCGAAGGACAAAGCCCCGTTCATTCCGGCCGAAGGCGCCATCCCTTCCGCGCCCGAGCCGTTGCCCGACAGCATGGATTATGACGCGGAAAGACACAGACTCAGGATCGGCAATGGCTATGTCGATAACGTCACGCCTGAGATGTGGATCTTACGAGGTCTCGGGCAAGCAGGTGGTGTGGCACTGGTTCAGTTATCGCAAGCGGGACCGCAGCCGTCCCATCATCGGCGACCGGCGTCCGCCATCGCCGCTCGAAAAGATTCAACCCGAAAGCTGGCCGGCCGAATATACCACCGACCTCTTGGACCTGCTGAACGTGCTCGGACGCTTGATCGAGCTTGAACCGGCTCAGGCCGATCTGCTTGCCCGCATCTGCGCGGAGCCGCTCCTCACCGCCGACGATCTGCGCGACACGCTCGCGAAGCCTGCCAAGGAAATCCTGGCAAAGAAGCGCGCTAAGAAGGGCGAGGATGCTTGAATACAACCAAAAGCGAGGGGTGGGGACAATTCCAACGATCCACTCGCACGGCCCAGCTCATTCGCGCATCATAAGGCCGATTCGTCATTTTAACTCACTGAATGCGCCATGGCCTCTCGTCAACCCGACCTCTTCGCGCCCGACGCCCAACCCGAACTTCTCGATGAGGAGCGCGAGACGCCAACCTTTAGCCCCAGCATCGATTCGGTGCGTGCGCATCTCCAACTTATCCTCGCCGAGACCAAGGCCGCGCAGTCGCTGCCCCGAAACCGGGTCAGCCTCTATCGCACCATCTTCCCGCAGATGACGCTCTGGCTGCCAGAGGATGAGGCGGCGCAACTCCGCTTTGAGTTCGACGCAGAAATGGAGCGGTTAAAGGCGGCCTAGTTCAATCTTATCCCCGCCACCCAAAGCACCGTTATGCTGCATCCACCTCGTCCGTTGAGGGGCGCTTTCATGAGGCGTCTTGGATAGCGGGACGAGGTGCGGCGCCTGCGGGTCTGGTTTCGCTGACCAGGCACTCGGGCGGCGTCGGGGCTCCGCCCGTGCCCATTACGAGGCCCTGCCAGGAGCTGGCTGACGACCGTAAGGTCTATCCCAAACGCCGGCGATCGCCTCTCTCGACTTGCGTGCATCGCGGAGAGATGGAACCCCCAACAGGGACTAAGGATCGCGGCGGGGCACTTACGGCGAAAGCGCGGCCCGGCGCCGAATAATCGTCCGCGTCTGGCGCGCCGAAAGGCGCCCGCGTGCCGCAAGGCACGTGCCATAGGATTTGCGCTTTTCGGCGCGCCATCCCCTCGCATGACTCGCGGGCTCTGCCCGGCGAGAAATTTGCGTGTGCCTTTTTCCGCTCCCCCCTTGTGGGGGAGCACGCGCCGCGTTTTTTCGACGCGCTACCGCTTCGCTACTTGAGCGCGTCGCGGTGAGGGGTCAGCGGCTGTGCCGCGTCAGGGAAGAACCACCCCTCACCCTTTCCGCGATGCGACTTGCGCATGCGCCGCTAAAGAAGCGTCGCGCGCAAGATCGCGACGGAAAGCCCTCTCCCACAAGGGGCGAGGGGACTATGAAACTGTGCTGGGGTTTTCGTGTCATGCCCGGTCGAGCCGGGCAATGACAAGGAGTCGGTGAGAGGAAGGGAAGGCGGAGGAAGGAGAAAGGGTAGGTAGGCGGGAGAAAACTACTGGGCGGCCTCGGCGACGCGGCTGGTGACCGGATCGAGCTGCATCAGGGCTTCGATGCGCTTGCGCTCTTTCTGGAACTCGGCGAGCTCGCGGCCGGTGAGCTTGAGCCCGCGCGGGACGGCGATGGTCATCGGGTTGACGAAGCTGTTGTTGACCAGGACCTCGAAGTGACAATGCGGGCCGGTGGACATGCCGGTCGAGCCGACATAGCCGATGATCTGGCCCTGCTTCACGGCGATACCGGGCTCTACGCCGGGTGCGAACTTCCACATATGGCCGTAGGCGGTGGAGTAGCCGTTGGGATGGCGGATGCGGACATAGTTGCCGTAGCCGCCTTTGCCGCCCACCTGCTCCACGGTGCCGTCGCCGGCGGCGAGGATCGGGGTTCCGACCGGAGCCGCCCAGTCGACGCCGGTATGCATGCGCATGATGCCGAGCAGCGGATGGCGGCGCTCGCCGAAGCCCGAGGTGTAGCGGCCGCCGCGCACGGGATTGCGCATCAGGAACTTCTTGGCGCTGTCGCCCTGCTCGTCATAGTAGTCGACCACGTCGTCGGGGGTGCGGAAGCGGTAGAATTTGCGCTGCTGGCCGTCGATGGTCATCGAGGTGTAGAGCAGCTCGCCCGCCTCGTCGTCGCTGCCGCCGTCGAAGAACACCTCGAAAGTGTCGCCCGGCTTCACCTTCTGCTTGAAGTCCACGTCGTAGGAATGGACGCGGAGCAGCTTGAGGATGGTGTCGGGTGGAATGTGCTGCTGCAGTGCCGCGTGGTAGAAGCTCGAATAGAGCGTGGCGCGGGTCGAAGCCTGCTGGCTCTTGGCCTCGTCGGGGCTGGCCTCGGTGCTCGCTACGTAGTCGCCTTGCCGGTTGCGCGTCACGGTCGCTAGGTGGTCGCCGCCTTTGGCGTAGAAGCTCACCTTGACCGGTTCCATGGCGCCGGTGTCGGAAGGCGCCGGCACCAGGGTGAAGCGGACTTCCTGGCCGGCCTTGAGGTCCTTCGACCCGAAGATCGAGGAAAGCGCCTCGATGATGGTCGAAGCTTCGCTCGGCTCGGTGCCGACCTTGGCGAACAGGGTCATCAAGGTGTCGCCGCGGCCGACATCCACCGACTTGGTCTCGGCGCCGGCGAGCAGATCGTCGTCGAGCGCCCCGTCGTCGTCCTCGGCGTCGTCGTCCATGGCCTGCTTCTGGATCACCGTGGTGTGGGACCCGAGGCCGTCTTCCGGATGGTAGGCGGCCTGCACGAGGCGCGCCTCACCGCCGCCGAGCGAGCCGGTCTCGTCGGCAGCAGCGAGAGGCCCTTCGGCATAGGCGAAATTCTCGGCGGCCTCGTTGACGAGCTGGCCAACCTCGTCGGGCCTGAGCTCGACCCCGTCAGACTGCGGCAGAAGGCCCCCGGCAACGTCCACCACATTGACGCTCACCGCTTGCGGGGCATCGGCCGCTTCGCCGCCGCCGCCAACCGGCGTCGCATCGGAATAGAGCTTGAAGGGATTGAAGGGAGGAAGCTCGCCCGCATCAGCCGGCAGCTCGGTGGCGAGGCCGGCGATGATGCGGAGATATGGTTTGATGGTGATGAATTCGCGGCTGCCTTGACGCTCGATCACCGTATCGTGGATGACGTGGCGGGTAGCGAAACCCGCGGCCGTCATCTGGATGCGGTCCTCTTTCTGGCCGTTGGGGCTTTGCCCGTCATTGGCAAGCGTCGCGCTCCGCATCGGCTGCAGCGCGGCAAGGCTTGCCCGCTTGATCGAGCTCATCATGCCCGAGCCGTCGGCCATGTTCATGGAGGCGTAGATGGCGACCCCGATGAGGCAAACGCCGACCATGCCGGCAAGACACGTGCTGGCCAGCCATTTCAGCCGGCAGCTTGCCCCATCCGGGCCAGTTTCGCAGAGATAGACCGGCGGCAGCTTGCGCTCGGGCCTAGGCATTTCGCCAAGAAAGATGGATGGGAGTCCGCGAGCCACAGCCGGCACGAGGGCCTGGCCGAGCTTACGACGCGCAAAGCGACCGCGGCGGTTAAACAATCCGCATTCCCCCCGTCTATCGGCCGCCGCCCGCACGCCGTCTTAGCGCGATTCCTAAATTTCGTTCCGGGCGGACAACTCCGAAGCGGTTGCTGTCCCTCTAACGAGGCTGGCCTTTCGCCGACGGGGGTTCGTTTCCCTCGAGAAGCCCCTCGAACCAACCTTGTGCGCTACCGATTTGGGCAGCTCAGGATCGATCGAAGGATCTTCGGTCTTCTTAGGTGTCCCCCATTCGGCGGGTTCCATTAACCATACCTATCCCCGTATGGTTACCTCGCCGTTAACAAACGGAGAGTGGCGGCGCATTCGGGCAGGAATGTGGCCTCATTGTCACGATCAAGGGGAAAAGCGACAAGACGGCCAGCGCGGATTTTGGCGCAGCGCACCCCTTGACAATGAAAGCGCCGGCACTTATCTACACACCTCGCGCGGGTCGCTCGCAGCACTTGCGGGGCTAAACGCGACCGCGCGATCCTATCGGACAGAGGCGGGCTTGCTCGGGTCTCCCCGAGATACGCTTCGACTGTCGTTGACTCCTGACGGGAGATTTGCTTCCATCGGGGGTTCGGGAGTGTGGCTTCGGCTGCCCTTCCACCGGCTCTTTGACATTGTGATATGAAGAAAGGGAAACGCGGACGGCGGAGTCCTTGCGTGTTCGTCCTGTAACAGGGGCGAGCAACGAGACTCTGACGGTCTTGCGTTTTTCAAAGCCAATAGGCGTGTTGCACGCAGTCTGTAACAGGATTGCGTCGTTTCATGCTTGTTGGGACTCGTCAAAACGCAGCGACCCCTTGGAGTGATTCCTCCAAGGATTATGTCAGAATCGAATTCTCAACTTAAGAGTTTGATCCTGGCTCAGAACGAACGCTGGCGGCAGGCCTAACACATGCAAGTCGAACGATAAGCCACCTTCGGGTGGTGGACAGTGGCAGACGGGTGAGTAACGCGTGGGAACGTGCCTTTCGGTTCGGGATAACCCAGGGAAACTTGGGCTAA
>JBGQMX010000146.1:0-7327 GCA_041500805.1 Methyloceanibacter sp.
GCCCCGCTTGCGGGCGAGGCGCACCTCGAGCGATCCAATCCGGCCATAGACTTTGGGGGGCTGAAAGCGGCGGCTCAAGGCCCCGACATTGAACCCTCGCCGGCCCATGAAGGGCAGGACGCCCCCCTGGCTCGGCTTGAACATCAGCCCTGGAAACATGGCTCCACCGCGAAATCTGGCCGCAAAGCGTCCTGACGTTGGCTTCATCGGCGTATCGAGCCCGACTGGCAGTTAGAGTGAGCACGCCACGGGGGACCTCGCGGGCTACCGATGCAACCCCTGCCCGCGGGCAACCCCGATTCGGCCACAACAATGGCCGGTTAGCAAACCAATTCGAACTCTATGTGACAGTGTGGGCAAAGCGCACAGCTTCCCCGCACATTTGGCGCGATATGAATTTTTCAAGCGGCCCCGAAACCGGCTTGTCCCTCCACGGCGGCCTCGGATCGCCGCCAGCGCGCAAGGAGCGCTGCCAGGTCCGTTTTCTCGAAGGGCTTGGCGAGATAATCGTCGAGGCCAGCCTCGAGATAGGCGGCGCGGTCCTCGGCAAAGGCGTTGGCGGTCAAGGCCACGATAGGAGGCCGCCCCTCCGCCGGGCGCGCATTCTCGGGGTAGAGCGCCCTGATGCGGCGCGCCGCTTCCACCCCGTCCATGTCAGGCATGTGGATGTCCATCAGCACAAGGTCGAAGCCCTTGCCTTGAGAGTCGGTAAGCTCGTTGCGGGCTTTGGCAATCGCCTCTGAGCCGTTTCGCACGCGGACGACGCGCGCGCCGGACTTCTCCAAGACAGTGCAGGCGAGAAGGGCGTTGATGTCGTTGTCCTCGGCGAGGAGGACCGAGGCGCCTGCTCCCACTGTCGCGAGCGCGCGAAGCGAGGCATGAGTGGGCAAGGCGGCCTCCGGCGCTTTGGCCGGCTCATCTTCGTCGGCGAAGAGCTGGGTCAGCAGCGACAGGGGCCTGACCGGACGGACGAGATAACCGTTGAACCCTTCCGCGCGGAAGCTTGGGATGTCGCCGCGCTCGGCGGGATCGATGATCACCACGGCGCGTCGAGGACGACTGGCGGGACGTTCCGGGCTGAGCATGGTGAGGAGGCGTGAGGCGCCGGCCTCCACGGCAGCCCGATCGGTGAGGAGCGCGGTGAACGGGAGGCCTGTCGCGGCGGCGCCGGCGGCGATGCGCTCGGCGTCCTTCAGCCGCACGCGGGCAACGGCAGCTCCCATGGCCACGAGCAGGTCGCCGACCAGGCTCGCTTCGATCCCGCCTTCAAGCACGAGCAGGACTTTCTCCCCCGCAGGCGGCTTCGGCCAGCCGGCACCGAGGGTCGCGACGCGAGGGGGCGCGGCGAACGGCATGTCGACGGTGAAGGTGGCGCCCGCTCCCGGCACGCTCGCCACGTTGATGCGGCCGCCCATCTCGTCGATCAGGCGCTTCGAGATGGCAAGCCCGAGGCCCGTGCCGCCGTGGCGCCGGGCGGGGCCCGAATCCGCCTGCTCGAACTCGGCGAAGATGCGCTCGATGGCGTCGGGCGGCACGCCTGGCCCTGTGTCGCGCACGGCGAAGCGGAGCATCGTCTCGCCTTGGTCCGCATCGCGTGCGGCCCCGGGCGTGAGCTGCAGCGTCAAGGCCACGCCGCCGCGCTCGGTGAACTTGATGGCGTTGCCCATCAGGTTCAACAGGATCTGGCGGATGCGCATCTCATCGCCGATCACCGTCTTCGGCAGGTCGGGCGCGGCGAGCCAGCCGATCTCCAAACCTTTGTCGCGGCCGCGCGGCGCCAAAAGCTCGATCACGCCTTGGGCCGCGTCGGCGATCTCGAAGGGGGCCGCGCGCAGCTCGATCTTGCCCGCCTCGATCTTGGAGAAATCGAGCACCTCGTCGATCAGCGAGAGCAGCGTCTTGGCGGAGGTCGAGATGGCGCGGGCGTAGGTGCGCTGCTCGGGCGAGAGCTCGGTATCGAGCAGCAGACCGGTCATGCCGAGAATGCCGTTCATCGGGGTCCTGATCTCGTGGCTCATGGAGGCGAGGAAACGCGACTTGGCCTTGCTTGCGTCCATCGCCTGGTCGCGCGCCTCGGCGAGCACGAGCTCCGCCGCCCGCTGCTCGGTGATGTCGCGTCCGGTGCTTTGGATCTCGCTCACGCCTCCCGCGCCGTCGGCGATGGCGAAGTCCTCCCACACGAACCAGCGCGGACCGGCCGCGGTGGTAAGCTCGATCGTTCGGCTTCGCCGCGCTTCGCCCAGCTCCGGAAACGCCGCTTGGGTATTTTGATTGGCATTTGCGAGCGGAAGCGGGAAGGACTGGCCGAGCGCCGCTTCGCGGGCGAGCCCGAACGTGCGGCAGAAGGCATCGTTGACGAAAGTGAGCCGCTCATCGGCGTCGCGGCGAAGGATCACGTCGCCTTGATGGTCGAGGAGATCGCGGTAACGCGTCTCCCGCTCGCGCACCTCCCATTGCAAGTCCTTGAGCGACTCGAGGCTTGCATCGAGGCGATCGGCGAGGGACGCAAGCCGGCCCGTACCGCTTCGCGCCAGCCGTGCGGCGACAAGCCCGGCGATGATGGCGACGCCGAGCACGAGCGGCAGGAGCGCAAGGGTAAGAGCCCCGCCGAGCACGGCAAGGGAGACGAGCATGAGCGTCGTGGCGAGAAGTCCGAGTGCGAAGCGAAGTCCGATGACGCCGAAGCGGCCGGAGCGGAGATCGGTCCCCGCCCGCGCGCCCGCGCGACTGCTGCGCCCTTCCGCGCCTGTCTCTTGCTGCTCGCGCTCCACCTGACGCCGCTCGTTTTGGCCGGGACGTGCCCGGCTGCTTCCCTGGCGTAAGCTAAGCAGACAATGTTTGAGAAAGGCTTTAGCGGCCGAAATCTGCCCTATTTCCCGTTCGGAGCGATGCCGAACTGGGGGCTCTAAGCGGCGGCTTCCATGCGCCTTAAGCGGCGGCTTGGGCGCGCCGCAAGGTCTCGCCGCGATAGCTCAAGGCCTCGGCGATGTGGATGCGGCCGACGCGTTCCTCGCCGTCGAAATCGGCAAGCGTGCGGGCGACACGAAGTGTCCGGTGGTAGCCGCGTGCGCTCAGAGCGAGCGCGTCGGCGGCATCGCGCAGGAGCGTAAGCCCGGCGGGCTCGGGTGCCGCGATCTCCTCGAGCATGACCCCGTCGCATTCCGCGTTGGTGCGGATGCGAGGCTGGCCGAGGCTAGCGTAGCGCGCGGTCTGGATGCGGCGGGCGGCGGTGACGCGCATCCGCACCTCGGCACTTCCCTCCGAGGCTTGCGGCAGGACGAGGTCGGCGGCCGAGACCGCGGGCACCTCGATCTGGAGGTCGATGCGGTCGAGCATGGGTCCCGAGATGCGCGCCTGGTAGCGCTCGGCGCAAGCCCGGCCCTGGCGGCAGACATAGCCCGGCTCTCCGGCGCGGCCGCAGCGGCAGGGATTCATCGCGGCGATGAGCTGGATGCGCGAAGGGTAGGCGATGCGGTGGTTCGCTCGCGCGATCACCGTCTCTCCCGTCTCGAGCGGCTGGCGCAGCGCGTCGAGAACTTGCGGGTGAAATTCGGGGAGCTCGTCGAGGAAGAGGACGCCGAGATGGGCGAGTGCCGCCTCACCGGGTCGCGGCCGCGTGCCGCCGCCGACCAGCGCCGCCATGCTCGCCGAATGATGCGGCGCCCGGAACGGCCGCGTCCTGCCGATGCGCCCGCCGGCGAGATCGCCCGCGAGACTCCTGATCATGCTCACCTCGAGCATCTCTGAAGGCTCGAGCGGCGGCAGGATCGAGGGAAGCCGCCGTGCCAGCATCGACTTGCCGGAGCCCGGCGGCCCGATCATCAGGAGATTGTGGCCGCCGGCGGCGGCCACCTCGAGCGTGCGCTTGGCGGTCTCCTGGCCCTTGATGTCCTTCAGGTCGGGCATCGCCGCATCGCCGGGATCGGGCGTAGGCAGAGGCCGCCGCAAGGTCTGGAGCCCTTTGAAGTGGTTGACGAGCACAAGCAGGTCCGACGGCGCGAGGATCGCCATGTCGGCTGCGGCCCAAGCGGCCTCGGCGCCGCATGAGGCGGGACAGATCAACCCCTTGCCGAGAGCGTTCGCTCCTATTGCCGCAGGCAGAGCGCCGGCGACCGTGGCGATCGAGCCGTCAAGCGCAAGCTCGCCGAGCACGCAGAAGCCTTCGATGGCGTCGCGGGCAACCGCTCCAACAGCCGCCATCAGTCCAAGCGCGATGGGAAGGTCGTAATGGCTCCCTTCCTTGGGGAGGTCGGCGGGGGCGAGATTGACGGTGATGCGCTTTGGCGGGAGCGCGAGCCCGATGGCGTTGAGCGCCCCGCGCACTCGCTCGCGGCTCTCGGCCACCGCCTTGTCGGGAAGGCCGACAATGGTGAAGGCGGGCAGGCCCGGCCCGATCTACACCTGCACGTCGACAGCGCGCGCCTCGATGCCTTCGAAAGCAACCGTGGTGACCCGCGCAAACATCGCTGAACCCCCCGTTCCCAGCTCCTCACTTTAGCCAAGGCGTGCGGCCCCGGGGGATTGCCTACTTGACTGCACAAGGGTAAATCCCTATATTCATGAGGGCGTGGTTGAAGGGGGGCGTCTCATGTTCACGAAAAGCCAAGCGGGTGCCGCACTAGCGGTCGGCACCATGCTGACGGAGCTCCTTGAAGTGCTCGTCACTCGAAACGTCCTCTCTAACGATGACGTGGCAGACCTTCTTAATCAGTCTATCCGCACCCTTTCGAAGCAGTCGAGCCGCGTCAGCCATATCGACGCCATCACCATCACCACAAACCTTCTCAACCGCTTCCAGAAAAGCAGCGCTTAGGTTCATTCCCATGCAAGCAGACCTCCAAAACCCGATCTTCTATGACGAGGAAAAGGCCCGTAAGTGGCTAGAGGCTCAGCGCTGGCCCGATGGTCCGGTGTGCCCGTTCTGCAAGAAGCGGGATGCCGTCAAAGCCCTGCCGGATACTCTCTCCAAGCCTAGCAAGGCCCATCCTGAGGGCGTCCTGCAAACCGGCTGGTATCACTGCAATCGAGACCGCAAGCGCTTCACGGTTCGCGTGGGCACTCTCTATGAGCGCTCGCATATCCCGCTGCATAAATGGCTTCACGCGACCCACCTTCTTTGCGCGAGCAAGAAGGGCATGTCCGCGTTGCAGCTCCACCGCATGCTCGGCGTAGCGCGCAAGACAGCTTGGTTCATGGCTCACCGCATTCGTGAAGGCATGCGCGAGACAAACCCTGGCCCTATGGGCGGCGAAGGCAAAATCGTCGAAGCGGACGAAACCTATTACGGCAACGTTCGCAAGGCTCGCGTCCAGTACGTCTTCAAGTCGGGCGTCGGCTGGAAGGCTCGCGGCGGCAACGTGTTCATGAACAAAGTCATCGCGCTTGTGGAGCGCGGCGGTCGCGCTCGCTCAATCCACGTCAATGCGCTTACGCTTGGCACCATCCGCGCCGTGCTCGGTCGCAACGTGCTCCGCACGTCGGAACTCATGACCGACGAGTCAAACATCTACAAGGCGATGGGCCGTGAGTACGCGGGCCACCAGACCGTCAATCATTCGATCTACGAGTTCGCGCGCGGCGTCGTTTCGACCAATACAGTCGAGGGCTATTTCGCCCTGTTCAAACGCGGCATGCGTGGCACCTACCAGCATTGCAGCGAGGCTCATTTGCATCGCTATCTGGCAGAGTTCGATTTCCGGTACTCAAACCGCGAAGCGCTCGGCTGCGATGATCGTGCTCGCACCCTAGAAGCCGTCAAGGGCATCGAAGGCAAGCGGCTCACCTACAAGGGGACTTACAAAGCCGCGCACGCTTAGGCAGAAGGTTAGACGCTTTCTTAATCGGAGGAAGACCCGCTGACTTTTGTGCCAGTCAGAAAGCCGAAGAAATATCCCAATGCCGTCGGAATGGCTGATGCAAAAATCATAATCAACTCCCGCCAAGGAACACTGTCGGGGGTAGCTAGCCATGCGAGCGCGAGTATCATGAGGCATGAAATAATAATCACGAAGCCAGCCAAGTTACCTGGCTTATCAGAACCAGAGCCAAGAATAGCGCCCATGATGCCTCGATCCAAACGACGTGATTCATGCTCGATTTGAGCGTCAATCACTTTCCCGCGGAGGGCTAGGTTTTTGGGAAGTTCGAGCTTATTCAACGAAGCCCTCCCCCACAGAAAATGTGTAGCTGAGAAGGCGAATCCAACGCCGTGGATTATCTTTGCTTAGGGACTCGACCCACAGAGCCATTATCAATGGCTTGCCGTCAACGTCCCCTATTTTGGCGCTATAAGCAGTTCCAAGCACGTTCTTGAAGCCGATAAGCGTAAAACTCAGTTCCTTCCCGCTGATCGTCTCGCCTTGCACCCTTGGCTCGCCAGCGTCTTCGCCGAATCGAATGGAGACAATGAGGTCTCTAACCTCGATTGTGACCATGTTGTCGGAATCGACAATCACACTACCGTCGGCGATTACCTCGCGCTGCCCGATTTTGACGGCCATAGGCTCCCCCGTTTGACACAAACTAACATGTAGGGAGAGGTCTTAATAAGGGGGATTGTATACTTCGTAAACCCAATTCCGTGATAGAGCCTAACCCTAGGTTGAAACCAGGGAGGAGTGTTGCCATGCCTACACCTGATCAGTGGAATAGGATCAAGGAGGACCGCAAGAAACTGCGCCCAGACGAGCGCCGCACCAAGGCGCTAGAAGACATAGCCGACGAGCTTATGATGCTGCGAGAAACGGTCGCAAACTTGCCTCACCAATTGAAGATGCATTTCCCGGCCAAGATTTAGGTGTTGATTTCCAGCCACATTGTGATATTTGGGCCACAGTGATGGGAACTCCCCTCCCCCCATCACAGGGTTCCCCCCTAAGAGGAACCGAAGAAGCCCCGCTCCCCACCGTGCGGGGCTTCTTCATTTTCTGGGACTACTTTACCTTCCGCTTTGGCTGTCGGCTGGCTGGCGCGGGTGCCTTCGCGATCTTTCTTAGCCGCTCCTCAAAAGCAGCCTCGTCTTCGTCGCAGCCAGTTGCGCGGGCGGCGTCCCTAAACTTTGCCGACTGGCTTTTCGTTGGCGACGGTTTAGTTTTCGGCTTCATGATCTTCACGGTTGAAGATATCGACCGGCTTCGCGCGGGCTGGTGCGGACCCATCACCGTCGGTGAGCTGCCTGCCGCTGTGGCTAAGAGGCCGTTTCGAAAGGGGTTGAGTGGGTTGGGATCGACGTGATTCCAGGGGGTTCTGACACCAACCCCGGAGTCGCCATGTGGACCCCAACCACCAGAAAACAGCATATTCGCAATACGAACCGATACCAAACCGA
>JBGQMX010000147.1:0-7307 GCA_041500805.1 Methyloceanibacter sp.
ATTTGCGCGACCAGCATATGTTCGACACGCTGGAGCGCCTGCTCGTCCATCGCGGACCCAATGCCAAGGCGGTCGTTTGGGCCCACAACTCCCATATCGGCAATGCCGAGTTCACCGAGATGGGTCAGGTCAGGGGCGAGCACAATATCGGGCAGCTCACGCGCGCCCGCTTCGGCGAGGATGCAGCACTGATCGGCTTCGGCACGGACCGCGGCACGGTCGCCGCTGCGTCGGACTGGGACGGACCGATGGAGATCAAGCGCGTGCGCCCGGCCAGAGACGATTCCTACGAGGGCCGCTCGCGCGATGCAAACATCCCGGCCTTCTTCCTGGAGACGGGCCCCGGTCAGAAAGAAGACATCCGCGCCGAGCTGGCCGAGCCCCTGCTCGAGCGCGCCATCGGCGTGATCTATCGTCCGGAGACCGAGCTTCTCTCGCATTATTTCCAGGCCGAGCTGTCGCGGCAGTTCGACGCCTGGGTCTGGTTCACGGAAACCAAGGCCGTCGACGCCAAGCCCACGGCCTATGCCGAGGGACCCGACGAGACCTATCCCTTCGGGCTTTAGGGTTGACCTTAATCCTCTTCGTGAGCCTTGCCGTGCTTGCCGGCGCGGCGGCCGCTCTGTTGCTGCTGCCGATCATCATGCAGCATTTCAAGGGCAGCGGCGGCGGTTGGAGGAAGCTCGCTTCCGCCTACGCAACGACGGAGCCGCGCCCGGAAAAGGTTCTCTCCCGTCAATCCGTGGTGGCAGGACGGATACTATGGCGCTACTGCGTCACCATCGGAGCCAGCAAGAATGGCCTCTACTTGGAGATCGTCACACCGATCCCGTTGCTGAAGCGACCCCCACTTCTCATTCCGTGGAGCGCGTTCAAGCGTCTCGAGCAGGGTCGGCTGTTTTGGCGAAAGGCCGCGCGATTCTCGTTGGGCGACCCTTTGGTCGGGACGCTTACACTGCCAATGCCCCTCTATGCGACGGTGCGGCCTTTCCTGCCGCCCGTGGCGGCCAAGCCTACGGCCTAAGCCGAGGGTCCCGACGAGACCCATCCTTTCGAGCTTTGGCTCTCTGCCTCGAGCTTCATCCTATCGTTGCGGCCAGGCGCGCCGCCTTCCAGGATTTCGCCGATTCCGGCTGGCTCCCGCCGGAGCGTGCGAAACATTGCGCCGCCGAATACGAAGGGAGGCCGTTGCGGCGAGCCTCTTCCCGCCCTCGCCGCCCTACCCTACCGCGTTCATGTCATTGCCGTTTTGTAACGCTTTGATCAATCCGGTTCGTGCTAAGAGCGGAAAACCCGAGGGAAAGCACAGAGCGATGGGCACGCGTTGGCTGACGATACTTCTCGTCGCCGGTTTGGCGGGCGGAGCGGGCTATTATTATTGGCAGCATCGCTCTGCTGCGAAGCTTGACGTTCAAACAGTTGCCGCCGCGCGCGCCGATGTGCGCCGGGTGGTTTCGACCTCAGGCGCCGTGCGCGCGCTCGGCACCGTCGAGATCGGCTCCCAGCTCTCCGGCAATATCGGCGAGCTCAACGCCGATTTCAGCTCCGAGGTGAAGCGGGGCCAGGTGCTCGCCCGCATCGAGCCTTCGACCTTCGAGACGCGGGTGCGCGAGGAGGAGGCGGGCGTCGCCATCGCCAAGGCCAATATCGCCCTGCAACAGGCGGGCGTAGAGCGGGCGGCCGCCAATCTGCACAAGGCCGAGCTCGACCTTTCCCGTGCGCAGCAGCTCGTCACCAAGGGCGCCGCCTCCCAGTCGACCGTCGACGCCGCGCTCGCCGCCCAGCTGGGCGCTAAAGCGGACGTCGCCACCGCCAACGCGCAAGTCGACAACGCCACGGCGACGCTCGAGCAGCGCCAGGCGACGCTCGACAGCGCCCGCATCGACCTCGAGCGCACCTATATCCGCGCGCCCATCGACGGCGTCGTTATCGAGCGGACCGTCGAGGTGGGGCAGACGGTGGCTGCGAGCCTCTCGGCGCCAAAGCTCTTCACCATTGCCCAAGACCTCGCGCATGTGCAGATCGAGGCCCAGGTCGACGAGGCCGATATTGGCCAGGTGACGAGCGACAACGCCGTCAGCTTTACCGTCGATGCCTATCCCGACGTGACCTTCGTGGGCAAGGTCGAGCAGATCAGGCTCGCGCCCGTGTCGCTGCAGAACGTGGTCACCTATACGGTGGTGATCGACGCCGACAACCCCCTCGGCCGGCTGCTGCCCGGCATGACCGCCAATGTCGAGATCGTCACCGGCGAGCACAAGCAGGTCGTGGTGGTGCCGAACGAGGCGCTCCACTTCCAGCCGCACGGGCCGGCGCAAGCCGCGCTGGTGCAGGATGGCATGTCGACCGGCGTCCTCCAGCTTGGCGACCGAGGCGCGCGCATGCTGGAACGGCTCAAGACTCAGCTTGAGCTGAGCGAGGCTGAGATGGCCAAGATTCGCACCGCGCTCGAAGCCGAGCTTGCCGTCATAAGGAATGCCGGGCCGCCGGGCTCAGCGCCGGCCACGGACGACGCCCGCGAGCAGGCGCGCATGCGTATTGCCAAGGTGCTGCGCGCCGTGCTTCCCCCCGACAAGTACAAGAAATACGAGGAGATGCAGCGGCAAAGGCCGAACGGCCCGCGACGGGTGACGCTGTGGTCCTACGAGAATGGCGCGCTCGTGCCGCGCGAGGTCCGCCTCGGCCTCGCCGACCAGAGCGTCACCGAGGTGGCCGACGGGTTGCCCGAAGGGGCCGCAGTGGTGGTGCGGGTGCATGAGGGGGCGCCGTGAGGGCGCGAACGGACGGCGCCAAGACGCGGGGTCCTATCCCAAATTCGGCGCCCCCGCAGATCGTGGCGCGCGACCTCGTCAAGACCTATAGGCTCGGCGGCAGCGTCATCGGCGCCCTTCAGGGGGTCAGCGTCGAGGTGGCGCGCGGCGAATATCTCGCCGTAACGGGCCCCTCGGGCTCCGGCAAATCGACCTTCATGAACCTCATCGGCGCGCTCGACACCCCGACCAGCGGATCGCTCCAGTTCGAGGGAAGCGAGCTTGGCGGGCTCGGCTCCGATCAGCTTGCGCTCTACCGCAACGAGAAGGTCGGCTTCGTGTTCCAGAACTTCAACCTGCTCGCGCGGACGAGCGCACTCGACAATGTCGCCCTCCCCCTCCTCTATTCGCATCATGGTCATAAACATGCGCGCGAAAGGGCCAAGGCGTGTCTCGCCAAGGTCGGGCTCGCCCACCGCGAAGGCCACCAGCCCTCCGAGCTCTCGGGCGGGCAGCAGCAGCGGGTGGCCATCGCCCGCGCCCTCGTCAACGATCCCCATATCATCCTCGCCGACGAGCCGACCGGCGCGCTCGACAGCCACACCACCGAGGAGATCATCGGCCTGTTCGAGGAGCTGAACGCGACCGGCATCACGGTGATCGTCGTCACCCACGAGCCCGACATCGCCAAGCGCGCCCGCAGGCGGCTCACCTTCCGCGACGGGGAGATCGTCGGGGACGCGTCATGAACCCGCTCAATTCCTGCAAGGTCGCCATCGGCGCGCTCAAGGTGAACGCGCTCAGAAGCTTCCTCGCCATGCTCGGCGTGATCATCGGCGTCGCTTCGGTGATCGTCATGGTGTCGGTGGCAAGCGGCGCCGGCGAGGCCATCGAGGCGCGCATCAAGGCGCTCGGCACCAATGTGCTCGTGGTCATGCCCGGCTCGTTCACCTCAGGTGGACGGCGGTCCGGCGAAGGCACGGCCGTATCGTTATCGGAAGGCGACCTCGCCGCCATTCGCACGAAGGTTCCGAGCGTTGCTGCGGTGGCGGGCACGGTGAGCGGCTCGGCTCCCGTGGTGGTCGGCAACGCCAATTGGACGACCTCGGTCAACGGCGTGAACGAAGACTTCCTCGAGGTGCGCGACTGGGCGCTGGCCGATGGCCGCACCTTCAGCGATGCCGAGCTGCGCTCAGGCGCCAAAGTCGCCATCCTCGGCGCCACGACGGCGCGCGAGCTGTTCGGCGCGGGTCCTTCGATCGGCGAGCAGATCCGCATCAAGAACGTGCCCTTTACCGTGATCGGCGTGCTGACGGCCAAGGGGCAGTCGGGCTGGGGCAGCGATCAGGACGACACCCTTCTCGTGCCGATCAACACCGCGCGGCGGCGCCTGTTCGGGGCCGAGCAGACCGTGCCCGACAATCTTCGCTCGATCATGGTCGAGGTCTCCTCGGCCGAGGCGATGAACGATGCGCAAGAGGAGATCGAGACGCTCTTGCGCGAAAGGCGGCATGTCAGGACGGGCGGCCCCGACGACTTCCAGGTGCGCAACATGGCCGAGTTCATCCGCGCGCGGAGTGAAACCCAGAGCATCTTGAGCGTGTTGCTCGGCGCCACCGCCGCCATCTCGCTCATCGTGGGCGGCATCGGCATCATGAACATCATGCTCGTCTCGGTGACGGAGCGCACCAAGGAGATCGGCTTACGCATGGCGGTGGGCGCACGGCGCCGCGATATTTTGAGCCAATTCCTGATCGAGGCGGTGACGCTGTGCGTGACGGGAGGGCTGAGCGGGCTCCTGATCGGGGGCGGCGCGGCCCTTGCCATGTCGATCTGGGGAAATTGGCCGATCGCGCTCTCGCCCAGCCTCGTGCTGATCGCGATGATCTCGGCGGGCCTGGTGGGCGTGTTCTTCGGCTATTACCCTGCGCGCCGCGCCTCGCTGATGAACCCCATCGACGCGCTCCGCTACGAGTAAGCGTCAGGCGGCGCGCTCGATGGCGTTGCCCTCGCCGAGCACCACCACCGAAGGCCGGTAATTGCGCGCTTCCTCGGCTGGGATTTGGCAATAAGCGACGATGATGACCTTGTCGCCCAACTGCACGAGCCTCGCCGCGGCGCCGTTGACGGCGATGGCGCGTGAGCCGCGCGGCGCCTCGATGGCGTAAGTGGTGAAGCGCCCGCCGGTATTGATGTTGAGGACGTCCACCTGCTCGTGCGGCAGGATTCCCGAGGCGTCGAGCAGGTCCCGGTCGATGGCGATCGAGCCCTCATAATCCTTATCGGCCCCGGTCACCGTCGCCCGGTGGAGCTTCGCCTTCAGCATGGTGAGGAACATGGTCCTGCTCATCCCAGAAGTTGCCGCGCGTTCATGCGCTCATTTTTGCGGATATAAGACAAGCTCACGATTGTTGCAACGCAACATCGGACCTGGCCTCGCGACTTGCGATATGGTCCTTGGCGATAGCGCTCTTCTGTTTGAGCCCAAGGACCAAACCCCATGCAGCTGCCCGAGATCGACCCCCTCGTCGCGCTTGCCGTGATGGCCGCCACGGCCTGCACCGACGCCGTCTATGTGATGTTCACCAACGCCGTGGTGAGGCGCCGCCGGCTGCCGGCCGCGAGCTGGAGCAGCATCTGGTATCTGCTCTCCTCCTTCGCCGTCATCTCCTACACGCACCACTGGGCCTATGTGGTGTTCGCCGCAGCAGGCTCGTTTATCGGCGCCTATGCGTCGATCAGCTTCCTGCATCCGGGGCCCATTTACCCGACCCAGCCGCCAGGCTCAGCACCGGGATGAATGAGACGCCCAGCACAAATCCTCTCGCCGGGCTTTCGCCCGCGAGGCATGAGGGGATGGCGCGCCGAAAAGCGCAAACCTTTGGTTCGCGATCCTTGCGGGACCGCGCGGGCGCCTCTCGGCGCGCCATGAGCGGCGACTGTTCGGCGACCGGGCCGCGCTTTCGCCGTAAGTGCCCCGCTGCCGTCCTTTGTCCCGTTGGGGTTCCTCTCTCCGCGATCCTCGCCGACGAGAGAGGCGGCAGTCAGCGTAATGGGCACGGGCGGAGCCCCGGCGCCGCCCGAGTGCCGGCTTTTTGCGTTATGCCGGCCCGCAGGGCGCCACACCCCGTCCCGCTTCTGTCGACGCCTCGCGAAGCGCCCCTCGGCGGACGAGGTATGCGGAGCATAGAGGAGGTTTGCAGAGCGGGGATAAGTTTCTCGGCGAGCTCCGTGGATCACCTCTCCCCCAAGGGGAGAGGTCGGCGCGGAACGCGACGGGTGAGGGGTTTCAGGAGTCAAACTTAGGCGTCCGCGCCCCCTCACCCTGTTCGCCGAACGACTTGCACGTTCTTTGATGCGCTACCGCTTCGCTGCTTGAGCGCGGCGCGCAAGGTCGTGGCGCACAGCCCTCTCCCCGCTGGGGAGAGGAGAGTTTCAGCGCGACAGGCGGCGCTTGTTGGCCCTGACATGGCCGCGATAGCGGCTCACCACGCGTTCCATCGAGCCGCCGGCGGCAAGACTGCCAACGGCCTCGGCGAAAGCGAAGCTCTTCTCGGCGAGCATGCGTTGCGCCTCGAGATGGCCTTCAAGCCCGCCGAGGGAGAGCTTCACCATGCGCAGAGCCATGACCTCCTGCGTCTCCTGACAAAGGCGCAGCCCATCGAAGGCAAATTTCATCCAGGCTGTGAACATGGTTTCCCCCCCAGAAGCCGGCCCGCTCTGAAGGCAGGACCGGGCATGACTATGATGGGACAATCGGCACCCCAACACAATGTCATCGCCCGGCTTGACCGGGCGATCCAGTAACCCCTGCAGTACGTAATCGCGAAGGCCGGTGGTAAGTTTTCATACCTCCCCCTCGTGGGGAGAGGTCGGCGCGGCCGGAGCCGAGAACTCTCCCCTCCCCCCTTGTGGGGGAGGGATAGGGAGGGGGGTTAGACCTATGCACTCGTTGCCCGGCTCACCCCCCTCCGCTCGCGCAATGGCGCGAGCGTGCTCCCCCACAAGAGGGGAGCGGGAAGCTTTGGGAGCGTTTGTGTGAAACTAGCGGCGGGAGACCAGGAAAGCTCCCAACAGGAAGCCGAGGCCTGCCGCGATGGCGAGCGTGATATGCGGGTTGCGCACGCTCGCATCGTGGATCTCGTCATAGGCATCCACGGCCATGGCTTCAGCGCGGCTGAACTGCTTGCCGGCCTTGCGCGAGACGTCGGAGGCGAAATCGCTCACCTGCTCGCCGAGCTCCTCGCCGATCGACTTCGCGGCCTCGCCGACAGACTTGGCGGTCGCGCGGGCGTCCTTAACAGTCTCGGCAGCATGGCGCCCGGCAGGCGAATTGGCGGCTTTGCGGTAGGCTTCGTTGGCAGTCGCCATCTTTAGTGTCCTCTCATCTCATGGGCCAGCAGGGCGCGGGCCGGGTGTTGGGGAGTGTGATGAGAGAACGAGCGCCGAGGCGGGATGTTCCGGGGAGAGATCGGACTTGGCGGGGAAACGCTCCAGGGCCGCGCGTTCGCGATAGCGTCGCGCCCGCAACATGGCGCTCGAGGCCTATTGCCAGAA
>JBGQMX010000148.1:0-7229 GCA_041500805.1 Methyloceanibacter sp.
CGAGAAGCTCGGAGGAGTCGCCTCCCATCATCTTCTCGATCTCCTCCTCCTTCTCGTCGGAGAGCTTGTAGCCGTCGGGTCCGAACAGCTTGATGCCGTTGTCGATATAGGGGTTATGGGAGGCCGAGATCATCACGCCGAGATCGGCGCGGAGCGAGCGGGTCAGCATGGCGACGGCGGGCGTCGGCATGGGCCCTAGCTGGAACACGTCCATGCCCACGGCGGTGAAGCCGGAAACGAGCGCCGACTCGATCATATAGCCGGACAGTCGCGTGTCCTTGCCGATCACCACGCGGTGGCGATAGGAGCCGTTGGAGAAGAGCTTGCCTGCGGCCATGCCCACTTTCAGCGCCACCTCCGAGGTCATGGGATAGGTGTTCGCGCTGCCACGGATGCCATCCGTGCCAAAATACTTGCGAGGCATTTTGCGGCCCCCCCGTTTATTCCCCCTCGGTGCCCGTCTCAAAGTTTGGTCGGACTGGCGCCTCATGGGATTATGCTCTCTGGTCTACCACCCTTGGGTTCAAAAAATGTAAGCAAAAATTACACCAGATCAGCTCTTCGCCGATTATGAATTTCCGTTAACTTTCAGTGCCTAAGACGGATGCACGCCAGACATCGAGCGCCTGGCGGCTGCCTGCCACGTCATGCACCCTGAGGATTTGGGCCCCTTGCGCCGCAGCGGCAATGGCCACCGCCTGCGACCCAGGTTCGCGGGTGCGCGGGTGCTCGCCGCCGGCAATCCCTTGGATGAAGCGCTTGCGCGAGGCGCCGACGAGAAGCGGCACGCCAAGACCGTGAAACAGGCTGAGATTGGCAAGGAGCGCGAGGGTATGCGCCATGGTCTTGCCGAAGCCGACGCCCGGGTCCGCGGCGATGCGCGCGCGATCTATGCCGGCCCGGCCTGCCACCTCGATGCGCTCTTCGAGATAGTCGAACACTTCGAGCACGACGTCCGCATAGACGGGGTTGTCCTGCATCGTCTTGGGCTCCCCCTTGGCGTGCATGAGCACGACGCTGAGCGCCATCTCAACCGCGACCGGCAAGCTATTGGGATCATAGGTGAGGGCAGAGACGTCGTTGAGGATTCTGGCGCCGGCCTTAGCCGCTGCTCGCGCTACCCCGGCCTTGCGCGTATCCACCGAGATGACCGCAGGCAGGCCTTTGAGCCCTTCGACTACGGGCACGACGCGGGCGAGCTCGTCCGCCTCGTCCACCGCATCGGACCCGGGCCGCGTCGACTCGCCCCCGACGTCGACGATAGCCGCGCCGGCGCTCGCCAACTCTGCGGCGTGCGCGATCGCCTCCTCGCTGGTGTCGTAGAGGCCGCCATCCGAGAAGCTGTCCGGCGTGACGTTGACGATGCCCATGAGCGCGGGGCGGTCGAGCGCGAGACCCGCGAAGGGCGGCCGCTTCGCCGTGACCCGCTCGAGCAATGATGCGAGATCGGCGTCGCGCGAGTCGGCAAGGGCGCGCGCCGTGAAAAGCCGCTTCCTGGCTTTGCCGGGTGTGCCTTCGATCAGCTCTGCGGCGGCAAAGGCGATTCCGCCGCCGGCCAAAGGCAGCGCCAGGCCGTCGGCGACAGCCGCCTCGGCGGTGGCGCCATAGAGCAGCCCGTTGGGCCTGAGGTACAGCTTCGCATCAGCCATGCGCGAGCCTTTAGCACGAAGGGCATTGTCAATGACTGGCCGAAACGGAGATGCCCGGCACGAGGCCGGGCATCCAATCGGTACAGCAATTTCTCCAAGCTTTAGGTCTGCGGCTGGGGCGCCATGCCGCCGGTGTCGGGCTCTGGCTCGGGCGGCGCCTTCTTGCCGCGGCCAGCGGCGGGAACGGCCGATGCCGAGCCCGGCCGCGCCGGGATGCCTGCCACGAACTCGCGCACGGGCGGCTTGCCCTTGAGCAGGTTCTTGATCTCCTCGCCGGACAGCGTCTCGTATTCCAGCAAGCCGCGGGCGACGACGTGCAGATCGTTCAAATTCTCCTGAAGGATCTTGCGCGCCCCTTCGTAGGACTCATCGACGATGCGATGGATCTCCTCATCGACGATGGTCTGGGTCTCGTCGGAGAGGTTCTGCGTCCGCGCGATGGAGTGGCCGAGGAACACTTCTTCCTCGTTGTCGCCATAAGCGAGCGGGCCGAGCTTATCGGACATGCCGTATTGAGTGACCATGGCGCGGGCGAGCAGGGTCGCCATCTTGATGTCGGAGGAGGCGCCCGAGGTGACCTTCTCATAGCCGAACACGAGCTCTTCGGCCACGCGTCCGCCCATGGCGACGGTGATGTCCGCTTTCAGCTTGGCGCGGGTATAGGAGAGCATGTCGCGCTCAGGCAGCCGCATCACCATGCCAAGCGCCCGGCCGCGCGGGATGATGGTCGCCTTGTGCACGGGATCTGACGCGGCTTGATGCAACGCGACAAGCGCATGCCCGCCCTCGTGATAGGCGGTGAGCGTCTTCTCCTCCTCGTTCATCACCATGGAGCGGCGCTCGGCGCCCATCATCACCTTGTCCTTGGCGTCCTCGAACTCGACTTGCATGACGAGGCGCTTGGAGCGGCGCGCCGCAAGCAGCGCCGCCTCGTTGACGAGATTGGCGAGGTCGGCGCCGGAGAAGCCGGGAGTGCCGCGGGCGATGACGCGCAAGTCCACGTCCGGCCCAAGCGGAACCTTGCGCACATGAACTTTCAGGATCTTCTCGCGCCCGATAATATCGGGACGCGGCACCACCACCTGGCGGTCGAAGCGGCCCGGCCTGAGCAGCGCCGGATCGAGCACGTCGGGCCGGTTGGTGGCGGCGATCAGGATGATGCCTTCATTGGCCTCGAAGCCGTCCATCTCGACGAGGAGCTGGTTCAGCGTCTGCTCGCGCTCGTCATTGCCGCCGCCAAGGCCGGCGCCACGATGGCGGCCGACGGCGTCGATCTCGTCGATGAAGATGATGCAGGGCGCGTTCTTCTTCGCCTGATCGAACATGTCGCGGACGCGGGAGGCGCCCACGCCCACGAACATCTCGACGAAATCCGAGCCCGAGATAGTGAAGAAGGGCACGTTGGCTTCGCCGGCAATGGCGCGGGCAAGCAGCGTCTTGCCGGTGCCGGGAGGCCCGACTAGCAGCGCGCCGCGCGGGATGCGCCCGCCGAGCTTCTGGAATTTCTGCGGATCGCGCAGGAACTCGACAATCTCTTCCAAGTCCTCCTTGGCCTCGTCGACGCCCGCCACGTCGTCGAAGGTCACGCGGCCATGGCGCTCGGTCAGAAGCTTCGCCTTGGACTTGCCGAAGCCCAAGGCGCGACCGCCGCCCGACTGCATCTGGCGCATGAAGAAGATCCACACGGCGATCAGGAGCAGCATCGGGAACCAGGAGACGAGCACGCCGAGCAGCGACGGCACGTCGTCCTCGGAGGGCTTGGCGCTGATCTTCACGCCCTTCTGGTTCAGCTTGTCGACCAGGTTGGGGTCGTTCGGCGCATAGGTCTGGAAGTTGCGGCCGTCGGTGAAGTGACCGGTGATCTGGCTGCCGGCGATGGTCACGTCCTGGACGTTGCCGCTCTCGACCTCACTCAGGAGCTGCGAGAAGCTGATCTCGTTGCCGCGGACATGGACGCCCGGGCTCTGGAACAGGTTGAACAGCGCGACCAGGAGGAGGCCGATGAACACCCAGATGGCGAAGTTGCGAAAATTCGAATTCATGAACTGACCTGACCTGACGGCTTGATCTACGCGCGGCTTAAGCGCTTGGAAGCCCCGCCCCCCAACGGCCGGAACGGATCGAGACTAGGACTTGGTAACATAGGAACCTGCAGCTTCCTTGCCAAGTAAAGCTATCGCAAAGAGGTGCATGCTTTCTCAACGGTTTAGGGCGTACCACGTTCCCCCTCCCCCTCTAGATCCATTCGGCGCTGACGAAGGTAGCGCGACAATCGAAGCCCGTGAGCTGGCTCAACCCCGACATGCCAAGCACGGGCACGCCGATAAGCGCCTCGCCCCGCCAGCATCCTGGCAGCGTCCGGGCCGCCAAACGCGGGAGCGAAGCGGCGAGGCCGGAGCGGTCGCGTAAGGCGGCAATGCCGCGGTCGCCGAGGCTGCGGACGGTGATGGGCTCACGCTCTCCCCGCCCGAGCTCGATCCTGAAACGATTGTCCCAAAGCGTCCGCTCACCCGGCTCGAGCCTTGCGACCGGGAGACCCTGCGCCCTGATCTCGCGGAAGATGCCGAGGCGGCCTGAGACGGGCTCGAGCCGGCACCGCCCAAGCGTATGGGCCTTCGCGGGGTGCTCCGCCAGGGACGTAAGCAAGGCCTCGAGCTTGGCCAGCCTGATTTTCTCCTCGCCGCCGCCCACTCTGGCGATGAGGCAGGACAACACGCGAAGGGCGATTTCTTGCGGTGCCGATCCGAGCGCCTCGCGGTCGATCATCGAATAGCCCGCTTCGCTCGTCTCGCTATTGGCCGCGAGGAAGGCTCTCGCAGCATGATCCAGGGCCTCGCGGGCACGCCGCAAGCGCCGCGCCGAGAGCGCCAGCGCCTCTTGCGTCAGGCCGAGCGCGATGAGCGCCTCTCCACTTCCCCGCACCCGCGCGCGCTCGAAGCGAGGATCTTTATTGCTCGGGTCGGAGGCAAACCCGATTCCCTGTCCTTCAAGCGTGGCGACAAGACGCGCCTTCGATACGTCGAGCAAGGGCCGCAAGACGGCTACACCCGCCCAGGCGCCCCGCTCCGGGATGGCCGCCAAGCCGTCGAGCCCGCTGCCGCGCTTGAGCCGCATCAGGAAGGTCTCGGCCTGGTCGTCTTGGGTGTGGGCGGTGACAAGGGCTGGAATATCGTGGGCATGGCAGTAGGCCGCCATGAGGTCATAGCGCGCGGCCCGCGCCCTTGCCTGGAGACCTGCGGTGTTGGCGCCATTCCCCTCCCAGGTGAGGATCGCATGGGGGAGGCCAAGGGCAGAAGCCATGCGCCCGACCATCAACGCCTCGTCGCGGGAGGATGCGCGCAACCCATGATCGACCGTCAGCACGCTGAGCTCAGGCGCCGAGCCCTGAGCGGCGCGCCAGGCTGCGGCAAGATGCATGAGCGCAAGGCTGTCGGGTCCGCCGGAGACGGCGAGCGCAAGATGGGGAAAGCGCTGAAACGGCCCGAAGAGCTTTCGCGCCTCCTCTACCGAAACAGGCAAAGCGTCCATGTCAGCAGCCCGCCTTTTTGCGCGCGCTCTTGGCATCATCGCGAATTTGGTCGGGCGCCGCCGGGAACTTGGCCTTGAGCTCGCTGAAGGTCGAGCAGGCGGCATCCTTCTGGCCGAGCTCTGCGAGCGACATGCCGAGCCCGAGCAGGGTGTCGGGCGCCTTATCGCCGAACTTGTATTTCTTGTAGCCCTTGAGGAAGGCGTCAGCCGCGTCCTTGTACTGGCCGCGCATGAAATAGCTCTCGCCGATCCAGTATTGCGCGTTGCCGGCGAGCGGATCGCCGGGATGGCCGTCAAGCAGCTGACGGAACGCACTTTCCGCCCCCGCGTAGTCTCGCTGCAAAATCGCCCCGTATCCCTGCTCATAGAGCGACTGCGCATCATTTGAGGGCAAAGCCGCCATGAGGTTTTGCGGCTGGCCATCGGTGGCCCCAGTCTCCGGCGATGACGGGGGAAGCGTGTCGGCACCTGCGTCACCCTCTGCCGATGTGGATTCTTGGCCGTCGGCAGGCTTGGGGCCGAACCACCGCGGCTGCGAGGTATCGCCGGCGGCAGAGGCCAACGCAGTATCGGAGGACGGTTCCTGCGCCTGACCGTGCCGGTCTGGCGCAGCGTTCGGCGGGAGCGGCGCCAGGGGCGCGGGCGCTGCTGAAAGCTTCGCCTGAAGCGCATTCACCTGCTGGCTAATCCGCTCGAGCTGGCTGGTCAGGGCGCCGATCTGGGTCTCGAGCGCATCGACGCGGGGGCCAAGGTCGCCCGCGGCGGCTTGGCCTTGGGGGGCAGCGGGTGCGGCCGCGGTCTCCTCCGGCAGCGTGGTGCCCGGCTTGGTGCGGATGAAAGATTCGAGCGTCCCGACCTGCACCTGGAGGTCGCCAAGCTTGTCCTCGATCCGGCCAATGCGGGCCCCGGCCGAATCGCCCCCTTGCGCCTTTGCGGCAGGCGCGGGCGCAGGCGGAGGTGCCGCGCCCTGCTGCTCAGGCTGGGACGGGTCCTGCTGGGCAATGGCTTCCGCGGCCAGCAGGCTCTGAGCGGAGAGCGCTGCCGATAACGCGAAAGCCAAGCGCAATCGCTTGCGCCATTTGGAGGCCGATAAGATCACCGATGGGACCTTGCCAGTATGACCGGCAGCGGCGCTCTCTCACATGGAGACGCGCCAAACGCAGCCGAATCCTAACGCATTTGCCCGGCCTTTTGGGGCCAAACTGTGATGCGCAGGTGTCAATGTCCCCCGGCCTCACCCCGGCGAAAGCCGGGGTCCACCAGCGAGGTAGAGCGTTGGCTTATTAATTTCGGGCGACGGCCCCGTTGTTCAGGATGGTCTGGGCACGCCGGTTCTGGTTCCAGCATGACACCTCATCGCACACCGCGATCGGCCGCTCTTTGCCATAGGAAATCGTCCTGATCCGCGCCGCGCTGACCCCCGCGCTCGCGAGGAAGCCCTTGACGGTCATGGCCCGCCGCGCGCCGAGCGCAAGGTTGTATTCCCGCGTGCCGCGCTCATCGGCGTGGCCTTCGATGGTCACGTTGTATTGCGTGTAGCGATTGAGCCACCGCACCTGGTTGAGCAGGATGCTTTTCGCCTCGCCCGTGAGCGCGGAGCTGTCTTCCTGGAAGTGAACCAGATCCCCGACATTGACCGCGAATTCCTGCGGCGAACCGGGTGACGCCACCGAGCCGGTGTTGCCCAGGCCGTATTCCTGGGGCTGCCCGTGACGCCCGCAGGCTGCAAGCAACAAAGCAAGCACCAAGACGCCCGCGAATTTGCAGGCGTGGTCGATCCCACCACTCCAACGCATTACTGGTTACTCCCGCTAGCCAAATTTTAGGAAATCGTAGAGGGCAATGCCTTAACGAACTCCTAGTTCCCGAGTGGTCGGGCAGGCTAGTCCATGGGAGTGGCTAGAAAAGGAAGGGATGCCTGGGACGCCGCCGCATCTTGCTACGGCGTCCCGGCATCCATGTCCCATCTCGCGGAAGTCGATTGCTTCCGCGACAAATTCCCTTGCCGCGGCTTAGACGCGAACAACCTGCTCGACCACGACATCCGCGGAC
>JBGQMX010000149.1:0-7204 GCA_041500805.1 Methyloceanibacter sp.
ATGCGTGTGGCCGGACCCGCCTCGGCAACTGGCGGCGCAATATGTTGAGCTGATGGCGGAGAACAATCACCTCCGCTTCAAGCCGCCCGCGCGACATAATACAATTTCGTAGCGCCCCAATCAGCAGCCTGAGGATCGCAACCATCGCCCGCGAGCATGCCCCGATTCCATAATTCCGGCGAATCCTCTCCGGATAAGGTTTTTGAAAGGGACACCGCGTAAAGCTTCGCCACAAGGCTCGTGTCTTCGATCTTGGGCGAGCTTCCGGCGACGTGCTTGCGGTTGCGATAGGTGAGCGTGCGGCGCTCGGCGAGCTTGAGCGGGTCGCCCTCGACACATTCCATCGCGTCAACCTCGTCGGCATAGACGCAGCGCGCGGTGTGGCGGCGAAGATTGCGCGCCGCCTTAGACGAGATCGCCTTGACGCTCCCGCCGGGGTAGAACCGCTGCAAGAGGGTCGAGCGACCGCGCTCGTCACGGCTCGGCTCGGGCAGCAAGCCGATAAGGTCCGGGCTCGACGAGAACAGCGGCTCAATATCGTCAACCATCATGCCGCGGGCGTCCGCTTCCGTGGGCATCAAGACGATTATCGGGGCGGCATCATCCAGAACATGCCGGGCCACGGCGCACGCCACGAGGAAGGTGAAGCCGCTGCGCACGCTCTTGAGCCAAGTGACGCGCTCAACCTCGGGGTCGCCAATGCTGTTCGCTATTTCCACTTGGGGCGGCCAGAGCGTGACTTTGCCCGGCTCGGCGCGCAGCCCTTCGGGGAGGCAAACCTCGCGCTCTATCCACACGCTGAAAGGCTCGATGGGCGGCGGTCGCAGCGCCTCGATGACGCGGGTCCATGTCTCGCTAGCTTTGCACCGTGTCAATTCCACGATTGATCCAAGTCATAGAACCTTAACTACCTCCTCCCGACTATATGGCCATGAGGGACGATCAGAGAAACGAAACGGCTCAGGCCAGCAAAAGGCTTTCTCCCCGGCCATGTCCATTGTGCCCTTGCGAAATGACTGGAAACGGGTTCGAAGATATGATCTCTACGCCTGCTCCAACTGCGGGACCGTCATACAACTCAGCCACCATCGGCAAGCTCTGTCAGCGCCGCCCGTAGCTCTTGCGTCAAGATCACGCTCTGCCGCGCCGTGAGGTCTTTCACCCGGCCCGGAACCGCGAGCACGCGATTGCGAAACGCCTTGAGCTTTGACCGCCAGAAGGTCTCAACCTCAGCCACCGGCACCGTCTCACCGCGTATCTGCGCCGCCTTGGCCTCGGCTAGGTCGGCCTGTGCCTGCCCGAGACGCGCACGGGCCGCGCTGGCGTCCTCACCGCCTCTGGCGCTCGCCACGTCGCGAAGGTGCTTGCAGTAGCCGCTCACCGACGCCTCAAGCTCGAAGGTGCCGCGCTTGTCGCCCCGCTTCACGATGCCGCGCTTGGCGAGGTCATTCAGAGCCGTGCGGGCCACGCCAAGCAGGGCAAGTCGGCGGATGGAATGTCGGTGTTCATGCCAACAAGTCTAAGGCATGACGCGCGCAGGTCGAGCATCAAAGCCCCCTGGCGCACGAAGGGCCCTCCGCCGATAAGCGGAAGGCCCCTCGATTGCTTTATTGAAGTGGCAGCCTAGCCAGGATGCTTGCTTTTGTAATATGCCTGCGCCTTCGCCATGTTGCCGTTGGGGTCCTTCATAAAGTCCGTCTTGGCCTGCTCGCTGCCGAAGCAGTAGGTCTTGCCGCCAATGGCCGTGTTGATCTTGCAGTCCGTCTGTATGTCTTTGCCGAGAGCGAGGCCTTCTGTGCACATGTTGTTGAACTCGCCGGTCACAGCCAGAGCCGCCGTCGTGCCTAGACCAAGCAATAGGGCGCCTGCAAAGGCGGACGTGATGTAACTTCTACGCATAGGTTTCGTCCTTGGGGGTTGGGGGTTGGGGGTTGGGTTGGGGGTCTTTTTCCCCCCTCATCTATAGCACTCGCAGCCCCGCTATCTTCTGTGACCCAAGTCACTTAGCCGTGATGCGAGTGGCCGTCCTTCGCCTCACCGCGCACTGTTCACCCCTCCACGATTTTTTGCAGCGAGCGCAATTCCGGGAGGCAGCGCCCCCGCTTAGGCTCAAGGGCGACGAGGACCCCGCGCTTGCTTCGGGCGCTTGCCGAGGCCGCGACAGTAGTCGGCAAAAAAGTCGTTGAGATGCTCGTGCAAGCGCTCGGCCCAATTCAGGCCGTCCAATTCAGGGTCGTGGAACTGAACCTGTTTTCGAGTGTCGCGCTGATAGTGAAAGCAGCCATTCCGAAACAGCTTGAGTCGGTTGATGTGCGGGTCCGCCATCTCAGGAACTTTGGCCCTGTCCAGCTTCAACTCGTTGAAGCCTTCGACCACAACGTAGAGCGCCGACAGCCAATAAGAGGCATAGGTCCGAAACTCCTGCCAAGCCTCTGGAGGCCCGCCATCTGGCGGCCTCTCGTCAAGCCCTTCCTCTATGAGCGCGTGAGTCAATATGCGCATGTAGTTCGCGCTGATCAAATACTCAGCCAGAGCCAAGACCGGATCGCTCTTTGTGTCCGGCACCTTTCGATTCGCGGCGGGCTTTGCTCGCGCAACCGCTCGCTTCAAGTGTGTCCGCTTCGTCATCCTCGCGAGGATCGCTTTGGTTGCCCTGCTAGCAGTCGAGCCAATAGTTGGCGGATGGCCGTCATCTCGAAACGGATGCGGGTAAGCTCGGCGGCGACCCGCTCCGTAGGGTCCTCCGCCAGTTTCGCACTACGAAGCTCTTCGTCCGCAGCCTCTTGCACCGGGTCCCGCTTATCTTTAGCCATCGCTCACTCCTTCTTGGTCCTTAAAGGGGGGCGAGAAGGATAGCAGACTTGGCAGGGCGAGCATGGCGTGTAGGTGGAAAGCCCTGCCATTGTGGCCCCTGCACACGTCCCACTTTCCCAATTGGGAACTTTCTTTGGACGCTCATCTTTGCGGCAATAGCTGCCGTCGCCAGCGTGGTCGCTCTGTTCCGCTAGGTGGCCGGGGCCTACAGGCGCACAATGCCGAGCGCGATCAGGATGCCGAGGATGGTGAGCACGAGCACGGCGACGGCAATCCAGAACGTGCCACGCTCGCGGCGCTCTGCCGCCCTCTCTTGCTCGCGAAGCCACACGATAGCAAGGTCACGCTTCAGGTGTGGGGCGAGGCCGAAGCGTAGCTGCTGGCGCACGGCCTCGCGCCCGTCTCGCTTGAACTCGGCGCGCCACTTGCGTTCCTCTATGGCGGTTAGCTTCCGGTCCTCGATCATGTCGCGCCCCCCTTGCCGAGCCCCTTGGCCGCCTTGATGATCTCGATGGCTTCCTCACCGACCCTTGTGATGCGGGCGGGCAGGCTGTCGATCAGGCGCTTGCGTGCTCGATGGTTGGCGGTGGCGAGCTTGTCGAAGGACAGGCGGCGAAGCTCGTTGGTGCGCGACCGCTCCTTGCCGGTGCCCTGGTCGAGGATGGTGCGGACGGTGCGAAGGGTGAGGCCGGTGCGCTCGGCGATCACGCGCAAGCTCGTCTTGGCCTTCCGCATCTGGCGCACCGTAGCGACCTGGTCGTCGCTCGCCTGCAATGGTCGCCCCACGTTGCGCGGTCGGATGGTCGCGTTGAACTCGGCGACGTTCCGGTTCCACTTATTGACCAGCGCGATGTAGTCATCGTGCAGCTTGTCGCGGGCGGCGCGCCACTCATCGAACGGGAACTCCAGCTTACCCTCGGCGTTTTCGCGCATGTCGAGGGCTTCGATCCATTGCTGCCGCAGCGCCTCCATGTCCTCCAACTGCTCGCGCACTTGACCGACACGCTCAAGCGCCTCGTCACGCTCTGCGGCCAATTCCTTGATGCGCTCGTCGCGGCGGCGAAGATCGGCCTCCAATTCCTCGATTTTGGCGCTTAGGGCCTTTCCCATGTGTCCATTTAGCGGCACTTATGGCACAGGCGTCAAGGGCAAAAAACGGCTGTCTACTGCGGATTTTGCCCCTCACAGGGTCAATTCGGAACTGCCATCCGGGCGGGTTTCGGGCCGATTGCCCTGCCAATATACGGCTACACGAACGCGCTGGCCTCGACGTAGAACGGCCCTGATCGGCAGCTACGCCAGCGGACCAGCGATAGCTCCACTTGCCGGACATTTGGACCGCGATGTCGGCGTGGTAGCGGCCAGGGGCGTCGCGCACGATCTCAGCGCCGACGTGCTCCGTGCCATCGGGCTTCAGCACCTTGAGCACGATGCTTGCCGGGTCGATGCCTTTGTCGGTCGCCGCGTCGATGAAGCGGCCTTCGACGCTCACGAGGCTGCCGGGATAGAGCGTCATCGCATGTGCGCCCGCATGGTCAGCGCCCGCAGGCCGCTCTCGGTGATCTCTGCCTTGAGCCTTCTGCCCGCGTGTGCCGCCACCACGGCGAGGAAGCCGAGGTCCTTCGAGGTTCGTGCGGCATCCGTTGGGGTGCGCGAGATCGCGTCCGTTGCGGCAAAACCTCGGTCAGTGGATCGGCCAAAGTTCCTGCGTGCCCACCGCCAGCACGACATAGGCGATGATCCCCATCCAGAAGCCGTGCTGGCCCAAGAAAGGAATTGCAACGAAATGTCCGATTAGGGCCAATACGGCCGGAATTAGCGATATGAGCAAAAACCACTCTTGGTGGTGCAAGGTCATCCTGAGAGAGGGTTTGTGAACCACTTTCGGTCCTCCATTTTTTTGTGTTTCGTTCCCGTTAGCGCGAAACTACGGGCTCTGTGCAATTGGGCATTGATGCATATCAAGTGTGGTCCGCTCCAAGCCCTTGAGGCGGTTGCTGCAGCGAAGAGTGCGCGCGGGCGATGCGCGCCGAGCGGGCGCTTGCCGAGTATCACGCCAACCCAGAGAAGGCGCTCGCCGAGGCGCGAGAGTAAAGGTGACGGAGGCTATAGGCGAAGGGCTTGCCGCACACCTTGCACGTCTTGCCGCGCCCCGCGCCTCTTCCGACGCACTCTTCGGCTGGCGGTGTGACCGCCCCGCCGCCGTCGTCGCCGCCGCTCGTTGACGACCAACTTTCGGTTCTGCACGTCGTAACCGAGCGACGGCAATCCGCCCATCCACATGCCTCTCTTCTTGGAAGCGGCGATTTTGTCGCGGATTCGTTCGCCGGTCACTTCCCGCTCGAACTGGGCAAAGGATAGGAGGACGTTCAGTGTCAGCCGTCCCATGCTTGTGGTGGTGTTGAACTGCTGGGTTATCGAGACAAAGGAGACGCCCTTCGCGTCGAAGGCCTCGACGATCTTGGCGAAGTCGAACAGCGAACGCGTCAAGCGATCAATCTTGTAGACCACTACCACGTCGACCTTGCCGGCGCCGATGTCGCCAAGGAGCAGCTTGAGGGCAGGGCGGTACATCGTGCCCCCGGAAAAGCCGCCGTCGTCATACATCGTCGGCAACACCGTCCAGCCTTCGTGTTTCTGGGAGAGAATGAAGGCTGCGCAAGCCTCGCGTTGAGCGTCGAGCGAGTTGAACGCCTGCTCCAGGCCTTCCTCTGACGATTTTCGCGTATAGATTGCGCACCGCGTTTTTCCCGCAGACCGTCTCGGCGTCTTTTGCAATTCAGCCATTGTCGTCTCCGTTGCTCGGGCGCGGTGCACCGGAAGGCATCAACCCAAAGAAGCGCGGGCCAGACCAGTGGGCATCGGTGATCTTTTTCGCGACCTTCGTGAGCGACGGATAACTCATGCCGGCATACTCGAATCCATCTTCCGTCACCGTGACGGTGTGGGTGTGGCCATGCCATTCGCGGACCAGACGAGCGCCCGGCTTCAGGCTGAAACCGGAATCGGGGCCGACCCGGCCTGTTGTCCGGAACATCTTCGCCAGTGTTTGCAATTTGCGACGGGTCGACTTGCCGAGCCCACCATGTTCGATTTCCTGAAGCCGGTAGCCGATCCCCCGGATCAGCAGGTCGCGACTGATCCTTGGCGGCTCGCTGCGGTAAAGCCGCCGCCATTCGCAGCGTAGTTCATCGGGGCTAGCGCCGTCCGCGGCAGCAAGGTGCGCTGGCCGCGAGAACAGTCTCTTCGGGTCGGCGCTTGGTTTGGCGCCGCGGTGTGCGGCAGACCGGTGGCTGCGGGTATCCACCATTGACCTCCTGATCCGATGCCCCACACTCGGGTGCTTGCACCGCCACAAGCCCGGAACTGAAGCCGGGCGGAGGTCGTGCTCGGAACAGAGGTCAGTCTGTCTCGTCCGTCTCCACCACCACTGCTTCCTTTGCAGGTGAAGTCCAGTGGAATGTCTCTGCACCTTTGGCGGCAGGGCTGCGTCTCTGAAATTCGAAGTTCGAATCCTGCCAGTCCAGCCACCGAGTCTTGCACTCTTGCGGCCTTTCTTGCGAACAGCTAAGGGGCCAGAAAGAACTAATGAATTCCGCCAATTAGGCTAGCGGTCGACAGCTTGCTGTGTGGCTGACAACCTTCATTCGCCGCCTGAACTGCGATTTGAGGCTCATTTTCTCTGGAGGGCAGTTTCGGGCGGCTTCCCTGGATTTCGGTTTGCTGGTCTCAGGTGCGCGCGGTCACTGGCAGGCCGACCGGCAACAGGGCGCGGATCCTGTATGCGCTCGGAATGTTCGTCGCCGAGCTGTTCAAGTCGCGGTGCCGGCTTGAGGCTGAGAATTTTCTTCTCCGCCATCAGCTAACCATCGCTTTGCGGCGGGCACCACCTCGTCTCCGGCTGCTTGGCAGTGATCGCGCGCTGCTCATGTGGATGACGCGGCTTTGGCCGAGCCTTCTTGGTCCGGTGCAGGTGGTTCAGCCGGAGACCATCCTGCGTTGGCACCGCGCTGGTTTCAAAATGTTTTGGCGTTGGAAATCGCGTAATAGGGCAGGGCGGCCGAGGATTGATCGTGGCCTGCGAGATCTGATCCGGCGGATGAGTAGGGAAAACCCACTTTGGGGCGCATCCCGGATCCATGGCGAGCTTCTGATGCTTGGCTTTGAGGTGGCCCAGTCGACGATCTCGAAATATATGGCGCGACCTTCGAAGCTGCCGTCGCAACCCTGGAAGACGTTTCTGCGAAATCACGCTGAGGCGATTGCCGCCAGCGATATGTGCGTTGTGCCGACGCTGACCTTTGATCTCTTGTTTGCGTTCCTGGTTCTGGGTCACGGCCGGCGACAGCTGTTGTGGTTCGAGGTGACACGGCATCCGACAGCCGAGTGG
>JBGQMX010000150.1:0-7150 GCA_041500805.1 Methyloceanibacter sp.
CGCGGCCCGGCGCCGATAAATTGCCGCCCATGGCGCGCCGAGAGGCGCCCGCGTGCCGCAAGGCACGAGCCACAGGATTTGCGCTTTTCGGCGCGCCATCCCCTTATCTCGATGAGGGGTCTACTGATCAAATCCCGGACGCGTGCCCGCGTCGCGGCAAGGAGCCCGCATGCCTGGTCGTAGCGTCGCGACAAACTCCCATCCCTCCCCTCGATGGGGAGGGGGCGCGCTCTTCAGAGCGCGCGGGTGGGGTGAGACGGTGCCCCCACCCCAGCGTCGCCTGCCACAGGCCGGCGCCGCCGGACCTCCCCACAAGGGGCAGGTATGGAGCTCGCGGCGCATCACGAGTCCCCTCTCCCCTTGTGGGAGAGGGCTTTGCGACGCGGAAAGGGTGAGGGGGGACTTACTGAGGCCAGCGGTTACTGGATCGCCGGGTCAGGCCCGGCGATGACGAGAGAACGAAGGCGGCTATCATCACTGCTGCCCGACCTGCCCGAGCTGGTTGCCGGCCTTGGACACGACCTTCCAGCCCTGGGCCGCAAGCTGCGCCGTGGCCATCTCGCTCGCCCTGCCGGTGATCCAGATCTCGCCGTGGCCGGCGCCGGCGACCAGCCCTTCGAGCGGCGGGCTCCAATAGAGATAGTCCACCGGCAAGATGCTGACCGTGCCGTTGCCGGTCTCAAGCATCGGCGCCGCGCCCATCCGCGCGAAGCTCCGAACCGGGGAGACGCGCTTATTGTAGGCGGCGATCAGCTCGGCCTGACGGCGGTAGAAGAAACCCATCTCGATGCTCGACGCTTTGGCCGCGCCCGCCACGAAGATCTCGCGGCCGCCCGCGCCGCGGAGGCTGAGCAGCGCCTCGACGATGATCGCCTTGTCGGTCGGGCTGAGATTGGGGTTGGCGTAGAAAGCATCCATGGCGGGGGCGGAAATCCCCATCGAGGCGAGCCCCTCGCGTCCGTCTCTTTCCAGCTCTGCCGGCGTCTTGTCGCGCAGCGCCACGCGCAGCTGCTGGCTCGTGCCACCTGCGCTGATGGCAAAGCCGGCGGGGCCAGCGACAAAGCTAAGGCCCACATTGGCCGAGGTCTCGCCGACCGCGCTGGCTGTGGCCAGCCGCTTGAGCTCGTCGCTGAGCGGCGGGAAGCTCGTATGGGGATCGACGCCCAAGTCGAAGGCGAGCTTTCGCCGCGCCGTGGCGCCCCCCGTGACGGAGGCGATCACGCTGTCCCCATGCGGATCGGTCGCATTCATGGAGGCATTGGCGCTGCCGAATATATGACCGACGCCCTTGAACGTGTCGCTGATTGTCTGGCCGGGCGCGGTGACGAGGTCCTTGGCGGTATTGAGGGGCCGCAGCGCCGTCTTTCCCGCCGACTCGACCGCGGTTTCCGCGCCGTTGACTTGTTCGAGCTTGGCGGTGGCGGCGATCTCGCGGATGCGCACGCGCAGAAGGTCGCTGCCCTTGATGGTGAACGGCCCCCACTTGGTATCCACCCTGAAGGCATATTGGAAATTGTCGAGGGGGACGCGGTCGCCGATCTTGTAGTCGGGCCCGTGCAGGAGATTGGACGGGAGCACCTGGCTCGCCGTGAAGCTCGGTGGCTGCTCGTATTGGCCTGCCGGCGCCGTTCCGCTTATCGCAATGAGCGAGGCGGCGAGTGCTGCGGCGCAAAAGCCACGCGAGGAAAGCGGTCCGACTTTACGCATTGCTGATCCCCGTGACACCACCACTCGGCCCCGGCAGCAAAGCCGCCGGACCAGGGACTCTAGCCGTAAAACCGGGTGCCGAGAAGGAGGCGATGCGCCTCCCGCCCTTGCGGGGCAAAGGCTGCGACACCGCGGCACAAGCCCGGCCGGCCGGAGAAGGCCAAAATTTCGGCCGATGGCGCTTTAGTGGAACAGCACGTAGTAGATGACGTAGAGCCAGCTGAAGAACCCGTGGATGATGGCCCACAGGACCGAGTGGTTGTTGGTGTAGGAGATGGCGATGGCGAGCGCCGTGCCGAAGCTGATGCCGTATTTGGCACCTTCCACGCTGTAGCTGTAGCTCGTTCCGTTCATGGTCTCCTCCTTGGGGCGCGAATCGCCTGCCTTTGGCGCGAGACTATAGAAGCAAAATGACCGAGCCACGAGACAGGTGCGGCAGAGAAGGAGTGAGGCCATGAGAATAAGGACCGCCGTCGTTTGCGCCATGCTGCTCGCCGCCGCGGCGGGCGCGGGCCTAGCCGTTGCACGCGAGCCTGAGGATGGCTCAAAGGTCCAGGCGCAGCAGCTTCTTGCCGAGGCGCTTGCCGGGGAGCCCGGCAAGGAGGTCGTTGCGCAGAGCTACACCTTCCCGCCCGGTGCCGTGCTTCCCTGGCACATCCATCCCGACGCCGATGAGATCGCCTATGTGATCGAAGGCGATTTCACCTTTGAGACCGAAGGCGCGGCGCCGAAGGAGCTGAAAGCGGGCGAGGCCACCTACCTTGCGCCGAACATCGTCCATCGCGGCATGAACAAATCCGATGCGCCGGTGAAGCTCTTCGTCGTCCGCATCAAGCCGAAGGACAAGCCGCTCGTGGAGGAAGTCCCGGCGCCGGCGCAATGAGCGAGGAAGCCAACGAGCGCCATCGCGCGTAGGCCGTCAGCTCAAGCCGCGCTTCCGGCCTAGCGCGTAAGATCCTATGGCCCAGGCCGGCAGCACGAGCAGCCAGTGGAACAAATTCGCCCGCTCGCTGAGCATCATGCCGAAATGGTGGTGGGTAAAGGTACCGAGCAGCGCGAAGACCGTGTAGAACGCGGCGAAGGCCAGCACGAAGGCGGTCGCATGGCGCGGGCTGAAGAAGCCGATATAGCTCCCGGCGAGCCCCCAGACGAAATGGAGTGCGGCCTGGATCGGGTCGAGGCGGAAGCCAAGCGCGAAGCTGTTGGGATTGGTGCCAAAACCGTAGATGGCGTAGGCCAGGAGCATGATGCCGCCCTGCGCCAGGAGATAGGCGCTGAGCCGCGCCGCCCACACCACGAGAGGCGTCGGCGGCGTCTCGGCCGGGCCGCTCACAATTTGGTCTTCCGCCATGACGCTCCTCGCCTTCCCGCGCAGGCCTTGCCGGCAAGTCTATCCGATCGGCCTGCTTTGCCTCAACCGCCCTTGAGCCCGCGATTGGGAGCGCGTCTCGCGCCGAGCAGAATGACCGCCGCGACGAGATAGAGATAGACCCAGAAACTGGAATAGAGGCGCAACGCCAGACTGCGCTGAAAGTGATACTCGGCCTCGGTCACTTCGCGAACGACCCCATGGTCGTTGAAGAAGAAGCTTCCGTCCTTGATGAGCTGGGCGCCGCTTGCGCTCTCCGGGATGAGCAGCACGAAATTGGCGAGCACACAGACGAGCATAAGAGAGGCGATCCTCCTCGCCCCGTCATTGCGCGATGAGCTCGACGCGGCGGTTCTTGGCCCGCCCCTCCTCACTATCGTTGGACGCGACGGGCTGGGTGAGGCCGGCGCCGTCGGAGGAAAGCCGGTCGGGTGCGATGCCGTAACTGCCCGTCAGCGCCGCGACGACGTTGGCAGCGCGGCGGCGGGACAGGTCCAAATTATAGTCTGCCGTGCCCTGGTTGTCGGTATGGCCGACGATCTTGAGCTTGAGGTCCGGCTTGCCCTGCAGCAGCTTGGCGATCTCGTCGAGAGTGGGCTTCGACTCCGGCTTCACGATGTCCTTGTCGAAGTCGAACAGGATGCCGTAGAGGCTCACCCGGCCGGCGTCGGTGATCGCCTGCTCCATCTGCGAGGCGTTGAGGACGACTATCTTGCCGGTCTCCATCTCCTTGGTTTCGACCACCCGCACGACGGCGACATTGCCGCGGCTGCTTTCGCCCAAGGAGAGGCTGACATAGACCGCGCCCTCGGGGCGGTCGAGGCGGGCGAGGAGATAGCGGCCCTGCTGCTCGAACCAGTTGTGGACGTAATCATCGTCCAGCTTGGGGAGAGTCAGAGGGTCGCCAACCGCATTGCCGATGAAGTACCCGGCGTCTGGCGACTTGCTCTCAAAGCACGTCCCGTCCGACGTGGCGCAGGTGAACAGGATGGAAAAGCCCTTCGCCTTCAGGCTGTCCTGGTAATTGCGCAAGACCTCGAGCGTGGAGCGGCCTTCGGGCAGCTTGTAGTAGATGAGGAAGATGCGGCCTTCGAGCGCGTTGAAGCCGGCACCCGTCCGGTCGCTGGCGTGGGCCGGATCGAACGGCCCCTCGACGATCTTCACCTCATCAAAGTCGCTGACGCGATAGCCGACGATCTCGCTGCCTTCATAGCGGCCGACCAGCGGATGATCACTGCTCCCCTTTACGTCGGCCGCGTAGGCCGCACCAGCCAGCCACGCTCCACACAGTGTCGCCAGGGCAACCAAGAGGCCGAGATTCAGGCGTTGTCGGGCTGCAGAGAACATCATGATCGTGCTCCTCGTTTTCGGGAAGGCAGCAAAGCCGGCGTGAATGCTATTGCGTACAGACGGGCGGCGGGAACGTATCGATCCGCCTGGAACAGACGAAAGCGCAGCGCCGGCCAGCGCTGCAACGGCCAAGATTGAGGGCGCGCGCCGCAAAGCACTGCGCGGGCTTGCGCAGCGAAGGTGCGGCGGCAAGGCATTAACGAAAGTGCGGGAGAGTGTGCCGAACGGATTGAATCGTTGCTGATCCAATTGCATCTCTCTTCGAGAGGAGCTCCGTCCCCGGCGGCTGCGATCTTACCGCCACTCCAACGGCCGCGATAGGCGATTCTATCGGCTGCCACAGCATGGACCCGGGGCGATGCGGGAGACACTCTGCCAAAACCAAGATGAACTCATGCTGAACGCTCAACTGCCCGGCAACGATGTTTACTCACGACTTAAATTTTGCGCCCTCCATCCTGCCGAATGAGCGGGCGCACGCCGAATCTCTCTGAGACCCAAGGGCTTGCCCCCGCCCGTCAAGGTTCGTTCGGAAAACTGCTTCGCTCGTGGAAGACCCTTCTTATCGGCGCCAAGAGGCAGTATCCTGGAAGCAATGACCTTGGTGCCAAACCCCGAAGCCCGCGCCGCGCTCCTCGCGCGCATCAAGGGCATTCTGCTTCAGCCCAAAGACGAATGGCCGAAGATCGACGCCGAGCCCGCCACCATCGGGGGGATCTATTCCGGCTATGTCGTGTATCTCGTCGCCGTCCCCGTGCTGTGCACGCTGATCGGCAGCCTCGTCTTCGGCTACGGCTTTGCCGGCGTCACCTACCGGCCATCGTTTTTCGGCGCCCTGACCACCGCCATCGTGCAATACGGGCTCCAGCTTGGCGGCGTCTATGTGTTCGCCCTGATCATCGAGGCGCTTAGCCCGCGCTTCGGCGGCAATAAGGACCGCGTCAGCGCCTTCAAGCTCGCCGCTTATTCGGCGACCGCAAGCTGGCTCGCCGGCATCTTCGCCATCGTGCCCGGGCTTGGCATTCTCTCGATCCTCGGGCTCTACAGCCTGTACCTGCTCTATACCGGCGTTCCGATCCTGATGAAGGTGCCGGCGGACAAGGCGTTGTCCTACACCGCCGCAATCATCGTCATCGGGATCGTGATCGGCCTCGTCGCCGCGGCGCTGACCACCTGCATCTTGCCGGGCAGAGGTCCCACGACGCAGGGCGAGCTCAGCGGCAAGCTCAGCCTGCCGGGCGGCGTGAGCGTCGATATGGGCAAGCTCAACGAGGCCGCCAAGCGCATGGAGTCGATGGGAAAGCAAGCGGAGCAGCCGAACGCCGGGGGACCGGGCAGCGAGCCCGCGTCCACCGAAGACGACGCCGCGAGCCTGTCGCCGATCGCACCTGACGATCTCAAATCACTGCTGCCGAAGAGCCTGCCCGGGGGCTTTGCCCAGAGCGACGTCTCCACTTCGGCGGGAGGTGCGGCCGGATTCTCCTTCGGGACGGCAAAGGCGACTTACACCAAGGGCGATGCGCATATCACGCTCTCGCTGATGGACATGGGGGCGATGGGCGCCTTGGCCACGCTCGGCAGCGCCTTCGGCGCCAACGCCTCGGAAGAGACCGCGACCTCTTATTCCAAGATGGGCCAGACTGACGGGCGCATGACCATGGAGAAGTTCGACCGCGAGACCAAGGACGGCACCTTTGGCGTCGTAGCGAGCGACCGGGTCATGGTCGAGGCCGAAGGCACCGGCGCCACGATGAACGAGCTCAAAACGGCGGTCGGTGCGATCGACCTCGGCAGCGTCGAGGCCCTGGCCAACAAGTAGACCGGCGCTGCCGGGCCCCTAAACGGGCATGCCTAAATCTTGGTCCGTGCGCAACCGCCTCGCGCGAAACGGCCCTCCTGAGAGCCCTGACGCCCGCAAAATCCCCTGACCGCCTTGCGCGCGGCCAAGATTGCATCTAACCAACCCTTCGCATTGATGTTAGCCCGCAAGATCAAGTGACGGGCGGGCAAACCGAAGGGGGTCTTCATGGCGCGCAATCGCATTGCGTTGGTCGGCGCGGGCCAGATCGGCGGGACGATCGCCCATCTTGCCGGCATCAAGGAGCTTGGCGATATCGTGCTGTTCGACGTCGTCGACGGCGTGCCGCAAGGCAAGGCGCTCGACCTGTCCCAATCGGCCCCGGTCGAAGGCTATGTGCCGAAATTCAAGGGCACCAACGAATATGCCGAGCTCAAGGACGCCGATGTGGTCATCGTCACCGCCGGCATTCCGCGCAAGCCCGGCATGAGCCGCGACGATCTCATCGAGATCAACCTCAAGGTCATGGAGCAGGTGGGCGCTGGCCTTCGCAAATATGCGCCGGAAGCCTTCGTCATCTGCGTCACCAACCCCCTCGACGCCATGGTCTGGGCGCTGCAGAAGACGAGCGGGCTCCCGCGCAACAAGGTGGTCGGCATGGCGGGCGTGCTCGATGCGGCGCGGTTCCGCTACTTCCTCTCCCAGGAATTCGACGTAAGCCCCGAGGACATTGCCACGATGGTGCTGGGCGGCCATGGCGACACCATGGTGCCGCTCATCCGCTATTCGTCGATCGCCGGCATCCCGCTCGCCGACCTCGTCAAGATGCGCTGGATCACCCAGAAGCGGCTCGACGACATCGTGCAGCGCACCCGCGACGGCGGCGCCGAGATCGTGGGCCTGCTCAAGACCGGCTCCGCTTACTA
>JBGQMX010000151.1:0-7091 GCA_041500805.1 Methyloceanibacter sp.
CACGCGGCAGCCGGCATTGCGCAAGCTTGCGGCCGAGCCTTTGCCGACGTCGCCGAAGCCCGCGACCATCGCCACCTTGCCGGCCATCATCACGTCGGTGCCGCGGCGGATGCCATCGACCAGGCTCTCGCGGCAGCCATAGAGATTGTCGAATTTCGACTTGGTGACGCTGTCGTTGACGTTGATGGCGGGGAACAGTAGCGTTCCCTTCTTCTGCATCTCGTAGAGCCGGTGCACGCCGGTCGTGGTCTCCTCGGTGACGCCTTTGATGTTCTTGGCGATCTCGGTATACCAGCCGGGCTTCTCCTTGATGCGCCGCTTGATGGCGGCGAACACGACCTCCTCCTCCTCGTTGGTGGCGTGATCGAGGAAGGCGGTGTCGCCCTTCTCGGCGCGCGCGCCGAGATGCACCAGCAGCGTGGCGTCGCCGCCGTCGTCGAGGATCATGTTCGGCGTGCCGCCGTCGGCCCATTCGAAGATGCGGTGGGTGTAGTCCCAATATTCCTCGAGGCTCTCGCCCTTGAAGGCGAACACGGGGATGCCTTCGGCCGCCACCGCGGCGGCGGCGTGGTCTTGCGTCGAATAGATGTTGCAGGAGGCCCAGCGGATATCGGCGCCGAGCGCCTTCAATGTCTCGATCAGCACCGCGGTCTGGATGGTCATATGCAGCGAGCCCGCGATGCGCGCTCCCTTGAGAGGCTGCTTCGCCGCATATTCCTCGCGCACGGCCATCAGGCCGGGCATCTCGGTCTCGGCGATGGCGATCTCTTTGCGGCCCCAGGAGGCCAAGCCGATATCTCTGACGTGGTAGTTCATGCCGTCCTGCTCCAATGCCTGACTATAAAGATATAAAGAACTCCTTATAGCTTTTGCGCGCCGGAGGCCAGAGCGATGTGGAGAAAAATCGGGGGCCGGTCGGCCGTGAGGGCCGGGCCTCACTGGTTTTCCTGCCCCGCGCCTTGATGCGTATCAAGGCGGGAAGATTAAGGCGTCCCATGGTTCAGCCATCCGGCGTGAGCCGGAATCCGGCGCGCGAAGCGTGAGAACCCCGGGATCCTTCGGGGCGACATTTCGGCGCGGGCAATTGGTGAAAGGTCAGGGGAATCGATGAGCGGGAGAGTGAGGAAGCGCATGCAAGGCGAGGTTGTCGACCTGAAGGCAATTGCCGATATCCTGCCGGCTCCCCAAGAGCTCGTACGGCGCGCCGACAACGTGAAGGTGACGCTCTCCTTGAGCCGCCGTAGCGTGGAGTTCTTCAAGCACGAAGCGGGCAAGGCCCGCGTTCCCTATCAGCGCATGATCCGCGCCCTGGTCGATGCCTATGCCCTGCGGCAGGAAAGCGCTAAGCGCTAAATGTAGCCGTTGCACAAGCTCGAACCTTGGCGGGAAAGGTAGACCATCCCATGCTCACTCCAGCTCGAAGCGGCGTGCCGCCCCGGGTCTATGTCTGGGACCTTTTCGTCAGGCTCTTCCATTGGACCTTGGTGCTGGGCTTTACCGTCGCTTACCTGACCGAGGACGACCTGCTTAACGTGCATGTCTGGGCCGGCTATGTTGTGGGCGCGCTCATCGTGGCGCGGGTGGTATGGGGCTTCGTCGGGCCAGTCCATGCCCGCTTTTCCGATTTCGTCTACGCGCCCGCGGCGACGTTGCGCTATATGCGCGAGCTCATTTTATTCCGCGCGCCGCGGCATCTCGGACATAGCCCCGGCGGCGGCGCCATGGTGATTGCGCTGCTCGTGCTCCTCACCGCCACCGTTGTGACCGGGCTCGTCGTCTATGGTGGCGAACAGCAGGCTGGCCCTCTTGCCGGCATCGTCTCGAAGGACACCGGCGAGGCTTTGGAGGAATTTCACGCGGTCATTGCCAATATCACGCTCGCCTTCGTGTTTGCTCATATCGCCGCGGTCGTTCTCGCAAGCTTCGTTCTCCGCGAGAATCTGGTCCGCGCCATGATCACGGGCTACAAGCGCCCCTGACGCGGGCAAAGCGAGACGCTTGCCGCTTTCCACTCCGGCCGAGCCTCGGCGCGCCTCAAGCGCCTGAGGTTGCCGCTTGAGGCTCATCAGGTGCGCCATCTCTTTCCCTCTGACCGCATTGCCGGTCTCCTCGACGCCGAACGTGGCTTGACGGCAGAGGAGGTCGGGCACCGCCGATCCCTTTACGGCAGCAATGACATCCTCGGCGACAAGAGCGCGGGTTGGGGCGACATTGCGCGCGACACGGCGCGCGATCCCATGGTCTGGTTCCTTGCCGTCACCGCACTCCTGTTTGCTTGGCTTGGGGACTATGCCGAGGCCGGCGTGCTTGGGCTCGCGCTGGTGCCGATTGCCGGCATGGACGCCTATCTGCACCGCCGCACTCAGGCGACGACGGAGGGGTTGGCCGGACGCCTGGCCACTGAGGCGCGGGTGCTGCGCGACGGGGCGGCCAAGGACATTCCTTCGGTCGAGCTCGTTCCCGGCGATCTCGTCATCGTCGACGAGGGCGCCGCTTTCCCCGCCGATGGCGTGCTCGTTGCGGGCCGCAATCTGCAGGCCGACGAGTCGGCGCTGACGGGCGAGGCCATGCCGGTACGCAAGCGTCCCTTCCAAGGCGCGATCGGAGAAGGCGAGACGTCCCTCGACAACGACTATTGGGGGGCGGCAGGCACAAGGCTCTTGACCGGCCAGGCGCGGCTTCGGGTCGTGTTCACTGGCGGCGAGACCCTCTATGGCGAGATCGTGCGTTCTGCCCGGGAGGGGCAGCACGAGCGGACGCCGTTGCAGAACGCCATCAGCGCCCTTGTCGGCAGGCTCGTCGCCGTCGCAGTGCTCGTCTGTGTGGCGCTTGCCGCGACGCGCTACTATCAGGGCTTCGGCCTGCTTGACGCCTTTCTTAGCGCCGTGACGCTCGCCATCGCCGCTCTGCCCGAGGAGTTCCCCGTCGCCTTCACCTTCTTCCTCGGCGTCGGCGTCTACCGCCTCGCGCGCCGCCAGGCGCTCGTGCGCCGCTCGGTGGTCGTCGAGAATATCGGCCGCGTCACCTGCATCTGCTCGGACAAGACCGGCACTCTGACCGAGGGCAAGCTGACGCTGGCGCATGTTCTTCCTGCCGAGGGGATCGAGGCCGCGGAGCTTCGCCAAATTGCCGCGCTCGCTTCGCGTGCCGGAAGCGGAGACCCTATTGATGTGGCGATCCTTGAAGGCGTGACGGGCTCCGCCGAGACGCTGCTTGCGACGTTCCCATTCACGGAAGACCGGCGGCGGGAGACAAGTATCGTGCGTCGCAGTGACGGCAGCGTCCAGGCAGCCATCAAGGGCGCACCAGAGACGATCCTCGCCTTGAGCACGCTGACCGCTAAGGAGAACGCGGCGTGGCTAGCCACGACCGAGGAGCTTGGCGCGACCGGACATAAGGTGCTGGCCTGCGCGCGCAAGGGCCTCAGTGCTTGGCCCGGCGGCGAGCCCGACGGCGGATTTCAGCTCCTTGGGCTGCTCGCTTTCGAGGATCCCGTGCGCGAAGGCGTGAAGGAGGCCGTTGCCAAAGCGCAATCCGCCGGGATCAGGGTCATCATGGTGACGGGCGATCATGTGTCGACGGCGGCAGCTATCGCGCGGGAGATCGGCCTTGGCGCCGGGCCTCCCCGGGTCATCGAGGGGTCGGAGTTGAAAGCTGCCCGATTGCGCGGGCTTTCGGACTTCGACGTGGTGGCTCGCGCCATCCCCGCCCAGAAGCTCGACCTCGTGCGTGAGCTGCGATCCTCAGGAGAGATCGTCGCCGTGACGGGCGATGGGGTGAACGACGTGCCGGCGCTGCAGGGCGCCGACATCGGCATCGCCATGGGCGAGCGCGGGACGCGCACGGCGCGGGAAGTCGCTTCGATCGTGCTTCTCGACGACAATTTCCGCACCATCGTCCGCGCGATCTCGGAAGGTCGCCAGCTCTTTCGCAATCTCAAGCTGAGCTTCGCCTACCTCTTGATGATGCATATTCCGCTCGTGGCCACGGCTGCGCTCGTGCCCTTTGCCGGGTTTCCGCTGCTTTACCTGCCGATGCACGTCGTGTGGCTCGAGCTTATCATTCATCCGACGGCACTCCTCGTTTTCCAGGAGCTTCCAGGCTCCGAGACGCTAGAGCCGGTTCAACGGAACCGTGCCTTGCGCTTCTTCGACTGGCGCGAATGGACGCTCATCGCCCTGGTTGGCGCCCTCGTCATCGCGCTGATTGTCGTTGGCTATACGCGGAGCCTCGGCAGCAACAACGATGTCGAGCATGCGCGCAGCATGGCGCTCGTTGCGCTCGTCGTCGCGAGCGCAACGATGACGGCGGGATTGACAAGGCTCAGCTCGCGCAGCTCCCTCATTGCCGTCGTGGCGACCATTGGCTCCGCGCTCGTTCTGGTGCAGGTGCCAGCCCTTGCGAGCCTTCTGCATCTGAGCCCGCTGCACGCCGACGACTGGCTCATCGCCGGGCTTGGCGGATTGCTCGTGGGCTCGCTCGCCGCCTTCCTCCCGAGCCTTCCGGGCGAACGCACCACGCCTAGGAGGGAGGTCATAGAGAAAGGTGCCGGCCGATTATGACGAGAACCGGAGGGGTATTCCCGGCGGGCTCAATCCTCCTCGCCGAAACCGTTCTCGACGAGCTTGATGAGGGCCTCGAGCGCGAGGTTCGCCTCTTTGCCTTCCGTCTCGATGAGGATGGTGTGACCCTGGCCAGCGGCGAGCATCATCAGTCCCATGATCGAGGTGCCGCCCACGGTGTGGCCCTCGCGCGTCACGCGCACGGTGGCCGTGAAGCTCGAAGCGCAGCGCACGAACTGTGCCGAGGCCCGCGCATGCAGGCCCTTCTTGTTGGGGATCACCACCTCGGCGAAGAAGAGCCCGCTTGCCGGCTCCTGCCCGCTCTCCCCGCGTCGGCTCACCTGGTCCATTGCCCGGTCATAACATCCACAGTCAGTTCAAAACATAAAGCCCACGACGTGGGCTAGTTCGCTGCCAGGATCTGACTTGCGACACTGATATATTTGCGTCCGGCTTCCTGCGCCTGCGTGATCGCGGCTTCCAGCCCGCACTCGCCCCGCACGCTTGCAAGCTTCACCAGCATCGGCAGATTGACGCCCGCGATCACCTCGACATTCGACCGCTCCATGGCCGAGATGGCGAGGTTCGACGGCGTCCCGCCGAACATGTCGGTGAGCACGACGACGCCGTTGCCGGTATCGACGCGGGCGAGCGCCGTCAGCATGTCGCTGCGGCGCACGTCGAGATCGTCGTCGGGTCCGATCGAGATCGTCTCGATCTGCTCCTGCGGTCCGACCACGTGCTCGAGCGCGGCACGAAATTCGTGCGCGAGCCTGCCATGAGTGACGATGACGACGCCGATCATGTTGCCCCTTGGGTAATGTCCGCCCGGCCGAAGGCCGCTATCTTTGTCGGGAGAGGTACCATGCGCAAGTCCGAAGGTCTTGCACCTCAAATAGGCTGATCCGGCGCTGCCAATAAAAGCGCCATTTTGAGTTTCAACGGCGCTGAAAGCTCGCAAGGGGCAAGCTTCAGCACGGGGACGGGAACGTTCACGATCACCGTCCGTTCCCACGGCTCAGGCGGCATCCGGGGCACATCATCGGCCCCCACGAGGTCGCAAACGAGCTTGATCGGCGCTTCGGCAAGAAACGGCACGTCCATGATTCCCAATCCCCTGACCTCGATCTTGCCCGCAAGTGTCTTGGGCGCCGAAGCCATAAGCGAGCCATCGGCGCGGGCCTCGACCCACACCTGATCGTCGGCGACGAGAAGCGGTCGAAGCGCGCCTTCGCCCGCGAGCGCCATGAATCTGAGCGCAAGGTCGGATTTTCCGGCGCCGGAGCTCCCGCGCAGCAGTACCGCGCGTCGCCCGAGAGCCACACAGGTGCCGTGGACGAGCTCGCGCGCTTCTCTCAAGGATGCCTCTCATGTCCTGGGAGTTCAGGCCGCGGGCAGCCGGATGACGAACCGCGCGCCACCGCTGGTGCGGTCCCCACCATCACCTTTGCCGCGTCCCATTCCCGCCGCCGGCCGGTTCTCGGCCCACAGCCGCCCGCCGTGAGCGACCGCGATCTGGCGCGAAATGTTGAGGCCGAGCCCGGAATTCTGGCCGAAATTCTCTTGCGGGCGGTCGGTGTAGAAGCGCTCGAAGATGCGCTCGAGATTCTCTTCGGGAATGCCTGGCCCTTCGTCCTCGATGGCGATTTGGATCTCGGCCCCGATCCTGCGCGCGATGACCGCGACGCGGCCGGCGGGCGGCGAAAAGGAGATGGCATTGTCGAGCAGGTTGACGATGACCTGACTCAGGCGGCTGTCGTGGCCGATGACCCGGTAGGGCCGGGCCCCCGGAGCATAGGCGATGTCGAGCACGACCTCTAACGTGTCGTCGCGGTGGATGTCGTTGAACAGCGAGACCGTGGTGCGCAACAGCTCCGCCATGTCGACGGGGTTGGCGTCCTCGCGGGCGAGCTCGGCATCGAGGCGGGAGGCATTGGAAATGTCGCTGATCAGCCGGTCGAGCCGCCTCACGTCGTGCTTGATGATCTCCATGAGCCGCTCTTTGGACTCATCGGTCTTGGCGAGCGGCAGGGTCTCGGTCGCGCTGCGCAAGGAGGTGAGCGGGTTCTTGAGCTCGTGGGCGACGTCGGCGGCGAAGCTTTCGATGGCGTCGATCCGGCCGTAGAGCGCCTTCGTCATGTCGCGGAGCGCGCCTGAGAGATGGCCGATCTCGTCGGAGCGGTCGGTGAAGTCGGGGATCTCGGCGCGGGCCCTGACGCTGTGGCGCACCCTCTCCGCCGCGGCCGAGAGCCGCTGCATGGGGCCGGCAATGGTGTTGGCGAGGATCACCGAGAGCACGATGGTGACCGCTGCGGCGAACAGCGATACCCGCACGATGCCCCAGCGCTCTGCCGCGACGATGTTGTCGATGTCGCCGCCCCGCGTCGACAGGAGAAGCACGCCGAGCACGGCGCGCATGCGCTGGATCGGCACTGCCACCGAGACCACGAGCTCGCCCTTGTCGTTGATCCTGACGATCGGCACCGAGGTCCCGGTCAAGGCGGTGGCCACTTCCGGATAGGCCTTGCC
>JBGQMX010000152.1:0-7052 GCA_041500805.1 Methyloceanibacter sp.
AAGCTTTGAGGATCGCGAGAAGGGGTATGAGCGGAAATTCGCCCATGACGAGGAGCTGAAGTTCAAGGCGAACGCGCGTCGGAACAAGCTGCTTGGCCTCTGGGCGGCCGAGCTGATGGGGATCAAGGGCGACGAGGCGCAGGCCTATGCGCGCGTGGTAATCAAGGCCGACATGGAGCTTCCGGGCGAGGAGGACGTCTTCCGCAAGATCAGGCGCGACTTCGATGCCAAGGGGGTCGCGCAGTCGGACCACCAGATCCGCAGCAAGATGGCGGACCTGATGGGCGAGGCGATCGTCCAGCTCGAAACCGAAGCCAAGGGTTGAGCGGCGGCCGATGCGCGAGGATCGCTTCCGCAAGGCGGCAAAAGAGCGCCGCATGCTGTTCAACGCCTGGCTCACCCTCAATAACCCCTTCCTCATCGAGCTGATCGGGGAGGCGGGCTGGGACTGCCTCACCATCGATCAGCAGCATGGGCTTGGCGGCAACGAGGCGCTGCTCGGCTGCCTCATCGCCGCGCGCGCCGCCGGCCTGCCAGCGATCGTCCGCGTCGCCGAGAACGACGCAGGGCTCATCGGGCGTGCGCTTGACGCGGGCGCGCAAGGCATCATGTGCCCGATGATCGACAGCGTCGAGGATGCGGAGGCCTTCGTGAAGGCGGTCAAGTATCCGCCGCGCGGCCTACGCAGCTGGGGCCCTTACCGGGCGCGGCTCGACTACGAGGGCGACTATTTCACCACGGCCAATAACTGGACCATCGCCTGCCCGCAGATCGAGACCAAGGGGGCGCTCGACCAGCTCGACGATATCCTCGCGCTTGATGGCGTCGACATGATCTGCCTCGGCCCTAACGACCTCTCTGTGGCGCTCACCGGGCGTCTCGATATTTGGGCGCCCGAGGTCAAGGAGGCGATGCAGCTCGTGTTGAGCAAATGCCGCGAGATGTCTGTGATCGCATTGATTTTCGCCAACGACGCGGACTACGCCAAGCCGCGCGTTGCGGAGGGCTGGGACGTCGTTGCGGTCGGCACCGATGCCGGCTGGTTCGGCAAGGCGGCCGTCGAGGTCAAGCGCCAAGCCACCACGCTCTGATAGTTTCCACTCGTCATGCCCGGACTTGATCCGGGCATCCATGCCGTGACGTTGCGGCGAGTTGAGGCGCTAGCGGCATGGATTGCCGGGTCAAGCCCGGCAATGACAGGAATCGACGGTCGGCCAAGCCTGTGCCAAGATGGTGCGAGGGAATCTAGGGGGCTCGCATGCGATCGCTGCTTGGAATCTTGATTGCTTTTCTCGCGCTCGTGATCGGCGCCGGCACGGCGTCGGCGCGCAATGGGACGACGACCACAGATCTCGCCTTGCGGGCGGCGCCGAGCAGCAATACCGAGCTCCTCCTCACCATGCCAGCGGGGGTGAGCGTCGATGTCGGCGCCTGCTCGGGCAGCTGGTGCAGGGTCGTGTGGAACAGCTATTCCGGCTATGCCACCAAGCGCGGACTTTCGATCAGCGCGGCGCCGCCCCGCCAAGTGGCGCGCAGCGGGGCCTATGCACAAGATGCGGAAGCCTTCCCGACCTATCCGCGCTATCCCTACCGCTCCGGCTACTATCCCAAGGCCGACTGGTATTACCAGCTGCCGCCTTATGCCGCGATCGAGCCCTCCTTCTATCGCCGGCGCTATTTCATGATGGCGCAGGAGCGGGATCGCTATCGTTACGTGCCGCACATTTTTCGCGGCTATAACAGCGATAGCTACGCCAAGTGAGGCTCGAAGCGAGCTCGTCATCCGGCGATAGCCTGTGCATCACTCCCATCTCATCCTTGCGGCCGCGGTCGCGGGATATAGACTCCTAGCTCTGTCCCGCCGGCTGCTTGCGGCCGCGCGGGCCATGCGGGGGAAACGGGCATGCACCTGACGGTTCGCTTGTGGCGGCTCGCGTTTTGGTGCGCGGGCGCGGCCCTTATCACTAGCGCGACGCCGGGCGCGGCGGCCGAGCTTCTGCCTACCACCGCGACCCAATGGGACGGTTTCTATATCGGTGGCCAGTTGGGTGGCGCTTGGAGCAACACCGACTGGCACTACGACAACCACAACTGGTTCAACACCATTGGACCCGCGTTGGTCGGCACCAACTTCGATCTTGATGGGAGCGGGGTGCAGGGTGGCGGCCAGGGAGGCTTCAACTATCAGTCGGGTGCCTGGGTGTTCGGTGTCGAGGGGTCGGCGTCAGCGGCCGACTTGGATGCGAGCCGAAAGAGCCCCTTCTTCCCCGATGCCGATATCTACTCGACCAAGATCGACTGGCTCGCGACGGCGACGGGCCGCGTGGGATATGCGCAAGACCGATGGCTCGCTTACGCCAAGGCCGGCTGGGCGGGCGTTGATATCGACCTCACCCTGTTCGACCATGACACCCCGGTGCGTGCCAGCTCCTCGACCTGGGCCAATGGCTGGACGGTGGGCGGCGGCGCCGAATATGCCCTGACCAAGGGCTTCTCGCTTGCCGTCGAGTACGACTATGCCGACCTCGACACCGACCGCTGGAGGCTGCCCTGCGCGAATTGCGGGACCGGGGTCGGCGGCGGGACGCCCATCGTTGACGGCGACATCACGGTGCAATCGGTCACGGCGCGGCTGAACTACCGCTTCGGCGACTGACGCGCCCTATTTCTCCCCGAACACGCGGGCGAAGATCGTGTCCACGTGCTTGGTATGATAGGCGAGGTCGAACTGGTCGCGGATCGCCTCAGCCGAGAGCGCCTTGGTCACGTCCTTGTCGGCAAGGAGCGCCTCGAGAAAATCGGCGCCTTGCTCCCAGACCTTCATGGCGTTCCGCTGCACGATCCGGTAGGCCTCCTCACGCGGGATCCCCGCCGCGGTCAGCGCCAGCAGCACGCGCTGGGAATGGATGAGCCCGCCGAGCCGGTCGAGATTGGCGCGCATGCGCTCCGGATAGATCAGAAGGGTCTTGACGATCCCGGCCAGCCGATGAAGCGCGAAATCGAGCGCGATGGTGGCGTCCGGGCCGATCACCCGCTCGACCGATGAGTGGGAGATGTCGCGCTCGTGCCACAGCGCCACGTCCTCGAGCGCGGGCGCCGCATAGCCACGCACCACGCGGGCAAGACCGGTGAGGTTCTCCGACAGCACCGGGTTCCGCTTATGCGGCATGGCGGAGGAGCCCTTCTGGCCCTCGCTGAAATATTCCTCGGCCTCGAGCACCTCGGTCCGCTGCAAATGCCTAATCTCGGTCGCGAGCCGCTCGACCGAGCTCGCCACCACGGCGAGGGTGGCGAAATACATGGCATGGCGGTCGCGCGGCACCACTTGCGTCGAGATCGGCTCTGGCCTCAAGCCAAGCTTCTTCGCCACATAGGCCTCAACGCGCGGGTCGACATGGGCGAAGGTGCCGACGGCGCCCGAGATGGCGCAAGTCCCAACCTCCTCGCGGGCGCGCACCATCCGCTCCCGGGCGCGGGAGAACTCGGCGTAAGCGACGGCGAGCTTGAGACCGAAGGTGGTGGGCTCGGCATGGACGCCGTGGCTCCGCCCGACGGTCAACGTGTCCTTATGCTCGAAGGCGCGGACTTTCAGCGCGGCAAGCAGAGCATCGAGGTCGGCGATGAGGATATCCGCCGCCTCGACCAGCTGGACGTTGAAGCAGGTGTCGAGCACGTCGGAGGAGGTGAGCCCCGAGTGCAAGAAGCGTGCTTCCGGCCCGACATGCTCGGCGACCGAGGTGAGGAAGGCGATGACGTCGTGCTTCACCTCCCGCTCGATGGCGTCGATGCGGGCGATGTCGAAGCCGCCGCGCTTCCTCACCGCTTCGGCCGCATGCTTGGGGATGAGCCCGAGCTCGGCCATGGCTTCGGCGGCATAGGTCTCGATCTTGAGCCAGATGCGGAACCTGGTCTCGGGCTCCCAGATGCGAGCCATCTCGGGGCGGCTATAGCGGGGGATCATGCGAGCAGTTGGGCCTTTCCCCGGGCGGAAGATGCGGGCAGGCGCTAACCTCTAGCAGAGCGCGGGACCGCGCTCAAATCGCCGGACGCCAATCAGATCTCGACGGCCTTGGGCTCGCGCGGACCGAACAGCGCAACATAGATCGAAGCGGCCAGTATCAGGCCGGCATAAGCCGGCCGCGGCGGCACCATCATGAAAAGCACGAAGGAGACGAGGTCGCTTTGCGAGGCCCAGTAAAGGCCTGACAGGGACCAGTCCTGCTGGTTCGGATAGGTGATGTGGCTGTAGATGACCCTGAGCAATCCGCCGAAGCTGCAGAACGCCACGACAAAGATGAACAGGGCGAACAGGAAGCGGACGACGAAACCCCGCTTGGCGGCAAAGCCCTGCACCCACCAGGTGGCGAGCGCGGAAAGCGCCCCGGCAAAGCCCACGATGCGCAAGCTTTGCTGGGCCTGAGTGTTCATGACGCTGTTCATGTAGTCGCCGAGAAGGAGCGCCCACATGGAGATGCCGATCACCAGCGCAAAGATGACGGCCAGCACAAAGCCGACCACCTTGGCAAAAGTCACCTTTTCCATTGCCGCATCCCGCCCGTTACGCGCCCCACTCGGCCTCGACTATGCAGGGGAAATCGCCCGGCGGCAATCGTCGCGGGGGAGGGGCGCTTGCCGGGGCCGCGCATTTATGATCCGATCCGACAAGAAGCAAATCGTGGGAGGAGGCGCCAGGCCATGGCATTCGACGACCTTAAGGCGGAACTTGCTCTCCTCATCAACCAGATGGAGAACCAGCCCGAGGACCGGCATGAGCTCTATTTGCAGGTCCGAGAGAAGCTGAACGAGATGCGCGCCTTCGGCATGCCGCTCCCGCAAGATCTCGTCGACCTCGAGAAGGAGCTCGAAGCGGATTTCGCCGCCGAGCAGGCAAGCGCCAAGAAGCACTAGGCGCTGTTTTCGTGGTGGTTTTGCTGGGCGCCCCGTCAAGCGGGGCGCCCATTTATTATCCGGCTAGCCGGCGGGCTTGGCCGCCTCGTCGCCGATCTCCTCGTAGGTGCCGTTAGACCAGCGATAGACCGCATAAGGCGGCAGGTTCGGGTCGCCCTTCTCGTTGAACTTGAACTTGCCGATCACCGTGTCGAACTCGGTGTCGTTGAGCGCCTTCACCACCTCGGCAGACTCGGTCGACTTCGCCTTTTCCGCCGCCTGCTTCCAGGCCTGGATCGCGGCATAGGTGTAGAGCACGTAGCCCTCGGGCTCGATGCCCTTGTCCTTGAAGCGCTTGACCACCTCGGCGGCGGCCGGGTTCTTGCGCGGGTCGGGCGAGAAGGTCATCAGCGTGCCTTCGCCGGCAGGACCGGTGATCGACCAGTATTCCTGGGTGATCAGCGCGTCGCCGCCCATGAGGATGGTGGCCATGCCCTGGTCGCGCATCTGGCGCACGATCAGCCCCGCCTCGGTATGGTAGCCGCCGAGATACAGCACATCGACATTGGCCTGCTTGAGCTTGGAGACGAGCGCCGAATAGTCCTTCTCGCCGGCGGTATAGGACTCCTCCAGGACCTCCTTCTTGCCGGCCGCGTTCATGGCCTTCTTGGTCTCCTCAGCGAGGCCTTTGCCGTAAGCCGTCTTGTCGTCGATGATGGCGATGTTCTTGTCGGCGAAATGGCTCGCCAGATATTTGCCGGCGACGCCGCCCTGCTGGTCGTCGCGGCCGCACACGCGATAGATGTTGGGGCCGGCGCGGTCGTCGGTGAAGGCGGGATTGGTGGAGGCGGGAGAGATCTGCACCATGTTCGACTCGGCATAGACCTTCGACGCCGGGATCGAGGAGCCGGAGCAATAATGGCCGGCGACGAGGGCCACATTGTTGCCGGTCATCTGGTTGGCGACCGCGACCGCCTGCTTCGGATCGCAGGCGTCGTCGCCGATATCGAGATCGAGCTTCTTGCCGAGCACGCCGCCCGCGGCATTGATGTCCTCGACGGCCATCTCGCCGCCGTTCTTCATCTGCGCCCCGAACGAGGCGTATTGACCCGTGACCGGGCCGACGACGGCGACCGGAATCGTCTTGTTGTCATCGCCTCCGCCGCAGCCGGCGATAAAGGCGGCTCCAGCCAGGGCTACGATCAGCCCGGTAAGACGCTTCATTGCTACCTCCCTCTGAACAGATGTGTGCCAGTTTATATCATGTGTGGCGGCCGGCAGAGCCAGCGTTGCTTTACGCGCCGCGGTCGCGCCAGGTGAGCGGGCTCGTGCGCTCGTAGAGCCAGCGATATTGCGTGACCATTTGCGTCGTGCGCATGGACCGGAAGCCGAGGCTCGCTGCGGCCAGCAGCACGACATAGACGACGAGATAATAGTAGAGAGACAGGAGCTCGCCGTCGAACAGGGCGTAATGGAAGAAGCGCACGGCAGCCGCGAGCAGCGCCATATAGAAAAAGATGCGCCAGAACGGCTTCCACGAGCGGGCGAGCCCGCGGCCGCCGAGAAAGGCCGCGCCGCCGCCGAGGATCAAGGTCAGCACGAGGAACACGCGAAATCCGTCGTCGGAGAGGTAGCTCAAGGGCGTGCTCCTTGCTGGCCGGCGCTCTGCGCGCCTCCTTCCAGATAGGCCGCCTGCACCTCGGGGCTGCCCAGGAGCTCGGCCCCTGAGCCGCTCATGGTGATCCGGCCATTGACCATGACATAGCCGCGATGGGCGAGCCGCAGCGCATGATAGGCGCTCTGCTCAACGAGGAAAACGGTCAGGCCATAGTCGGCATTGAGCGCACGGATCGCCGCAAAGATCTGCTTCACGATCAGCGGCGCCAAGCCCAGCGACGGCTCGTCAAGCAACAGGAGCTTGGGCCGGCCCATCAGCGCGCGGGCAATGGCGAGCATTTGCTGCTCGCCGCCTGACAGCGTGCCGCCGCGCTGATGCTGGCGCGCCTTGAGCAGGGGAAAGAGCGTGTACACATGCTCAAGGTCCTTGGCGAAGTAGGCCGGATCGTCGGCGATGATGGCGCCCATCTGCAGGTTCTCGAGCACGGTCATGCGCGAGAAGATGCGGCGGCCTTCCGGCGACTGCACGATGCCGAGCCGCGCGATGC
>JBGQMX010000153.1:0-6844 GCA_041500805.1 Methyloceanibacter sp.
ACGGCGGGACCGGCAGCCCTTTCTCGCGCAGGAACTTGGGGTTGAACAGCCTGCTCTGGTAGCGCGTCCCGTAATCGCAAAGCACGGTGACAATGGTATGGCCGGGTCCCATGTCGCGGGCAAGGCGAATGGCGCCCGCGACATTGATTCCGCTCGAGCCCCCGAGACAGAGGCCTTCCTCGCTCAGGAGGCCGAAGATGATCGGCAGCGCGTCGGCGTCGGGGATCTGATAGGCCTCGTCGATCTTGGCCCCTTCGAGATTGGCGGTGATGCGGCCCTGACCGATCCCTTCGGTGATGGAGCTTCCTTCCGCCTTGAGCACGCCGTGCTTGTAGAAATTGTAGAGCGCGGCACCAAATGGATCGGCGATGCCGATCACCACGTCGCGATTATGCTCCTTGAGCCCCATGGACACGCCGGCAAGCGTGCCGCCGGTCCCGACCGCACAGATGAAGCCGTCGACTTTCCCGTCCAGGTCATTCCAAATCTCTTGCGCCGTCGTCTCGATATGCCCCTGGCGGTTGGCGACATTGTCGAACTGGTTGGCCCAGACGGCGCCGTTCGGCTCGCTGCCCGCGAGCTCCTCGGCGAGCCGGCCTGAATATTTCACATAGTTGTTCGGGTCCTTGTAGGGAACGGCGGGGACCTCGATCAGTCTGGCCCCGGCAAGGCGCAGCATGTCCTTCTTTTCATCTGACTGGGTCTCGGGGATGACGATGACGGTCTTCAAGCCCAGCGCATTGCCGACCAGGGCGAGGCCGATGCCGGTATTGCCGGCGGTGCCTTCCACCACGGTGCCGCCCGGCTGCAGCCGGCCGGAGTTGAGCGCATCGCGGATGATGAAGAGGGCGGCGCGATCCTTAACCGACTGGCCAGGGTTCATGAACTCGGCCTTGCCGAGGATCGTGCAGCCGGTCTCCTCCGACGCGCGCTTGAGCTTGATCAGCGGGGTGTTGCCGATCGCCTCGATAATGCCGTTGCGGTAGGGCACTGGCTCGCCTTGACGTGGTTCCGATTCGAGAAGGCAACCTAATGAGCCCTCGGAGGGCCCGCAAGCCAAGCGAATACCTTGGCTCGGCCTCCGACGGAGCATTTTTCCTATGGCTTGCGATGCCCGAGGCCGCTGTTTCCCCGTTGATCCAAATCAGCGCCGAACGGTCCGGTGTTCTTGAAGGTCGGATTGCGCCAGGAACGCGGCGCGTTGGCCGGACTTAAGGAGCATCTTATGGGAAGAGGCTTAGCGCTGACTGTTGCGCTGTTGGCGGCCCTATTCGGGGGCAGATTAGCGTCGGCCACGGACGAGCGGCTTGCCTATGAGATCATCGAGACCGCTCCCGGCAGCCGAAGCCAAGGCTGGCATGGAGTGCTCTATGACCAGAGTGGGACAGCTATCGAGGTAGAGGTGGGCAAGACGATCATGTCCGACATCGGCGAATTGACCAGCGTGGCGCAAGCCGAGAAATGGGTGCCCTACGGCATGATCCCCACCGAGATGATCCGTTGGATGGGGAGCGGCGGGAAGGGCAATGTCATCATGCGCGAGGCCTGGTCCTATAGGCTCTATGCGATCGGCGAGGACACAAGGTGCCCATCCTGGCGAGGTGAGTTGTTACGCAACGGCGCGATCGTTGCCCCATCCGCCGACGGCCAACCGGTGCTGACGGCTATGGGACCTTTCGCAAATGGCCCCCATGGCTGGGTGCATACGAGTTGGAAAGTGCACGAGACCGTCCGCTGCGGCTGACCTCGAGCCTGGCGGCTGGACCTAAGGCCCTCCGAGCGAGTCCTGCCGCGCCTTGATCAGCTCGCAACGCTCGCCAAGGGCCTTGATCTCGTCGCCCCTGATGAGCCGGGCGATCAGGTTCGCCTTTAGGCTCGCGACGCGTTCGCAAGCGACCGTGGCGAGCTTGAGCTGCTCGGTGGTCTGGTCGAGCGGCAATTTGTCGAGGCTTTCCTCCGAAGGGAGGCTCGATTGAAGCTCGGCGGTCTCGGTCTGGATGGCGTGATAGGTCCAGTCGAACCAAGCACCAACGGCAATGATGATGAGCGCCAACGCTAAGGCCAGGCCCCACTTTTTCATTCGCTAGTCCTTTCCTGAATTGCTCAGTGCATCGTCACGGTCTCAATGGCGCGCGCGGCCTTCTCGGTGCGCCAGATGAAAGGAGCGCCTGGCGGATCGAGCGGCGAGGCGAAGCGTGCAACGCGGGCTTTCCGTTGCGCAAGCACCATCCAGGGCAGGGGTCTCTTGGCAGGCACTATGAAGGGGGCCGCATCATAGACGAGAGACGTGCGAGGAAGTAGAGGGGTGGGCTAGCAGCCAAGGACTCCGAATGTTATAGACCGCCACGCCGGAGACGCGGGGGGCGCGACCCTTAAAGCGGGCGTGGTGAAACTGGTAGACACGCCAGATTTAGGTTCTGGTGGCTTCGGCCGTGGGGGTTCAACTCCCTCCGCCCGCACCAACCAACGTCGTTGGCTGGCTTGAAGTGAAATCGAAGCGCCCTGACGGTGCTGAATAGCCGATGGATTGAGGCGGTATGAACGTCACGGAAACGACTGCGGAAGGTTTGCGCCGCCGATTGAGGGTGGTCGTCGGCGCCGAAGAGCTCGAGCGGCGCCTCTCGGCCCGGCTTGACGAGCTCAAGGGCAAGGCCCGGTTGAAGGGCTTCAGGCCCGGTCACGTGCCGAAGGAGCACTTGCGTAAAGTGTATGGCCGCTCGGTGATGGCCGAGGTGGTGCAGCAGGCCGTTGCCGAGACGAGCCGCGAGGCCCTATCGCAGCGCGAGGAGCGTCCGGCCTTCCAGCCCACGGTCGTACTCCCAGAGGACGAGGCCGAGATCGACAAGATCTTTTCCGGTACCAGCGACCTCGCCTACACGCTCGCCTTCGAGGTTCTGCCGCAAATCGAGGTGATCGATTTCGCCAAGATCGCGATCGAGAAGCCGGTCGCCGCGGTGACCGATGACGATATCGGCAAGGCGATCGACCGGCTGCGCGAGGCCAATCTCCGCTATAAGCCGAAGGACGGAGCCGCCGAGACCGGCGACCGGTTGACCATCGATTTCGTCGGCAAGATGGACGGCGAGCCTTTCAAGGGCGGCAGCACCGAGGACGCGCCCATCGTGCTCGGCAGCGGCAATTTCATTCCGGGCTTCGAGGAAGGGCTTGCCGGGGCCAAGGCCGGCGAGGAACGCGAGGTCGATGCGACCTTCCCGGAGAACTATCCGGAAGCAAGCCTCGCCGGCAAGGCGGCGCGCTTCGAGGTGAAGATCAAGGAGGTGGCGTCGCCGGAGACGCCCGCGGTCGACGAGGACTTCGCCAAGGGCCTCGGCGTCGAATCGGTCGACAAGCTCCGCGAGACGGTGAAGAAGCGCTTGGAGCAGGATCGCGCCGGCGCCTCGCGGCTCAAGGTGAAACGGGCGCTGCTCGACGCCCTCAACGAAGGCCATAGCTTCGAGCTGCCGCCCACCCTTGTCGACAACGAGTTCCAGGCGATCTGGCACCAGGTCATGGGCGACCTCGAGCGCTCCAAGCGGAGCTTCGCTGACGAAGGCACGACCGAGGAGAAGGCGCGCCTGGAATATCAAGACATCGCTGCGCGGCGCGTCCGGCTCGGGCTGATCCTCTCGGAGGTAGGCACCCGCAACCAGATCGCCATCACCGACGACGAGGTGAGCCGCGCGCTGCTTGAGCGCGTCAGGCAGTTTCCGGGCCAGGAGCGCAAGGTCTACGATTATTACCGCAGCAACCCCCAGCTCCTCGCCGAGCTCAGGGCGCCGATCTTCGAGGACAAGGTGGTGGACTACATTCTCGAGCTCGCCAAGGTGACCGAGACGCCGGTCAGCCCCGAGGAGCTCTATGCCGACCCGGACGAGGATCACGACCACGCCCATCACCATCCTGACCACGATCATGCCCATGATCACGACCATGATCATGATCATCATCACGACCACGACCATGACCACCATGGTCACAAGCATGGGTGATGACGCCTAAGAGGACCGGAAAAGCGGCCTTCAGGGGCATCCCCTCTTCCGCTTGCCCTTGCGACTCCATATGTAGTAGGCGAGCCTCAAGATTCGCGGGCCTCGACATGGCGTCGACGCCCTTCAGCTTTTAGGACACCCATGAAAGACCCGGCCGACATCTATCTGAACACGCTTGTGCCGATGGTGGTCGAGCAGACCAACCGCGGCGAGCGGGCCTACGACATCTATTCCCGCCTGCTCAAGGAGCGCATCATCTTCGTCACCGGCCCGATCGAGGACAATGTGGCGTCGCTGATCACGGCCCAGCTCCTGTTTCTGGAGGCCGAGAACCCGAAGAAAGAGATCTCCATGTATATCAACTCGCCGGGCGGCGTCGTCACCTCCGGCATGGCGGTCTACGACACCATGCAGTTTGTGCGACCGGCAGTGGCCACCCTTTGCATCGGACAGGCCGCGTCCATGGGCTCTCTTCTGCTGGCGGCCGGCGAGAAGGGCATGCGCTATTCGTTGCCCAACGCCCGCATCCTGCTGCATCAGCCCTCAGGCGGCTTCCAGGGCCAGGCGAGCGACATCGAGCGCCACGCCGAGGACATCATCAAGATGAAGCGGCGCCTGAACGAAATCTATGTGCGCCACACGGGCCAGGACTACGCGACCATAGAAAGAACGCTCGACCGCGACTATTTCCTGTCGGCGGAAGATGCCCGCGCGTTCGGCATTGTCGACGAGGTGATCACCAAGCGGCATCCCCTGGAAGAAAAAGTGGAAAAGCTCGTACCCGTATCCTAGGGCGCCGAGTCGGCCAGGATGGGTCTTTATAGCCGGGTGCCGGTTAGGGCTAATCGACGAATTGTGAGGCTGGGCGGGGCTGCGTGAGGGACGGGCACGCGGCCTGCATCGGCCAAGAATTGCAGTGGGTAATGTCCCCCGCGTGGAAAACTTGGATTAATCAATCCTTGATCAGTGCCGCCCTAGCATGCTGAGATTGCCCTTCGGGCGACTTTTCCTCGGAGGAGGGGCTCACACTTGCGAGGCAGGAAGGAGGGCCGAGGGCGTCGAGGCGGATTTCCGCCAGGGGCCTGTGGCCGATAAGGACTGGATAAACGAATGAGCAAGGTGAGCGGAACCGATTCGAAGAACACCCTCTACTGCTCTTTCTGCGGCAAGAGCCAGCACGAGGTGCGCAAGCTTATTGCCGGGCCGACGGTGTTCATCTGCGATGAATGCGTCGAGCTCTGCATGGACATCATCCGCGAGGAGAACAAGAGCTCGCTGGTGAAGTCCCGCGACGGCGTGCCGACCCCGATGGAGATCTGCGCCGTCCTCGACGATTACGTGATCGGCCAGGACTATGCCAAGCGTGTGCTCTCGGTTGCCGTGCACAACCACTACAAGCGGCTCAACCATTCGAGCAAGAACTCCGACGTCGAGCTCGCCAAGTCCAACATTCTGCTGATCGGGCCGACCGGCTGCGGCAAGACCCTGCTTGCGCAGACGCTTGCCCGCATCCTCGACGTGCCCTTCACCATGGCCGACGCCACCACGCTCACCGAGGCGGGCTATGTCGGCGAGGACGTGGAGAACATCATCCTCAAGCTGTTGCAGGCCGCCGATTACAATGTCGAGCGTGCGCAGCGCGGCATCGTCTATATCGACGAGATCGATAAGATCAGCCGCAAATCGGACAATCCCTCGATTACCCGCGACGTTTCGGGCGAGGGCGTGCAGCAGGCGCTGCTGAAGATCATGGAAGGCACGGTTGCCTCGGTTCCTCCGCAGGGCGGCCGCAAGCATCCGCAGCAGGAGTTCCTGCAGGTCGATACCACGAACATTCTGTTCATCTGCGGCGGGGCGTTCTCAGGGCTGGAGAAGATCATCTCCGCGCGCGGACGTTCGACCTCGATCGGCTTCGCCGCCCAGGTGCTGGCGCCGGAAGATCGCCGCACCGGCGAAATCTTCCGCCACGTCGAGCCCGAGGATCTCCTGAAGTACGGACTGATCCCGGAATTCGTCGGCCGCCTGCCGGTGGTCGCGACGCTTGAGGATCTCGATGAGGCTTCGCTGAAGAAGATTCTGACCGATCCGAAGAACGCGCTGGTGAAGCAATATCAGCGGCTGTTCGAGATGGAGAACATCGAGCTGACGTTCGCCGACGAGGCGCTTGGAGCGGTCGCCCGCAAGGCGATCGACCGCAAGACCGGCGCGCGTGGCTTGCGCTCGATTCTCGAAAGCATCCTGCTCGAGACCATGTTCGATCTGCCGGGCCTGGAAGGCGTCGAAGAGGTCGTGATCTCGCGCGAAGTGGTAGAGGGAACGGCTCGCCCGCTCTACATTTACGCCGACCGTTCCGACCGCGCCGTCGAGAGCAGCGCCAGCGCCTGATCGCGGGTGCCGCCTTGAGCGTTGAGTGTCCAAAAAAACGGCTGCGGAACCTGTTCCCGCGGCCGCGGTTGCTTAGGCATTTCCCGGCGTTCAGCCCCGATTGGCGGGCCTTTTCCATCGACTTGACACCTCCATGGTCGATAGCCACCTAATGCTATCGGCGATGAAAATACGCTTGAGATTCGCCGCACCAACGATCCGGAAGAGGCGGGCCAGGAGGCGGCCTGACGGCCCCGGAACATCCCGGCACCTTGTGGCGGTTGCGCAAAATGGCGGACTGCGAGCAAGGGGGCACAACAAAAGGAATAGGCCATGACGACCCCGAAACCCCGGCCAGCTATCGTCCACGGCGAAAGCCACGCTTACCCGGTGCTGCCGCTTCGCGACATCGTCGTCTTCCCGCACATGATCGTGCCGCTGTTCGTCGGCCGCGAGAAATCGATCCGCGCGCTCGAAGAAGTGATGAAGAA
>JBGQMX010000154.1:0-6826 GCA_041500805.1 Methyloceanibacter sp.
CGCTGTCCTCGACCATCAGCGAATAATCGAGCACCGACATCTCGGCCATGCCGCCGTCGGCGTGGCGCGCGTCGATATAAGAGCGGAACAGCTTATATTGCTCGGAGCTTGGCGCCGGCGGCACCCGGGTGGCGATGAGGTCGCGATTGGCGCGGGCAATCCTTCTCAGCGATCGGCGCGGGCGGAACTGATCGACCAGGATGCGCACCGGCACGCAGGCCGAGCAGGCATCGCAATAAGGCATATAGGCGATGTTTTGGCTGCGCCGGAACCCGCCCTTCAACAAATTGTCGACGAGGAAGCGCGGCTTGTCGCGGGTGAGATGGGTGAACAGCTTCCGCTCGAGCCGGCCGGGGAGGTAGGGACAGGGCTGCGGCGCGGTGATGTAGAATTCGGGAAAGTTGCTCTTGTGCTCTGTCACGTTGTGCCGACCGGAGACGAATCCGAACCACTCTGCCGGCAAGCTTAGTGGATCGAAGGGCAGCAGCGCAATCGGGGACGGAGCCTGAAAACGTTTGAATTAATGCCCGGCGGCGCCTTCCTTGCGCCAGACTCTAGACCCGGTCGATCACCACCACGCCCGCGAGGATGTCGTGCAGGCAGCGCTTGCGCGGATCGAATAGCGCCCACAACAGGATCGGGCAGAAGATGGCGAGCAAGAACCAGAAGAGGAGCGCGTGGAAGGCCGCGATCAGCGGCGCGACCTTGCCGCCGAACCACATGCGCACCTCGAGCCCCATCATCCTCTGGCCGATGGTCGCGGAATTCGACCCTCCAATGGTGAGCGCGTTATAGCCGAGGCCCACGGCAGGAAAAACGAGGCCGAACAGGAGCCAAGCGAGGCCGAGGGTGAGGATCCCGAGCAGGGCCACCACAACATAGGCGATCGCCGTCAGCACCAGAATGATGATGGCATCGACGATGAAGGCCACGATGCGCTTGCGGATCACGCCTTCGAACAGGCGCGGCTGCGTTAGCGGATCGTAGGCGTTCGGCTGCTCGCTGTAATCGGTACCCGATCGCGGCGGAAGCGTCTGCTGCTCGGTCATCTCGTCTCCAATCCCGTGGCCAGGGGCAATCGCGCCCTAGATGGTGATTGCTGCACCGCCAAACAAGCATAAGGCGCCTCAGGCCTGAGATAACCGGGGATCGGCCGCGTGCGAGAGAGGCCGGTGGCGGCGAGGACCGCACTGGTTGCCGAGCCCTGGCCAACACGTTAAGGATTTTTGACTGGACGCGGGCGAGGCCAGGCTAACGGGGACCACGATGCGAAGATCAGCGATGTTGCTTGGGTTTTCGATCCTTTTGGCGGGAGCGCCTTCATGGCGGGCGGCGGCCTGCGAGGGCCAGGAGGTCATCTTCGAGGACAAATTCGCCGACGATGCCGGCGGCTGGCCGCTCAAGGACAATATCGAGGTGAAGGACGGCTCCTTCGTCTTCAAGCTCCCCCCCGACGACATGCAGTCCAATCTGAATGTCACCTTCACCGTCCACGATGCCGACATCTGCTCCGAGACGGTCTGGCCCACCGGCGACCAGCCGATCCTCGGCGCCGGCCTCCTCTTCTGGGGCGAGGACAACAGGACCTATTTCCAGTTCGGCGTTCTCAACAACGGCAAGTTCTGGATCGCGCGGAAGCAGGACGGCAAGTGGCTCGGCACCATCGCGGCGAATGTCGATTCGTCGGCGATCAACAAGGCCGCGGGCGCCGCGAACACGCTTCGCGTCAAGACCAACGGCAATTCCGTGACCTTCTTCATCAACGGAACCAAGGTGCGCGAGTTGCGGGGCCAGGCGCCGAAAGGCGGCTGGCGGTTCGGCCTCTCCGGCGACAATTTCGACAAGGCGAAGGAAGCGAAGGTGATCTTCAAGGCTGTGAAGGTCACCAACTGAGGCGATGACGTAGGGTGGGCAACGGATACCGTGCCCACGGGTCGGTGGGCACGGCGCCTAGGGCCTTTGCCCACCCTACTTCTTGAGCAGCTTTGCCGCCTCGAGCGCGAAATAGGTGAAGACGGCGTCGGCGCCGGCGCGCTTGCAGGCGATCAGGCTCTCCAGGATGACGCGGTCCCGGTCGATCCAGCCGTGCTCCGCCGCAGCCGCGATCATCGAATATTCGCCGGAGGTCTGGTAGACGAAGGTCGGCACCCCGAAGGCTTCCTTCAGCCGCCAGACGATGTCGAGATAAGCGAGCCCCGGCTTGACCATCACCATGTCGGCGCCTTCGGCGATGTCCAGCGCCACCTCGCGCAGCGCCTCCGCGCCATTGGCGGGATCCATCTGATAGGTCCGCTTGTCGCCCTTGAGCATCGACGAGGAACCCACCGCGTCGCGGAAAGGCCCGTAGAAGGCCGACGCATATTTCGCCGCATAAGCGAGGAGCTGGATGTTAACGAAGCCGTTCTCCTCGAGCGCCGCCCTGATCGCACCGATCCGGCCGTCCATCATGTCGGACGGCGCGAGGATGTCGCAGCCGGCCTCGGCCTGAACCAGCGCCTGCGCAATCAGCACTTCTATGGTCCGGTCGTTGTCGATCTCGCCATCGACCAGGAGCCCATCATGGCCGTGGCTCGTATAGGGGTCGAGCGCCACGTCGCAGATGATGCCGATGTCCGGCAGGGCGGACTTGATGGCGCGGACCGCCCGGCAGACGAGATTGCCGGGATTGAGCGCCTCGCTTGCCTGTTCGTCGCGAAGGGCCGGGTCGGTATTGGGAAAGAGCGCGATGGCCTGCAGCCCAAGCGAGGCTGCCTCTTCCGCTGCCTTGACAGCGAGGTCGATCGAGAGGCGCTCAACGCCCGGCATGGCCGCGATCGCCGAGCGCTTGCGTTCGCCTTCGATGAGGAAGATCGGCCAGATCAGATCGTCGGTGGTGAGCGTGGTCTCGCGCACGAGGCGGCGTGACCAGGCGGCGCGCCGGTTCCGCCTGAGACGCGTCGCCGGGAACCCCGAGCGCGACGCGGGGGGCGCCTTGCCGCCCGCACGCTTAACCCGCTCGGTGCGCAAGGAGACCGTCTTGTCTTTGGGGGATGACACCGCGCTCTGCCGTGCTCGCTTGACTTAAGACGGCAAGCTACCACTCGGGCTTGCCCGGTGCCAACGGCTCTCGGCGGACATGGTTTGCCGTTTTGACGAAGCTATTCGCAGAAGGCAGTGCGTCGCCGCGCCTTCATGTCGAGGTGAAAGTGGTTCTTGTGGGCCTCGTTCGCCTCAGGTCCTAGCACCGTGCCGAAGGTGTTGCAGGCATCGTCATGCACGGTCTTCACGAACACCCCCTCCCGCTCGGCAAGCGTCTGCTCCGGCTCAGCATCCTGAGGCACGGCTCCCGAAGGTGTGGCGTCTTGTGGCGTCGCCGCTTGGGGCGTGGCTGACTGGGGCGTCGAAGCTTGAGCGGGAGCAGGTGCCACGAAGGGATTGCTCCTCGTCTTGGCGACCGTGCTTTCCGAGGTTGGCGCTGGGGCAGAAGGGGACTTGGCCTCTTGCGGTGGCGCCGGCACCTCGAAGGGGTTGGCTTTGATCCTGGTCACGACGATGGCGCTGTCGCGGGCGATGACCGGAAGCGACGTGGGGGTGGCGGCTTGCGACACCTTCATGATCGAGCTCGCCACGGAAGCGACGCGGCTTGGGGAAGCGACGTGGGTCGGAGGCGGCGGCACCGTGGCGAGCCGCGGCCAGCCGTCGAGCACGGTGATGTGCTCGCCCGAAGCGAGGAAGAACTCCGAGACGTCGAGCGCATTGGCGAGCGCATGCTCGCTCAGCGGCGTCGTGGCGCTGCCATAGCGGTTGCGGCACGCGTACGAGGTCGCGTTGTGCAGCTTGACCACTTGCGAGCCGAGTACCGCTTTGGCCTCTGGCTGCACCGTCTTGCTGAGCCAGGCGCTGAGGCCGCGTGCCAGCGGGCAGGTGACGGTCGCGGGGGGATCGATCACCACTTTTGGGTCGCTGCCGATGGATTTGAGCAGGATCGGCGCGGGTGCACCGCAGATGCCTTCCTTGATGGGCGGCAGCGGCTCGTAGTCGAGCACAAGATTGGCAAGCGCCTTGCTGCATTCCGCCTTCGCGGCAGCGATCTCCTCATCGGTCCACGGCACGGTGGGCTGATCGCCCGGGAGCACCGGGGCCTGCGCCACCGGCTCATTCGCCACAGCCCCTTGCACGCGCGCAGGGTTGCGGTCAGGCGACGGCGGGACCTCGTCGTCGCTCTCTGCTAGCGCATAGAGCGGCAGCGCCACGACAAGCGCGAAAATGAGTGAAGCGATGGGTTTAGGCGTCATACGAGCGTCCAATGGCCTTCGTTAGAGCAAAGCTTGTGGTTTCGGCGATTGAGTGCTAGCTGCCCCGGGCGTTTTCAAGGCGTAGCCTTTTCAAGGCAGATGCCTCTCAAAGGCATCGCCTTGTCTTTCCAAGGCAGGGCCTTTTCAAGGCAGAACCTTTTCGAGGCGAGCCTTTCACGAGGCGGTCCTTATACGAGATTCGATCAGGGGCATCGCGGATTGTCCGAAGCGCTTGGCATCAATTTCGAGGAGAACGATCGCGCCGGCGTGGTCACGCTCGACCGGCCGGGAAGGCTAAACGCGCTCAACCGGGAAATGTTCGAGGCCTTGAGCCTGCATTATCGCCGCTGGGCGCCGGCGCCACACATCTATGGCGTGGTGATGCAATCGACGCATCCTTCCGTGTTCTCGAGCGGGGGCGACCTCAAGCTCCTGCACGAATGGAGCGAGCAGGGCGCGCGGGGCGCGATCCGGGAGTTCTATCGCGCCGCCTATAGTCACGTCTGGGTGCTCGAGAAATTCATCAGGCCGAACGTGCCCCTGATCAACGGCCTCGTGCTCGGGGGCGGCATCGGCATTACTCTTCACGGCACCCATTGCGTGGCGGGGGAGGGCTATCGCTTCGGCATGCCGCAAGTGGGCATCGGCTTTCTCCCCGATATCGGCGGCACCTATTTTCTGCCCCGTCTGCTGGGATGGACCGGGACCTATCTTGCCTTGACCGGCCGCTTGATCGGACCCGCCGAGGCCTTCCGCCAGCGTCTCGTCAGCCATACCATCCCCGCCGCCCATTTCGGCGTGATCAAGGACGCGTTGAGCGACAACCAGCCGATCGACCGGCTCCTTGACGGGCTCCACCGGGAGCCAGGCGAAGGCGAGCTCGTGCGGCACACGCCCGTAATCAACCGCGCCTTCTCGGCCCCATCGGTCGAGGCGATCCTCGAGCGGCTCGATGCCTGGTCCGGCGACGACCAAGCCTTCGCGCGCGAGACGGCGGCCGAGCTGCGCAAGAAATCGCCGACCTCTCTCAAGGTCGCCTTCGCCCAGATGCAGCGCGGCAAGTCGCTCGATCTCGCAAGCGCGCTTCGCCTCGAATTTCGCCTCGCCTCGCATATCATCGGCAGCCACGACTACCGCGAGGGGATCGCCGCGCGGATCGCCGGCAACGGGCGGGCCCCCAGCTGGCAACCGGCGAGCCTCGCCGGCGTCGACGACGAGGCCATCGAGCGCCTGTTTTCGACGCCCGCCGAGGACGAGCTCGAGCTCGTAGAGGTGGCTCCAGGTCTGTGAGACTGGGCTAAAACCCCCGGCAACATCATCAAAACTTAATACTAGAATTTCATGCAATCTTAAGCGTCTCGCTTAAGCAGATTTTAGGTCGGCCGGTCTATAGTCCTCGTCAAGTTGGGGATTAACAACAACTAACGAGGGTAGGCGATGAGTGTAGCCCTAAATATAGGGACACATGTTAGCACCGATGAGGCAGAAGACCTCAAGGGCCGCTATCTTGTTTCCTTGAAGCTGGTCGAGCGGCTGCATCGGTTGCTGCTCGATGTGATCAAAGACGAATTCGAGCGCCTTGGCCGAGTCGACGTCAACAGCGTGCAGGCTTTGCTGCTTTACAACATCGGCGATGCCGAGTTGACGGCAGGGGAACTCACGAGCCGCGGCTATTATCTCGGCTCCAACGTGTCGTACAACCTCAAGAAGCTGGTTGATACCGGCTACATCCACCACCAGCGCTCGACCACCGATCGGCGCTCGGTGCGGGTGCGGCTCACCGACAAGGGGCAGGAGGTGTGCAAGGTGGTGAATGGCCTTTATCACCGGCAACTCAAGTCCCTGCAGCAGGTTGGCGGCATCGGCGCCAACGACCTGGAGACGCTGAACAAGGCCTTGATCCGCCTCGAGCGCTTCTGGACCGACCAGATCCGCTATCAGCTCTGATCCTCAGCATCAGAGCCCGCGATCCAATTCGCCCCGGTGGCTGAAAGACGCCGCCGGGGCCGCTTTCTTGCGAAAAGCTCACCTCGTCACAGCCTAAAATCGCCCAATTCCCTGGCTAGGCCTTGAAGCCCGGCACGCTCCGCAACATGTAAAGCGGGCGGCCGCTGGCCGGCTACCGAGGGAAATCTTTCTGACTCAATCGCGGCGTAACGTGTCCCGATGCCAACGGAACGCTCCGGCGGCTGGACGGATTTTTGGAAAATGCGCCCGGTTCATTGGCTCTAGAGTGCTGGCGGCAAAGCGCCTATAGTTAAAGCGGGACAGAAGCCGCAACGGACGGGGAGCGGCGAATGCTGAAATGGCAGACTAAGCTAAGAGGCGGGACAGTCCTCGCCGCCGCGGGATTTGCTGCCGCTCTCCTCATTGTCAGTTTGGAGCCTGCGAGCGCCGGTCTCTTCTCATGGATGAAGGGCAACCCGGGAAACCAGGGCGGCGAAGACTCGGGAAATTCCGACGGTCCCGGCTGGTTCGGTGGCAAGGGCAATGGCGGTGGCTTGTTTGGCGGCGGCCAGCGCGCCCCGCAGCAGCCAGGATCGCAAGCCTTC
>JBGQMX010000155.1:0-6797 GCA_041500805.1 Methyloceanibacter sp.
CGAAATTCGTCCTCCATGACGGGCCGCCTTACGCCAACGGCAACATCCATATCGGCACCGGCCTCAACAAGATACTCAAAGACGTGATCATCCGCTCGCAGGCGATGATGGGCAAGGACGCCAATTACGTTCCGGGCTGGGACTGTCACGGGCTTCCCATCGAGTGGAAGGTCGAGGAGGAGAATTATCGCGCCAAGGGCAAATCTAAGCCTGACCTCACCGACTCCGCCTCAATGATCGCCTTTCGCGCCGAGTGCCGCGCCTATGCCGAGCATTGGCTGAACGTGCAGCGCGAGGAGTTCAAGCGGCTCGGCGTCGAGGGCGACTGGGATCACCCTTACACCACCATGAGCTTCGACGCCGAGGCGACCATCGCCGCGGAGCTGATGAAGTTCGCCATGAACGGGCTGCTCTATCGCGGGTCGAAGCCGGTGATGTGGTCGGTGGTCGAGCGCACCGCTCTCGCCGAGGCCGAGGTCGAATATGCCGAGATCGAAAGCCCCGCGATCTACGTGAAGTTTCCCGTCGTGAATTATTCCGGCCCCTCATTGGATATCGGCCCTGACGATGACGAGTTCCTGATCCCCCAGGAGATCCGAAAAGCCTCCATCGTGATCTGGACGACGACGCCATGGACCATTCCCGGCAACCGCGCCATCGCGTTCTCCAAGGACATCGACTATGGCGTCTACGAGGTCACCCACGCCGCCGACGACAATTGGGCGAGGGTGGGCGACAGGCTGATCCTTGCCGATAGGCTGGCCGAAGAGGTCTTCAAGGCTGCGCGCGTGACGGCTTGGCGGCGATTTGGCCATATGCCGTGGTCTGCTCTCGAAGCCATCACCGCGGCGCATCCTCTGCGCGAGAGCGGCTACGGCTTCGCCGTGCCACTCCTCGCCGGCAAGCATGTCACCGAGGACACCGGCACGGGCTTCGTGCATACCGCACCCGGCCACGGCACCGAGGACTTCGAGATCTGGGAGGACAATCGCGCGAAGCTCAACGCGCGCGGCATCGACACCAAGATCCCGTTCACCGTTGACGAAGCCGGCTTCTTCACCAAGGAGGCGCCGGGCTTCGAGGGCAACCGCGTCATCGACGACAAGGGCAAGTTCGGCGATGCCAACCACGCGGTGATCGCTGAGCTCGTCCAGGCTGGCGCGCTTATCGCTCGTTCGCGCCACAAGCACGACTACCCTCACTCCTGGCGCTCGAAGAAGCCGGTGATCTTCCGCGCCACGCCGCAATGGTTCATCGCCATGGACAAGGAGATCGGCGAGGGCGCTCCCACCGACACGTTGCGCAATCGCGCGCTTGCTGCCATCAGCGAGACGCAGTGGGTGCCGCCGCAAGGCGAGAACCGCATCCGCGGCATGATCGAGACGAAGCCCGACTGGGTGGTCTCGCGCCAGCGCGCCTGGGGCGTACCCATCACCGTGTTCCGCAATATCAATCCGAGCTCGGACAGTTTTGACGATGTCGTGCCGAGCAAGGAATATCCCTGGTCGGAAGCGCTCATCGAGAGAGTGCGCGAAGCCTTCGCCAAAGAGGGTGCCGATGCTTGGTTCGAGGAAGGCGCCAAGGAGCGCTTCCTCCAAGGCCTGGTCGACAAGCCCGAGGATTGGGAGAAGGTCGACGATATTCTCGACGTCTGGTTCGACTCTGGTTCCACCCACGCTTTCGTGCTTGAGGAGCGCAAAGACCTCGCCTGGCCTGCCGCTCTCTATCTCGAAGGCTCCGACCAGCATCGCGGCTGGTTCCAGTCCTCGCTCTTAGAGTCGTGCGGCACGCGCGGCCGCGCGCCCTACGATGCGGTGCTCACCCATGGCTTCGTGGTCGATGAGTCGGGACGCAAGATGTCGAAGTCGCTCGGCAATGTCGTGGCGCCCCAGGACGTCATCCGCCAATCCGGCGCCGAGATCTTGCGGCTCTGGGCCATGAGCTCCGACTACGCCGAGGATCTGCGCATCGGCGCCGACATCATCAAGGCGAATGTCGAGTCCTACCGCAAGCTCAGGAACACGCTGCGCTTTCTGCTCGGCAATCTCGCCCATTATCGCGAAGGCCTCGCCGTGCCCTATGCCGAGATGCCCGAGCTTGAGCGCTATATGCTCTACCGTCTCGCCGAGCTCGACGAGGTAGTGCGCGCGGGCTACCACGCCTTCGACTTCAAGCGCATCTTTCATGCGCTGCTCAATTTCTGCGTCAACGATCTTTCCGCCTTCTATTTCGATATCCGCAAGGACGTGCTTTATTGCGACCCCTATGACAGCCTGACCCGCCGCGCCGCACTGACCGTTCTCGATCAGGTCTTCGCCGCGCTCACCGCCTGGCTCGCCCCCATGCTCGCCTTCACCATGGAGGAGGCGTGGCTCAATCGCTTCCCTGATGAGCAAGGCTCCGTGCATCTCCGGCAATTCCCCGATGTACCGCCCGCCTGGCGCGACGAGGCGCTCGCCGAGAAATGGCGGAAGCTGCGCGAGCTGCGCCGCGTGGTGACGGGCGCGCTCGAGATCGAGCGAAAGGAAGGGCGCATCGGCTCGAGCCTCGAAGCAGCACCAAGGGTCTATGTCGGCGACAAGGAGCTCCGCGCGGCTTTGCGCGGCGTCGATCTCGCCGAGATCGCCATCACGAGCGGGATCGAGCTCTCGCCGGGAGCGGGCCCCAAAGGGGCCTTCCGCCTCGACGAGGTGCCGGGCGTGGCCGTCGTCTTCGCGCGCGCCGAGGGCACGAAATGCGCGCGGTCCTGGAAGATCCTGACTGAGGTCGGCTCCGACCCCGAGTTCCCCGAGCTCTCCCTTCGCGATGCGGCGGCCGTGCGGCAGTTCGATGCTCGCCGCGCCGCTGCTGCGGAATAACGCCATGCTGCGCGGCTGGCTCTGGGGGCCGATGTCGCCGCTCGGGCTCGGCATCGCCGCCCTCGTGGTTCTGCTCGATCAGGCCCAAAAGGCGTGGATGCTTTACGTCTACGACATCGGCGCCAAAGGCACCGTCGCGCTTACGCCCTTCTTCGACCTGGTGCTCGTGTGGAACCAGGGCATCAGTTACGGGCTCCTGCCGCAGCAAGGCGCGCTCGGGCGTGGGGGCCTCATCCTCTTCGCCTTCGGGGCAAGCCTTGCCCTTGCCGTCTGGCTCGCGCGGATTACCTCGCCGCTCGCGGCAGCTTCGATCGGGCTTATCATCGGGGGCGCTATCGGCAACGCCATCGACCGCATCGCCTATGGCGCGGTGGCCGATTTCTTCTCGCTCCACGCCTTCGGCTTTGAGTGGTACGTATTCAATATCGCCGATACCGCCATTGTTGCCGGGGTTCTGGGACTTCTATATGAGTCCCTGTTCAGGGGTCACAAAAAGGTCGGAAACCCTTCTAAAATGTAACCAAATCCGGTTTCCCGGATGGTTAAGGGGAACATTGGGGCACGCCGCAGTCATATCTCGCTCTGAGCGCGCCTTGCGCCTTGCGGCAGCCTTTGCCTGCACGCTTGCCCTTGGCGGCTGCGGCGGCGTCCAATTCCAGGGCAAGGTCTTCGACTATATGGGGCTCTCCGGCGACCACGAGCAGGCCGACGTGCGTATGGCCGAGCGTCCCCCGCTGCTGCTTCCGCCCAATTCCAAAGCTCTGCCTGCGCCGGGAACCGGCGTTGCCGTGGCCACGGCGCGGCCTGACTGGCCGGACGATCCCGAGAAGGCAGGGAAGCGCATCGCTAAGCAAAAGAAGGCGGTGGAGGCACAGGCCGAGGCTGAAGCCGATCCGACCAACCCCTATGCCGGCAAGCCGACCCTTCTCGACAAGGTCTTCGGCAAGTCGGATGACGAGGTGGAGCCGGTTGCCGATGTTCCCGAGCCCGATCCCTCGGACAAGCGGCCGGAGGATGGCGCGAAAAGCACCGTCGCATCGGCCGCCCCGAAGCCGCTCACGCCCCGTTCGCCGGCGGATGCCCCGGCGGGCCCGGCCCCCGAGGATCCGTTCCACCCGGCCGCGCCAGACAGCTACAAGGGCGTCTCGTCAGGCGGCAATGCGGCGAGCTATTGACGCAGCCGTAGGGTTCCGGACGGGGATCTTTCGGAGATTGGCTTGAAAATGCTGGCCCGAGGCCTGAAATGAGGCAATGAGGCTCGGCTGAGTCTTCGGCACGATCCTTGCTCCGCTCGGCCCGTGTCTCACTCCCGGCCCCCTTCAAAGGTGATGTGGATGTTCGATCAGCTTCTGGCCGTGCTCGATCCGAGGGTGGGCCTCGTCTTGGCTGGTTTCAGCCTCGCCTCCCTTGCCGTCGCCTTTGCAGTGGACGGGGCCTATGCGTCGGAGCGTGTCAGCGAGTTCAAGCTCGCCAACGGCCTCCAGGTCGTGGTCATCCCCGACCATCGCGCCCCGGTCGTGACCCAGATGATCTGGTACAAGGTGGGTGGCGCCGACGAGCCGCCCGGCGCCTCCGGCATCGCCCATTTCCTCGAGCATCTGATGTTCAAGGGCACGGACAAGATCCCGACCGGCCAGTTTTCCAAGATCATCGCCAAGAACGGCGGCGAGGACAACGCCTTCACCAATCACGACGTCACCGCTTATTTCCAGCGCGTGGCCAAGGACCGCCTCCCTCTCGTGATGTCCATGGAGGCCGACCGCATGGTCAATCTGCGCCTGACCGAGGAGGACGTGGCGACCGAGCGCGATGTCATCCTCGAGGAGCGCCGCTCCCGCGTCGACAACGATCCCGGCAGCATCCTGCAGGAGCAGATGATGGCCGCGCTCTATGAGAACCACCCCTACGGCATCCCCATCATCGGCTGGGAGCACGAGATCAAGGCCCTCGACCGCGAGGATGCGCTCTCCTACTACAAGCGCTTCTACGCGCCCAACAATGCCATCCTGATCATCGCCGGGGATGTCGAGCCGGACGAGGTGAAGACGCTCGCCGAGGAGAACTTCGGCAAGATCAAGCCGAACGACTCTCTCAACGGCAGGGTACGGCCGCAGGAGCCGGAGCATTACGCGCCCGTGAAGGTGACGCTCGAGGATCCGCGCGCCGGACGCACCACAGTGCAGCGCTTCTACCTCGCCCCGAGCTATGCTTCGGCGGCTCCCGGCGAAGCCGAGGCCCTCGACCTCCTGATGCGGGTCGCAGCCTCCGGTTCCATCAGCAAGCTCTATAAGCGGCTGGTGATTGAGGACAAGACGGCGGCGAGCGCCGGCGGCTGGTACTCCGATTCAGGCCTCGATTCCGGCCGGCTCGGCTTCTACGCCATTGCCGCCGAGAAGGTCTCTGCCGAGACGCTCGAGAAGGCGATCGACGGGGTGATCGCGAGTCTGCGCGAGAACGGCGTCACCCAAGCAGAGCTCGACCGCGCGCGCGCCGCCTATATCGCCGAGTTCGTCTACACCTCCGACAGCCAGTCGCGCATGGCCCGCCAATATGGCTGGCGGCTCGCCACCGGCATGAGCGTCGAGGACGTTGAGGCCTGGCCCGACCGGCTCAAGAAGGTAACCATCGACGACATGCGCAACGTTGCGCGGAAATATCTGATCGACAAGAACTCGGTCACCGGCTATCTGCTGCCGTCTCCTGAAATTACCAGCAGCATTGGTGAGAAGCCGGCCCATGCGCCAGGTAAAGGCAAGTCCTAGGCGCCATGGCATTCCGATCCTGGCTCCCGCCCTCGGTGTTGCGGCACGGCTCAGGGCTGGCCGCCGCGGCGCTCATCCTTGCGACTGCTCAGGCGGCTGAGGCTAGCGGCATGAAGATCGAGCGCGTGACGAGCCCCGGCGGCATCGAGGCTTGGCTCGTCGAGAGCCATGCCAATCCTCTGATCGCCATCCGCTTCGCCTTCCGCGGCGGCGCTTCCCAGGACGACAAGGACAGAGAAGGCCTCGCCTATTTCGTCTCGGCGATGATGGACGAGGGCGCCGGCGATCTCGATTCCATCGCCTTCCAGGAGCGCGCGCAGGAGCTCGCCATGCGCATGGACTTCGACGCCGGGCGCGACGTCATGCTCGGCAATCTCCAGACGCTCACCGCCAACAAGGACGAGGTGTTCGGCCTGGCGCGTCTCGCGCTGACCAAGCCTCGCTTCGATGAGGATGCGGTCGAGCGCGTGCGCGCCCAGATCCTGGCGGGCCTGAAATTCGATGAGAACGATCCCGAGACGGTGGCCTCGCTCGCTTGGGACCGGCTTGCCTTTCAGAACCATCCTTATGGACGCCCCATCAAGGGCACCATGACCTCCATCGCCGCCATCTCCAGCGCCGACCTCAGGAACTACGTGAGCCGCGTGTTTGCCCGCGACAAGCTGGTGATCTCGGTGGTCGGCGACATCGACGCCGAGACGCTTGGCAAAGCGCTCGACCAGGTTTTCGGCGACCTGCCGCTCCGTTCCGAGCTCGCGCCCGTGGCCGACGCCAACCCGCCGCTCGGTCCGACGCGCGAGATCATCGAGATGGACGTGCCGCAATCGGTGGCGCAGTTCGGCCATCGCGGCATTGCGCGGAAGGACGGGGACTTCATCCCGGCCTATGTGCTCAACTACATCATCGGCGGGGGCGGTTTCTCCTCGCGGCTGATGGAAGAGGTGCGCGAGAAGCGCGGGCTCGCTTATTCGGTCTACTCCAATCTCTATCCTTACGAGCACGGCGCGGTCTTTGTCGGCAGCGTGGCGACCAAGAACGAAGCGGTCGGCCAGTCGCTCGACGTGATCGAAGCCGAGCTCCGACGGCTTGCCGAGAATGGCCCGACCGCCGAGGAGCTCGAAAGCGCCAAGAGCTATCTCACCGGGGCTTATGCGCTTCGCTTCGAATCCTCGTCGAG
>JBGQMX010000156.1:0-6757 GCA_041500805.1 Methyloceanibacter sp.
CACATAGGGGCGGTCGAGCCTCTGGGTGCGCAGCCCGTCCCAGACATGGCGGGCCTTGTCGGAGATCCACTCCTCGTTGATGGCGTCGTTGACGCGCGGCAGGATGCGCATCACCTCGCGCCCGCGGGCATCGACACGGATGGCGCTGCCGAGCGCATCCATGACGTCGATCGACAGCGTCTTGGTAAGCTCCCAGGGACGCGCCATGAAGGCGTATGGCTTGGAGGTCAGCGCGCCCACGGGGCAGAGATCGACGACGTTGCCCGACAGGTTCGACATCATGCCCTGCTCGAGATAGGTGGTGATCTCCATGTCCTCGCCGCGGCCGATGGCGCCGAGCTCCTCGACACCGGCGACCTCGGTCATGAAGCGCACACAGCGCGTGCAATGGATGCAGCGCGTCATGTAGGTGCCGATCAGGGGCCCGAGATATTTGTCCTCGACGGCGCGCTTGTTGTCCTGGAAGCGGCCGGCGTCGAAGCCATAGGCCATGGTCTGGTCCTGCAGGTCGCATTCCCCGCCCTGGTCGCAGATCGGGCAGTCGAGCGGGTGATTGATGAGCAGGAACTCGAGCACGCCCTCGCGCGCCTTCTTCACTGTCTCCGAGTCGGTGATGATGGTGGGCGGCGTGCCGTCGCGCGAGGGTCTGAGATCGCTGACGCCCATGGCGCACGAGGCGACGGGCTTCGGCATGCCGGCCACCTCGACCAGGCACATGCGGCAATTGCCGGCGATGGAGAGGCGCTCGTGATAGCAGAAGCGCGGAATCTCGACGCCAGCGAGCTCGCAGGCCTGGATCAGGGTGATGCCATCCGGCACCTCGATCTCGCGGTTATTGATGATGAGCTTAGGCATGGTCGCTTAGGGCGTCTTGCACGAAGGCCCGGAACTTGGGGGTGTATTGCTCAAGGTAGCCGGAATTCAAGAAGTGCTGCGACCGCAAATAGAGGCGATGCGGGCGGAGCTGAATACGAACCGCCGCATCCCATTCCTTGGACGGCGAGACGTCCAGAATCTCCTCGCTGGCATTCAGGATCGTGTCGACGAACATCTCGTATTTCTGGAACAGCTCGAGGCTGCCGTCGATGGTCATGGCCTCGTAATCGAACGCGGCGAGCTTCAGCGTCGGATCGGAAAGTTTCGGATTGTCGAAGGCGAGCCTCAGGATCTCTCTCCACAGTTCATTGGCATTCCCGCGGCGCTCAGCCCTGCGGCTTTCGGAGATTTGCAGATGGGCGTAAATCAAGGCCGCGATTGCCGCGCCCGCCATGATGACGGTCGCGAGCGTTACGGCGTTCTCCCAGATCCAATGCATGCACGGCCCTACTCCGCGGCGACAGGAACGGAAGGAGCGAAAGGCTTCGTGGCCTGAGAGTCGATGCGCTCCTCGATGACGTGGCGAAAATGGCGGATCAGCCCCTGCACCGGCCAGGCCGCGGCGTCGCCGAGCGCGCAGATGGTGTGGCCCTCGACCTGGTAGCTCACCTTGAGCAGCATATCGATCTCGCCCTTCTCGGCCTGGCCCTTGGCCATGCGCTCGAGCACCCGCCACATCCAGCCGGTGCCCTCGCGGCAGGGCGTGCACTGGCCGCAGGATTCATGCTTGTAGAAATAAGACAGCCGCGCGATGGCGCGGATGATGTCGGTAGACTTGTCCATGACGATCACCGCTGCCGTCCCGAGCCCGGTCTTGAGCGCTTTGAGGCTGTCGAAGTCCATGGGCAGGTCGTTGCATTGGCTCGCCGGGATGCACGGGACCGAGGAGCCACCGGGGATCACGGCGAGGAGATTGTCCCAGCCGCCGCGCACGCCGCCGGCATAATGGTCGATCAGCTCGCGCAAGGGCACGCCCATCTCCTCCTCGACATTGCAGGGCTGGTTCACATGGCCGGAGAGGCAGAAGAGCTTGGTGCCGCTGTTATTGGGACGCCCGAGCGAGGCGAACCAGGTGGCCCCGCGGCGCAGGATATCGGGCACGACCGCGATCGTCTCGACATTGTTGACGGTGGTCGGCGCGCCATAGAGCCCGACATTGGCGGGGAACGGCGGTTTCAGCCGCGGCTGGCCCTTCTTGCCCTCGAGGCTTTCGAGCAGCGCCGTCTCCTCGCCGCAGATATAGGCCCCAGCGCCATGATGCAGATAAAGATCGAAGTCCCAGCCGTTCACATTGTTCTTGCCGATGAGCTTTGCCTCATAGGCCTCGTCGATTGCCGCCTGGAGGATCTCGCGCTCGCGGATGAACTCGCCGCGGATATAGATGTAGGAGACATGCGCCCGCATGGCGAAGGAGGCCAAGAACGCACCCTCGATCAGAAGCTGCGGATCGTGACGGATGATGTCCCGGTCCTTGCAGGTGCCGGGCTCGGACTCATCGGCATTCACGACGAGATAGTTCGGGCGGCCGTCGGACTTGGTCGGCATGAAGGACCATTTGAGCCCGGTCGGGAAACCGGCGCCACCCCTGCCCCGCAAGCCTGAGGCTTTCACCTCCTCGATGATGGCCTCATGCCCCCGCTCGATCATGGCCTTGGTGCCATCCCAGGCGCCGCGCGCACGCGCCGCCTTGAGCCGCCAGTCGTGCAAGCCGTAGAGATTCTTGAAGATGCGGTCCTTGTCTTGCAGCATTAGCTCGACCTCGGCTTTCGGCCCTTGCCGGGTGACGGCTTGGGGGCGGCTACCTTACGCTGGGTGGCAGCCTCGCCCGGCTCCTCGTTCCGGTAGAGCTCGGGATCGGTGAGCGTGATCGGACCGCCCATCGGCGCAGAGGCCTGCCGCCCATTCTGGGGCCCCGGCGTCACGGGACGCCCCAGCTTCAGATTTTCAAGAACCCGTTCCAGGCTCTCCGGCGTCAGGTCTTCGTAATAGTCCTTGTTGATCTGAGCCATGGGGGCGTTGACGCAGGCGCCGAGGCACTCGACCTCGGTCCAGGAGAACACCCCGTCTTGGGTCACGTGGCCGGGCTCGCCGATCAGTTTGCGGCATGCGGCCTTGATCGCATCAGCGCCTCTGAGCCAGCAGGGCGTCGTGCCGCACACTTGCACGTAATAGCGGCCGACCGGCGCCAGATTGAACATGGTGTAGAAGGTGGCGATCTCATAGACGCGGATATAAGCCAGCCCGAGCATGTCGGCGACGTAGCGGAGCGAAGGCTCGGGCAGCCAGCCGCCCATCTGCTCCTGGGCGCGCCACAGGATGGGGAGCACGGCGGAGGCTTGGCGGCCTTCCGGATATTTCCTAATCTGGGCCCTGGCCCATTCAAGATTCTCCGGCGTGAAGGCAAAGCCCTCAGGCTGCTCGGCGGCGAGGCGGCGGACGCTCATTTTCTGTCTTCTTCTCTTCTCGCGGCAGGTCTTTGCCCAGTCGACGCGATTGCTCCTAGCAGTGAACGGCGCTGTCTCACCGGTCGATCTCCCCAAACACGATATCGATCGATCCGATCACGGCCGACACGTCGGCGAGCATATGGCCGCGGCAGAGAAACTCAAGCGCGGCAAGGTGAGCAAAGCTCGGCGCCCTGATTTTGCAGCGATAGGGCCGGTTGGTGCCATCGGAGACGAGATAGACGCCGAACTCGCCTTTGGGCGCTTCGACCGCCGCATAAACTTCGCCGGCCGGCACATGATAGCCCTCGGTATAGAGCTTGAAGTGATGGATCAGGGCTTCCATCGAGCTTTTCATCTCGTCGCGCTTTGGCGGCACCATCTTGTGGTTGTCGACGGTGATCGGTCCGAGCTCGGTGGTGAGGCGCTCGCAAGCCTGCTTCATGATCCCCACCGATTGGCGCATCTCCTCCATGCGGCAGAGGTAGCGATCGTAGCAATCTCCGTTCTTTCCGATGGGGATGTCGAACTTGAGCTCGTCGTAGCATTCGTAGGGCTGCGACTTGCGCAAGTCCCAACGGGCGCCTGAGCCGCGCACCATGACGCCGGAGAAGCCGTGCGCCCAGGCGTCCTCGAGCGTGACGACGCCGATATCGACGTTGCGCTGCTTGAAGATGCGGTTGTCGGTGAGGAGCCCCTCGATGTCGTCGCAGACTTTGAGGAACGGGTCGCAGAAGGCGTAGATGTCGGCGACCAGCTCAGGGGGAAGGTCCTGATGCACGCCGCCCGGGCGGATATAGGCCGCGTGCATGCGGCTGCCGCTTGCCCGCTCGTAGAAGACCATCAGCTTCTCGCGCTCCTCGAAGCCCCAGAGCGGCGGAGTGAGCGCCCCGACGTCCAAGGCCTGCGTGGTGACGTTGAGAAGATGGGAGAGGAGCCGGCCGATCTCGGAATAGAGCACGCGGATGAGCTGCGCCCGTTTCGGCACGGCGACGCCCACGAGCTTCTCGACCGCGAGCGAGTAGGCGTGCTCCTGATTCATCGGGGCCACGTAGTCGAGCCGGTCGAAATAGGGCAGCGCCTGCAGATAGGTCTTGTGCTCGATCAGCTTCTCGGTGCCGCGATGGAGCAGACCGATATGGGGATCGACGCGCTCGACCACCTCGCCGTCGAGCTCGAGCACGAGGCGGAGCACGCCGTGGGCGGCGGGGTGCTGCGGCCCGAAATTGATGGTGAACTTGCGGTCGTCGCTTTCCCTCTTGCCGCTGTCGGCATCGAGGTCGCGGATCTCGGTCTCTGCCATCAGGCATCCACCTTGGTTTGAGCCTTGGCGCGCTTGGCGGCGACGCCACGGTTGAATCTGTCCCAGGCGACGATGAAGCGCTCGTGGGTGCCTGAGCCGATCTCGTCGACGCCGTCATGGGCGGTGAGCTTGAATCTCGCGCGCGGGCCCCTGACCTCGATACATTCCACCTCGACGGTCACGGTCAGGCCCGGCGGCGTCGCGGCCTTATGCGAAATGTCGATATGGGTGCCGAGACTCCCCTCTCCGGAATCGAGATGCGGCTCGAGCAGCTGCACGCAGGTCCATTCCATCAGCCCGACCATGAAGCCGGTCGCGAACACCTCCGGCATGGCGCGAAGCTGCGGCGATTCGGCGTAGAGGTGCGGAACGGTCTTCGTTTCCGGCACGCGATAGGAGAAGCGGTGCTTCAGCCCGGCTTTGAGCGACGGCTTCATGGCTTGGCGTCCTTGTCGCGCGCAACGCCTGCCTTCTCGTCGCCGGGAATCGCGGTGTCCATTCCTTCCCATGGGCTCAGGAAATCGAAGCTCCGATATTCCTGCATCAGCTTCACCGGCTCGTAGACCACGCGCTTCAGCTCGTCGTCGTAGCGAAGCTCGACGAAGCCCGTGAGCGGGAAGTCCTTGCGCAAAGGATGGCCCTGAAAGCCGTAATCGGTAAGGAGGCGCCGGAGATCGGGGTGGCCTTCGAACAAGATGCCGTAAAGGTCGTAGGCCTCGCGCTCGAACCAGTTGGCCGCGGGAAAGACCCCGACGAGGCTCGGCACCGGGCTCGCCTCGTCGGTCTTGGCGCGCACGCGGATGCGATGGTTGAGCCAGGGGCTGAGCAGATGATAGACGACGTCGAATCTCTCCTCCCGTTCGGGATAATCGGCGCCACAAATATCGATCAGGCAGCCGAAGCGGCAGAGGGAGTCGTCGCGCAGGAAGGCGATGATTTCGGGGATATCGCCTCGCCCGACCTCGATGGTGAGCTCGCCGAGCGCGACCTCTGAGCCAATGAGCTTCGGCCCAAGGCGATCGGCAAGGTAGGCGGCGAGCTTGGTAAGGGCTTCGTCCATCAAGGCATCAAGGCTCCGGGAGGAACGTCAGGACCCATCAGCGCTCGATGGTGCCGGTCCGCCTGATCTTCTTCTGCAGGAGGAGCACGCCATAGACGAGCGCCTCGGCCGTCGGCGGGCAGCCCGGCACGTAGATGTCGACCGGCACGATGCGGTCGCAGCCGCGAACCACCGAGTAGGAATAGTGATAGTAGCCGCCGCCATTGGCGCAAGACCCCATGGAAATCACATAACGGGGCTCGGGCATCTGGTCGTAGACCTTGCGCAAGGCGGGAGCCATCTTGTTGCACAGCGTGCCGGCGACGATCATCACGTCGGACTGCCGCGGGCTGCCACGCGGCGCAAAGCCGAAGCGCTCGAGATCGTAACGCGGCATCGAGGCCTGCATCATCTCGACCGCGCAGCAGGCGAGCCCGAAGGTCATCCACATGAGCGAGCCGGTGCGCGCCCAGTTGATCAGCTCGTCGGCGGTGGTGAGCAGGAAGCCCTTGTCGGCAAGCTCGTCGGAGAAGAGGCCGAAGCTTGTCGCGCCGGGGCCGACCAGACCGCCGGCCCGCCCTTCCTTGTCGAGATAGGCTTCGGGGACTAATCCCATTCGAGCGCGCCTTTCCGCCACTCATAGATGAAGCCTATGGTCAGAATGGCGAGGAACACCATCATCGCCCAGAAACCGAGGGGCCCGATCTGCCTGAAGGCCACGGCCCAAGGAAACAGGAACGCGACCTCGAGGTCGAAGATAATGAACAAAAGTGACACGAGGTAGAAGCGGACGTCGAATTTCATGCGGGCATCATCGAAGGCGTCGAAGCCGCATTCATAGGCCGAGACCTTCTCGGGGTCCGGCTTCCGCACGGCAATCAGGAAGGGCGACAGCAGGAGCGCCCCGCAGATGAGGAAGGCGATGCCGATGAAGATGGCAAGCGGCAGGTAGGTCTGAAGCAGCTGGCCCATAGCGTACCCGTCGATCTCTTAGAAGCGAGAGTGGCGGGAGCGACGGGGCTCGAACCCGCGACCTTCGGCGTGACAGGCCGACGCTCTAACCAACTGAGCTACGCCCCCGCGGGCGTCGAGGCA
>JBGQMX010000157.1:0-6646 GCA_041500805.1 Methyloceanibacter sp.
ACCGGCAAGACCCACCTCGCCATCGAGCGCATGCTCGCCCACGACGTTGGCATCATCGGGCTGCCGCTCAGACTTCTCGCGCGCGAGGTCTATGACAAGGTCGTCGCCCGTGTCGGGGCCGGCCAGGTCGCACTCATCACCGGCGAGGAGAAGATCAAGCCCCCCTCCCCGCGCTTCTATGTCTGCACCGTCGAGGCCATGCCGCTCGACATCGAGGCCGACTTCGTCGCCATCGACGAGGTCCAGCTTGCCGCCGACGGTGAGCGCGGCCATGTCTTCACCGAGCGGCTGTTCCATGCGCGGGGCTTGAACGAGACGCTCCTGCTCGGCGCCGCGACCATGCGCGATGCGATCCGCGAGGTGCTTCCCGGCGCCAATCTCGTCTCCCGCCCTCGCCTCTCGCAGCTCACTTATGCCGGCGACAAGAAGATCACGCGGCTTCCCCGCCGCTCGGCCATCGTCGCCTTCTCGGCCAACGACGTTTACGCCGTCGCCGAGCTTGTCCGGCGCCAGCGCGGCGGCGCCGCCGTCGTGCTTGGCGCGCTGAGCCCGCGCACCCGCAACGCCCAGGTCGCGCTCTACCAGAACGGCGACGTCGACTTCCTCGTGGCGACCGATGCCATCGGCATGGGCCTCAATCTCGACCTCGACCACGTGGCCTTCGCCGGCATCCGCAAATTCGACGGCCAGTCGCACCGCAACCTGACGCCGGCCGAGCTTGGCCAGATCGCAGGGCGTGCCGGGCGCCACATGAATGACGGCACTTTCGGCGTGACCGGCCAGGCCGCCCCCTTCGAACCCGACCTCGTCGACCGGCTGGAGAACCATTCCTTCGACCAGGTCGGCGTGCTGCAATGGCGCAACCGCAAGCTCGATTTAGCCTCCATCGAAAGGCTGAAGGAGAGCTTGCGCGACACGCCCGACCATAAGCGGCTCATTCGCTCCCGCATGGTGGACGACGTGATCGCGCTCGAAAATGTCAGCCTCGATCCGGCCGTCCGCGACATGGCGCAGGGGCCGGCTTCCGTCGGGCTCCTCTGGGAGATGTGCCAGATCCCCGACTACCGCAAGATCTCCGCCGCGAGCCACGCCGAGCTCGTCGCCACGCTCTTTCGCTTCGTCATGAGCGATGAAGGCAAGATCTCGGCCGACTGGTTCGCCCACCAGGTGGCGCAGGCCGACCGCACCGACGGCGACCTCGACACGCTTTCCAATCGCCTGGCTCAGATCCGCACCTGGACCTTCGTCTCCCACCGCGCGGAATGGCTAGACGATCCCGAGCACTGGCAGGGGCGCACCAGGGCCATCGAGGACACGCTCTCCGATGCCTTGCACGAGCGCCTGACGCAGCGCTTCGTCGACCGGCGGACGAGCGTGCTGATGCGCCGCTTGCGCGACAAGGAAGAGATCGTGGCTGAGATCGGCAGCGACGGCCTGATCCTGGTCGAGAACCATTATGTCGGACGCCTCGACGGCTTTCGCTTCACCCCCGACGCAACGAGCGACGGCATCCACGGACGGGCGGCGCGCCACGCGGCAGCGCAAGTGCTGGCGCGCGAGCTCTCCCTCCGCGCCGATGCGCTCGTGGCCGCGCCCGACGACGCCATCGCGCTCAAACCCAATAGCCGGATCGTGTGGGCCGGATCGGAGATTGCGCGTCTTGAGCGGGGCGAGACGGCCCTCAAGCCGCGCCTCCAGCCCATTGCCGATGAGCATCTGGTGGGGCCCGAGCGCGACCGGGTGCAGAAGCGGCTCGAAGCCTGGCTCGCTTCCGAGCTCGGCACCAAGCTGAAGCCGCTGATGGCTCTGAGCGAGGCCTCCGATCTCTCCGGTCTTGCCCGCGGGCTCGCCTACCAATTGTCGGAAAATCTTGGCGTGCTCCGTCGCGACAGGGCCGCCGACGAGATCAAGGCGCTCGATCAGGCCGCCCGCGCCCAGCTCAGGCAGTATGGGGTCCGGTTCGGCGCCTTCAACATCTATATCCCCACGCTGCTCAAGCCCGCGGCGGCAGACCTGGTCTTGCTGCTCTGGGCGCTGTATGCGGGCCGCAATCACGGCATCGATTGCGACGCGCTGCCGGCGCGGCCGAAGCAGGGTCTGACCTCGGTCGAGGCGAGCGAGAGCGTGCCTGAGCCTTACTGGCGCGCGGCGGGCTTCCATGTCGCAGGCTCGCGCGCGGTCCGCATCGACATGCTCGAACGGCTTTCCGATCTCATCCGCGCCCGCACTGCCTTCCGGGCGGCGCCAGGGGGCGGGGTCGCACCGACGGGCGCGACCGGCGATGGCGGCTTCCGCGTGGTGCCCGAGCTCATGTCGGTTGTCGGCTGCTCCGGCGAAGAGTTCGCCTCGATCCTGAAGGCGCTCGGTTTCAGGCGCGAGAGGCGAAAGCTCGCGCAAGCCCCCGATGCGGCGGCTCCGGCGCAAGCGCCCGCCGCAGCCCCTGAAGCTCGAGAGCCCGCCATGAGCGAGGCGCAGGTGGCGGAATTCGAGGAGGTCTGGCGTCCCGGAAAGCGCAAGGAGGGCCACCAGGCCAAGCATGCCAGCCATAAGCCTCGCCGCCAGCAGAAGGCGCCGGCGGCAAGGCACGACCAGCATCGCCCGGCGGCGCACGCCAAGCCCGAGCGCACGAAAGCGATGGAGAATTCGCCCTTCGCCGCTCTCGAAGGGCTCAGGCGAAGCCTCGCCGCCCGCGTGACGGAAGGCAGCTGACTTCCATCATGCCGGGGCAGCGGCTCGACAAGTGGCTGTGGTGCGCAAGACTGATCAAGACGCGATCGGGAGCCGCGCGTCTGATCGCCGCCGGCAAGGTCCGCATCAATGGCGCCCGCGCGGTGAAGGCAAGCCGGCTCGTTCATGCGGGCGACGTCGTGACAACCACATTTGTCGGCAGGCTCTCGGTCCTGCGCGTGGTCGGAGCCGCCGAGACGCGCGGGCCCGCGAGCCTTGCCCGCACGCTCTACGAGGACCTCACCCCGCAACAGACGCCCTCTCTCGACGGAGGCCTCGCCACGGCCGCTGGCCATCGCGGCCCGCGCCCGACCAAGCGGGACCGCCGCCGCCTTGACGCCTGGCGCGCCGACACGCTCTGATCGCTGATCGCTGATCGCTGATCGCTCCACTTGATACGTCATGCCCGGCCTTGAGCCGGGCATCCAGTAAGGCATGACGGCAGCAAGTTGCCCTGGATTGCCGGGTCAAGCCCGGCAATGACGAAGACGGGAGCTTACGCTGCCGAGGATGTGAGCTTCCGCAAGGGACCGGTAGCGGGCTCGACCCGTCCTTCGCGGAGCAATTCCGTCGCCTTGAGCGCCGTCACCGGCCGGCTGAAATAATAGCCTTGCCCCTGCTCGCAGCCGGCGCCCATCAGGAAGCGCGCCTGCGCCTCGGTCTCGACCCCTTCGGCAATGACGTCGAGGCCAAGCTCGTGGGCCAGCCGTATGGCGGCCCGCACCACGGCGGCATTCCGGTAATCGACCGTGATGCGGTACACGAACTCCTGGGCAAGCTTCAGCCGGTTCACGGGATAGGTGGTCAGATATTTGAGGGACGAATAGCCCGTGCCGAAATCGTCGATGGCGATCTTGGTCCCGAGCTGGCGCAGATTCTGCAATGTATTGCTGTGTCTCTGCGTCGCCTCCATCAGCACCGATTCGGTGAGCTCGAGCTCGAGGTTGGAGGGATCGATGCCCCAGCGCGTCAAGCACTCTTCGACCTCCCGCTCGAGCTCGGAGGTGCCCTTGAACTGCACGCCCGACACGTTGACCGCGAGCACCTGTGGCGCAAGCCCTTCGGCATGCCAGAGCTTGAGCTGCCGGCACGCCTCCTCGAGCACCCAATGCCCGAGCGGCAGTATGGCTCCCGTCCTCTCCGCGATCGGGATGAAGGTGCTGGGCAGGAGCAGCCCGCGCGTCTTGTGGTTCCACCTGACCAGGGCTTCGAGCCCGATAATGCGGCCCGTGGAGAGCTCGACCTGCGGCTGGTAGTAGAGCTCGAGCTCACCCTGCTCCAGCGCCACGATGAGCTCGTCGGCGACGCGCACACGCTCATGCACCTGCCGGTCGAGTTCCTGGCTATGGAAGCGGTAGCAATTACGGCCCTCGTCCTTGGCCCCGTAAAGCGCCAGGTCCGCCTGCATCATCATCGCCTCGGGTCCGGCGACCTCGGGAGAATAAAGGGCGATGCCGATGCTGGAGGTGATGCGCACCTTGTGGCCCTTGATGCTGAAAGGCGCTGAAAGCACGTTGCCGAGCCGTGCCGCCAACGAGCCGGCTGTGGTCGGATCGGCCACCTCGGCCACGAGAATGGCGAATTCATCGCCGCCGAAACGCGCCACGAGGTCCTCGGGCCTCACCGCATGCTTCAGCCTGTTCACGATTTCCTTCAGCAGCAGATCGCCCATGGCATGGCCGAGGGTGTCGTTCACGTCCTTGAAGTTATCGATGTCGAGATAGAGAACGGCGAAGGGGGGTGCGCCGCGCCAGCTCGCGGTGAACGCCATGGTGAGCCGCTTGATGAAGGCGCGGCGGTTGGCAAGGTTGGTAAGGAGGTCGGTCTGCGCGAGCTCCAGGATCCTGCTATTGGCCGTCTCGAGCCGGAGAGCATGACGGAGCGAAGCCCACATATAGGCCAGCACCGCACCGAACACCAAGATGACCGCCGCCAGGACGAGCCAGGCCCGGTAGAAGCTGATCAGCCCGCTCTTCATCGGCACTACGACGAGGTTCCAGCTTGCGTCGCCCGCCTTGAGCGGTGCCGACCAATAGGGAAGCCCGGCAAGTGCCGCTTCCGACTTCGGCTCGATCGGATCGCCGCGCCCCGCCGCCCCGCGCGCATAGACTGGCGGGCTATCGGCGCCCGCGTCCGCCGGGTAGATATAGAGGTCGACGTTCTGCGGCAGCGTCGTCTTGGCGAGGATGGCATCGAAGATCGCGGTGGTTTGAAATGCGCCGACAATAATGCCTAGAATATTGCTGCGGCGCGCCTCGACGCTGTCAAGGGGCAGGCCCGGTCGGTAGACCGGTACAACGACGAAGAAGCCGGGTCGCGCCCCGCCAATCGGATTGCGGAGCAGGATGTCCTGAGCGGTCGCCATCATATTGCCGGCGCGCGCGCGCTGAATTGCCTGGCTTCGCGCCGGCTCGGAGTTAAGGTCCATGCCGAGCGTCGCCGGATTCTTGGATGCAGTGGTCGAGTAGAGTACCGGGAAATACTCGTCGCGCTCGGAAGACGGAGCCGACGGACCGGTCATAGCCCAGGTCTTGATGGAATAATCCACCAAACCCCTCTCCCTCTGTTTGCTCTCGAACTCCGCGCGCTCATTGCGCTTGACACGGGGACACCAGATCACGCGCAGCTTGCCGTCATGCCCCTCCAGGATGCGACTCGTGAAGAGAGCGAATTCGTCCGGGTCGACCTCAACGGAAGAATCGTAGAAGGCGCGCACTGCAACGAACTTGCGGAGATACTCATCGACGCCATTTTGCAGAGCCGTCGCATAGTCTCCGGCGACGTCAATGAACTGCGCCTTGGCGAGGCGCTCCTCCCAGACCGAAACGGCAAACCAAGCCGATATGGCGACGGCAAGACCAAGACACGCGGCCGCAAGAATCGGCCAGATGTGCCCCACGGGCTGCCACTTCCTTTTGACCTCGGACAAGTCCGACATGGCGGCGGCTAGCCTCTTAGGGCCTCCCTAGTCCAGCACTGGGCCTTAGGATCGCCAAAGGAGCAGGGTTCCCCCGGGGCAAAAACGAGCGCGGATCGCTTTTCGCCAGCTTCCGCAGATGCCATAAATTGATTGACGCAGGATTAGGAGATGCACGGAAATTCAACCCAAAGGGGGGATGGCCGGGCACGGGGGCTGCTCGCGAGCGAGCGGCTCGTCGTGAACCGATGCGTCGCCTTGTGCTGGTGGCGCGATTGTTATAGGCAGGGCGCTTCCTCGGGCGGCCCTGACGGCCCGTAAGGGGCGAGGATTCCGGCCTGACTTGGCCCCGAAAGCGCGTGGGACTCGATGACTTACGTCGTCACCGAAGTTTGCATCAAGTGCAAGTATATGGATTGCGTCGAGGTCTGCCCCGTAGACTGCTTCTACGAGGGCAAGAACATGCTGGTTATTCACCCCGACGAGTGCATCGATTGCGGCGTCTGCGAGCCGGAATGTCCGGTGGACGCTATCAAGCCCGATACCGAGCCGAGCCTTGAGAAGTGGCTCGACGTCAACCGGCAGTATTCGGAAGTTTGGCCGAACATCACGACCAAGAAGCCTGCCCCGCCCGACGCCGACGCTTTTGTGGCAGAGCCCGACAAGTTCACCAAATACTTCACCCCCGACCCAGGTGAAGGGGACTGATCTGCCAAAGGCTTAAACGTTAACCCTATAGTCAAAATGTCGCATGTTGCGGCGCAAAAAGGACCGTGCTGCGGCACAGGACGGCTTCCCGATTCACTAAGATTGTGTTATCCTCATGTCGAAATGGCGCAGACTGTCGGCGCGATAAAGCACCAAGAGAGGCGTCCCTGTTTGGGCGCACTTTTTTTTCTGACTTGAGGGAGGTGGCGCGATCAGACCCCTGATCGACGGCATCTTGTGCCCACTGCCCGTCGCACGCGACGGACGCCAGCCGAGGCCGGCTGGCGCAAGGAG
>JBGQMX010000158.1:0-6515 GCA_041500805.1 Methyloceanibacter sp.
CGTGGTGTCACGGAGAGGGCCTATGGCGCTTGGCTCTGGCCCGAATCGGCTAGGGTCTTAGCAAGCGCCGGTCCCCGTGAAACTAAGGTCTCCCATCAAGCTGCCATGACCTCCGCCAAACCCACGAGTGTGAAACCCACGAGCGCCAAGCACGCAAGTGGGAAGCACGCAGGCGCCAAGCCGAAAGATGCGACGTCCGCAGGCGTTGACGACACAAGCGTGAGCCACGCGAGCGTGAATCACACGAATGTGGGCCACACCAGCACGAACGACGTCCGTGCGGCTTTCCTCGACTTCTTCGCCAAGAACGATCACGAGGTCGTGGCCTCGAGCCCGCTGGTGCCGCGCCACGATCCGACGCTGATGTTCACCAATGCCGGCATGGTGCCGTTCAAGAACGTGTTCACCGGCCAGGAGAAGGCCGCCTTTCTGCGGGCGGCGTCTTCGCAGAAATGCGTGCGCGCCGGCGGCAAGCACAACGATCTCGACAATGTCGGCTACACCGCCCGCCACCACACCTTCTTCGAGATGCTCGGCAATTTCTCCTTCGGCGACTATTTCAAGGAGCGCGCGATCCTGCTCGCCTGGGAGCTTTTGACCCGCGACTTCGGCCTCGACAAGAAGCGCCTTCTGATCACCGTCTATGAAGACGACGACGAGGCGGCGCGGCTGTGGAGCAGAATCGCCGGCGTCCCCGAATCCACGATCATCCGCATCGCCGGCTCGGACAATTTCTGGTCCATGGGCGACACCGGCCCGTGCGGGCCGTGCTCGGAGATTTTCTACGACCATGGGCCAACCCTCCAAGGCGGTCCTCCGGGCAGCGCGGACGCCGACGGCGACCGCTTCGTCGAGATCTGGAACCTCGTCTTCATGCAGTACGAGCAGCTCGCAGGCGGTGAGCGCGTCGCCCTGCCGCGTCCCTCGATCGACACCGGCATGGGGCTCGAGCGGATCGCCGCCGTCTTGCAAGGCACCCACGACAACTACGCCATCGACCTCTTCCGCGCGCTGATCGCGGCCTCGGTGGACTTGACCGGCGTCCCCGCGGTAGGCGAGCACGCGCCGAGCCACCGCATCATCGCCGATCACTTGCGCGCCTCGTCCTTCCTCATCGCCGACGGCGTGCTGCCGTCGAACGAGGGGAGGGGCTATGTGCTCCGCCGCATCATGCGGCGCGCCATGCGGCATGCCCATATTCTCGGCACCAAGGAGCCGCTGCTCTACCGGCTGGTGCCGGCGCTGATCGGCCAGATGGGCCGCGCCTATCATGAGCTCGAGCGGGGCATGAGCCTGATCGAGGAGACGCTGAAGCTCGAGGAGACCCGCTTCCGCGATACGCTCGAGCGCGGGCTCAGGCTTCTTGACGATGCTTCGCAGGGCTTGAGGCGCGGCGATACTCTCCCCGGCGAGGTCGCCTTCAAACTCTACGATACCTATGGCTTTCCTTACGACCTCACCGAGGACGCCCTGAAAGTCAAAGGCATCGGTGTGGATGCGCAAGGCTTCGCCGCCGCCATGGAGCGGCAGCGCAAAGAGGCGCGCAAGTCCTGGGCGGGCTCGGGCGAGGCCGCGACCGAATCGCTGTGGTTCGAGCTGAAAGAGGAGCTCGGCGCCACCGAGTTCCTCGGTTACGAGACCGAGAGCGCGTCCGCCGAGATCGTCGCGCTGGTCAAGGACGGCAAGCGCGTGAGCGAGCTGAAGCAGGGGATGCGCGGCGCGGTCATCGTCAACCAGACCCCATTCTATGGCGAATCGGGCGGCCAGATCGGCGACCGCGGCTGGCTCTCGGTCGCCAAGGGCGCAAGCTTCACCGTCGAGGATACGCAGAAGAAGCTGCATAACCTCTTCCTGCATGAGGGCATCGTCGAGAAGGGTTCGCTCAAGGTCGGCGACACCGTCGAGCTTGCGGTCGATCACGGCCGCCGCACGGCGACCCGGTCCCATCATTCGGCGACCCACCTCCTGCATGAGGCGCTCCGCCAGGTGCTGGGCGCCCATGTGGCGCAGAAGGGCTCGCTGGTCGAGCCCGGGCGGCTGAGATTCGACTTCTCCCATCAGAAGCCCATGACGCATCAGGAGATCCGCGCGGTCGAGGGCCTCGTCAACGCCATGATCCTGCAGAACGAGCCCGTGGAGACGCATCTGATGTCTCCCGAGGCCGCCATCGAGCAGGGTGCGCTTGCGCTGTTCGGCGAGAAATACGGCGAGGAAGTCCGCGTCGTCAGCATGGGGGTGAGCGACACGAGCGCCAAGTCCGGCCACGCTTATTCCATCGAGCTGTGCGGCGGTACCCATGTGCGACGGACCGGCGATATCGGCCTCCTCAAGATCGTGAGCGAGAGCGCGGTCGCTGCCGGCGTGCGCCGCATCGAGGCGCTGACGGCGCAGGCTGCGCGCGCCTATCTTGCGACCCAGGACGAGCGGGTGCGCGAGGCGGCCGAGCTGTTGAAGGTCGCCCCTGACGAGGTGATTACGCGGCTCGCGGCGGTCATCGACGAGCGCCGCAAGCTCGAGCGCCAACTCGCCGAAGCCAAGAGTCAGTTCGTATTGATGCAAGGACTCCAAGCCGAAGCAACGGTTGGAGCGCCGACCGTTCTGACAAATAGCGGACAGAAGATTGTTCGCGTGGTCGCGGATGCTACCCCAAAGGACTTGCGAAGATTGGTGGACGACCTCAAGAGTAAAATGGGGTCAGGAGTCTTCACCTTCTTCAGCAGCACTGGTGGCAAGGTGAGCATGGCCGTCGGCGTGGCTGGCGACTACGCCAGCGCGAACAGTGCTGTCGAAATTGCAAAAGCGGCGGCTGAAATTCTTGGGGGAAGTGCAGGCGGCAGACCCGACTTTGCTCAGGGGGGCGGTCCCAACGTGGGCAAAATCGATGAAGCTCGTCATGCAGTCGATCAAATGATCCGCGAGCCTGTCCATGGCTAGGTATTTGAATGCTCAAGAGCGCTGCTACCGTGAGGCGCTTGGCGTCAAGGGGGGAGGCGGCCGTCCCGACCTCGCTCAGGCCGGCGGTCCCGACGGCGCCCGCGCCGATCAGGCGATCGAGGCGATCGCGGCCAGGATCGCAAGCCTTGGGGGCGCCCCTGAAGCCGGCGCCAGCACCGGGGGCGCCGAAACAAAGCGCCGCGCCGGGCACGCCTAAGTGGCCGCGACGACCGCCTGGCGGCGCTGGCGGCGCGAGGTCCACGACATCCTCGAGGTCGGCGGCGACGCGCATCCCGCGGGCCGCGTGGTCAACGCCTTCATCATTCTCCTCATCTTCCTGAATGCCATCTCCTTTGCCGCCGAGACGGTCGAGGAGCTCGACACGCGCTATGCGATGGAGTTCGAGGTCTTCAACCTCTTCTCCGTGGCCGTGTTCACCATCGAATATGCCTTGCGGGTGTGGAGCGCCATCGATATCCCGATGCTGAGCCGGCTGCCGCCTTGGCGGGCGAGGCTCCGCTTTGCGCTGAGGCCGATCATGCTGATCGACCTGCTCGCGTTCCTGCCCTGGTATCTGCATTTCATGGTCCCGGTGGATCTCAGGATCCTCAGGGTGTTTCGCCTGTTCCGCCTGCTCAAGCTCGTGCGCTATTCGCCCGCGCTGCAGACGCTCGGCCGCGTGCTCGCCGATGAGTATCGGGCGCTGCTCGGCGCGCTCCTCGTCATCCTCGTGCTGCTCCTGTTCGCCTCGACGGCGATGTACCTGCTCGAGCGCGAGGCCCAGCCGGACAAGTTCGGCTCGATTCCCGCCGCGGCGTGGTGGGCGCTCGCCACCCTCACCACGGTCGGCTATGGCGACGTCGTGCCGATCACGCCCTTGGGGAAGCTTCTTGGCGGCGTGGTGATGCTGCTCGGCGTCGGCATGATCGCTCTGCCCGTCGCCATCATCGCCACGGGCTTCAGTCAGGAATCGAGCCGCCACCAGTTCGTCGTCACCTGGAGCATGGTGGCCCGCGTGCCGCTGTTCGCCGCCATGGACGAGAACGAGGTCGCCGAGATCACCAAGCTGCTCTACACGCGGACCTATTTGCCGGGGGTCCCCATGGTGCGCACGGGGGACGCGGGCGACGCCATGTTTCTCATTGCGAGCGGCGAGGCCCTCGTCGATGTCGGCCCCGGCAAGCATGTGCTCCTGAAGGAGGGCGATTTCTTCGGCGAGATGGCGCTGCTCGAGCGGCGCCGCCACAAGCACGACGTCGTCGCCAAGACGAGGTGCCGGGTCTATGTGTTGGACAGCCAAGCCTTGGTACGCCTCGCCCGCCGCCATCCGGAGAGCATGCAACGCATCCGCAAAGTCGCCGAGGCGCGGGCGCTTGCCGACGAAGCCTCGTTCGGCGCAAGCCGCCCGCGTAAGCCGCGCGGCAGCGGGACGCGAAAGAAGAACGACGAGCCGGAAAAACTATGATCGCCGGCCCTACTCACGCCGCGGCGCGGTCGGCCATCTCTTTCCTGAGATTGTCGTCGATCTTGTCGAGAAAGCCCGCGGTCGACAGCCAGCTCTGCTCGGCGCCGACGAGGAGGGCAAGATCCTTGGTCATGAAGCCCGCCTCGATGGTGTCCACCACCACCCGCTCCAGCGTCTCGGCAAAGCGGAGCAGCTCGGCGTTGTCGTCGAGCTTGGCGCGATGTTTCAACGCCCCGCTCCAGGCAAAGATCGAGGCGGTAGCGTTGGTCGAGGTTGCGCGACCCTGCTGATGCTGCCGGAAGTGGCGGGTGACCGTGCCGTGGGCGGCTTCGGCGAGCACCGTTTTGCCGTCCGGCGTCATCAGCACGCTCGTCATCAGGCCGAGCGAGCCGAAGCCTTGCGCCACGGTGTCGGACTGCACGTCGCCGTCGTAGTTCTTGAGGGCCCAGACATAGCCGCCCGACCATTTCAGGCAGGCGGCGACCATGTCGTCGATCAGGCGGTGCTCGTAGGTGAGCCCGTTCCGCTCGAACTCCGGCTTGAATTCCGCCGCAAATATTTCGGCGAAGAGGTCTTTGAAGCGGCCGTCATAGGCCTTGAGGATGGTGTTCTTGGTCGAGAGATAGACCGGCATGTGGCGGACAAGACCATAGTTGAAGGTCGCGCGCGCGAAGTCGCGTATCGAGTCGTCGAGATTGAACATGGCGAGCGCCACGCCGCTTCCCTTGAACTCGTGCACCTCATGTTTGATCTTGGTCCCGTCCTCGCCCGTGAAGGAAATGGTGAGCTTGCCCTTTCCAGGCACGCGGAAGTCGGTCGCGCGATAGACGTCGCCATAGGCATGACGGCCGATGACGATCGGCTTGGTCCAGCCCGGGACGAGGCGCGGCACGTTGTTGCAGATGATCGGCTCGCGGAAGATGATGCCGCCAAGGATGTTGCGGATGGTCCCGTTCGGCGATTTCCACATCTTCTTCAGGCCGAACTCCTTCACCCGCGCCTCGTCGGGCGTGATGGTCGCGCATTTGATGCCGACCCCGCAGGCCTGGATGGCGTGCGCCGCGTCGACGGTGACCTTGTCCTCGGTCAAGTCGCGGTTCTCGATGCTGAGATCGAAATAGAGCAGCGGCAGGTCGAGATAGGGAAAGATCAGCTTCTCCTTGATCATCTGCCAGATGACCCGCGTCATCTCATCCCCGTCGAGATCGGCGACCGGGTTCTTCACCTTGATCTTGTTCACGCTTGCTGTTCTCCGGCGCGGGAAGACTGTAGGCCCTGAAGTGGCGCGCCCAACCCCATTGCGGGCGACCTCCCCCTATTGCATCGTGCTTCCGCAATGAAAGCAAGAGTTGAGAGCGTGAAGGGCGCGCGAAGGAAGCGCTCGAAGCCGGCCGTTCCCGCCAAGGCCGGAGCGCGGGCTCGAGCCGCTACAGCTGAAGCGCCCGCGATCATTCTCGTCAGGCCGCAGCTTGGCGAGAATATCGGCTTCGCTGCCCGCGCCATGGCCAATTTCGGTCTGACCGACCTCAGGCTGGTCGCGCCCCGCGACGGCTGGCCCAACGACAAGGCGCATGCCGCCGCGGCGGGCGCCGCCTATGTCGTCGAGCAGGCACGGGTCTACCCGAATGTGGAGCTTGCGATCGCCGAGCTCAACTACGTGCTGGCGGCGACTGCCCGGCCGCGCGAGATGGTGAAGCCGGTGCTCTCGCCGGAAAGCGCCGCGCGCGAGATGAAGGAGCGGGAGCGCCGCGCCGACCGGACCGGAATTTTGTTCGGCCCAGAACGGAGCGGCCTCGACAACGACACCATCACTCTCGCCGACGCCATCCTCACCGCGCCGGTCAATCCGGATTTTGCCTCGCTCAGCCTGCCGCAGGCGGTGCTGCTGTTCGGCTATGAATGGTTGAAGTGCGGCGGCGCTGCCCCATCGCTCGGCCGGGTCACGGAGTTTGACGGACCTCTCGCCGAGGGCCTCGCCTTTCCCGATACGCGGCCCGCGACGCGCGCCGAGCTGTTCGGCCTGTTCGAGCATCTCGAAGCCGAGCTCGATCGCACCGGCTTCCTCTATCCGCCGGAGAAGCGGGCTTCCATGGTGCGCAACATTCGGAACATGTTC
>JBGQMX010000159.1:0-6498 GCA_041500805.1 Methyloceanibacter sp.
GGGTCAGTCGGTCCGACTTCCGCTTCGACGACCGGCCAGAGGGCACGGGGGAACTGATCTGCCTTGAGGTCAATACCCAGCCTGGCATGACGTCGACATCGCTTGTGCCCGAGCTTGCAAGCCACAGCGGCCGCTCATTCGGCGAGCTGGTGCGCTGGATCGTGGAGGACGCGTCGTGCAATCGTTAAACCCCGCAAGGGGACAGGCCAGGAGCAAGGGGTCCTCGGAGACCCTGCTTGCGCGCGGCATCGCGGCCAAGCCGCGCGCCTCCCGCAGCCTGCCCGTGCTTGCGGGAACGCGCCGCATCATCCAGCGGAGCCCCAAGGCGGTCCGCCTCGGCCGCCTTCGCCACGATCGCGCGCGGGGCAAATGGCTGCTCCTCTGCGTGCTCTTCCTCGGCAGCGCGGTGGCTTATGGCGCCTGGATCGGCGGCCAGAGCGCGCTTCTGTTCGGCGCGCTCACCGGCGGGGTCGAGCATCTCGCCGTTGCCGCGGGCTTCGGCGTGAAGAAGATCATCGTCGAAGGCCAGCTGCACGCGACCGATGCCGAGATCACGGCGGCGCTCAAGGCCGGTCCCGACACCATGATGCTCGGCTTCGACACCGACGCCGCCAAGGCCCGGCTCGAGGCTTTGCCCTGGATCAGACACGCGCAAGTCATGCGCCTCTTGCCCTCGACGCTCCAGGTCGTCGTCGAGGAGCGCATTCCCTACGCCGTCTGGCAGAAAGACGGCCAGACCTACGTGGTCGACGCCGAGGGCGTGGTGCTCGCGCCGGCGTTGCGCGAAGCCTATGCCGCCCTTCCCCTCGTCGTGGGCGAGGGCGCGGGCAAGAGCGCTTCTGCCTTATTCGACGCGCTGACCCCTTATGGCGATCTGAGACAGAAGCTGGCCGCGGCGCTGCGGGTCGGCGACCGGCGCTGGACGCTGAAGCTCGCCTCCGGCGTCGAGATCATGCTGCCCGACGACAATGTTCCCGAAGCGCTCATTTCGCTTGCCAAGCTCGAGCAGGATCGGGGCGTGCTCGAGCGCGAGATCGCCGCGGTCGATTTGCGTCTGCTGGATCGGGTCACGGTGCGCTTGCGCGAGACGGCTTCGGCCGCGCCGCTCGACGGAAGCGAGCCGGCGGAGGTGCCGACCGCGAGCACCAAGACGGCACCCAAAGGGAAGACTTGAGAAGACGTGGATTGAGGGCAGGGGGAATGGGCTACACAACCACGATCAGGAGCAAGCGCCAGCGCGTCGTCACCGCGCTCGACGTCGGCACGAGCAAGATCTGCTGCCTGATCGCCAAGACCTCTCCCGTCCCGGATTGGTTCGAGGGCAAGGGCGACGCGGTGCAGTTCGAGGTGCTGGGCTTCGACCACACCCGCGCCGAAGGCCTCAAAGCCGGCATGATCGCCCATCTCGACAGCGCCGAGCACTGCATCCGCTCGGCGGTGGATGCGGCCGAGCGCATGGCCGGCGTCACCGTCGAGGACGTGCATGTGTCCGTCACCTGCGGACGCCTGAGAAGCGAGAGCTTCTCGGCGAGCGTGGCGCTGCCGTCAGGCGCGGTGCGCGAGGAAGACATTCTGCGCCTCCTTGCCGGCGGCCGCCAATATGCCGGCCGCGACAAGCGGAGCGTGCTGCATGCGCTGCCGACGAGCTACCGTATCGACGAGAATGGCGGCATCAGCGAGCCCCAGGGCATGTGCGGCGAGCGGCTTGCCGTCGATCTCCATGCCGTGAGCGCCGACGAGGTGGCCATGCGCAACATGATGCTCTGCGTCGAGCGTTGCCATCTCGGCGTTGCGAGCCTCGTCGCGGCCCCTTACGCGAGCGCTCTTTCGGTCGTCACGCCGGACGAGGCCAAGCTCGGCGTGGCCTGCATCGATTTCGGCGCCGGCACCACCACGCTTTCGGTGTTTGCCGACGGGCACTTTATCCATGCCGACGCCATTGCCGTTGGCGGCAACAGCATCACCACCGACATCGCCCGCACCCTTGCGGCGCCGCTCGATTACGCCGAACGGCTCAAGACGCTGCATGGAAGCGCCTTTGCCACGCTGTCCGACGAGCGTGAGATCATCACCTATCCGGCGGTCAGCGGCACGCGGCAGCCGAGCCTGAACCAGATCACCAAGGCGCAGCTTGCCTTCATCATCCGCCCGCGCGTCGAGCAGATTCTCGATTTGATGCGGCGGCGGCTAGGGGCTAGCGGATTGCCGGCGGAGCTTACCCAGCACCTGGTGCTGACCGGCGGCGGCAGCCAGCTCACGGGCCTGCCCGAGCTTGCCGCGAACATGTTCGGTCGCCCGGCGCGGCTTGGGCGTCCAAGGTCGTTGAGCGGCCTGCCCGCCGTGGCGGCCGCGCCTGATTTCTCTGCGGCGATCGGCCTCCTGCTGCATTGGGCGCGCGGCGACGACAGGCTCTCGGGCCGCGCCGAGCAACGCTTTCTGCGGACCGGCACGGGCTATTTCGCCAAAGTGGGTGAGTGGATAAGGGACAATTTTTGATCGGACGAAGGGCTTTTGCCGGCGCTTCGCGGGGGAGCGCCGGATTGAGCCGAAGCAAGGGCAATCGCTAAGGATCGGAAGACCGCCATGACTATCAACCTCAGAGTTCCAGATTTGACCGAACTCAAGCCGCGCATCACCGTGTTCGGTGTCGGCGGAGCCGGCGGCAACGCCGTCAACAACATGATCACCTGCGGTCTCAAGGGCGTCGAGTTTGTGGTCGCCAACACCGACGCGCAAGCTCTGCTGAGCTCGATCGCCGAGCGCCGCATCCAGATGGGGGCGAACGTCACCGAAGGCCTCGGCGCCGGATCGAAGCCCGAGGTCGGTGCCGCTGCTGCCGAGGAGGCCATGGCCGACATCAAGGCCCATCTCGTCGGCTGCCACATGGTGTTCATCACCGCCGGCATGGGCGGCGGCACGGGAACGGGTGCTGCGCCGGTGATCGCGCGGGCCTCCCGCGAGGAAGGCATCCTCACCGTCGGCGTCGTCACCAAGCCCTTCCAGTTCGAGGGCTCGCGGCGTCTTCGTGCCGCCGAGACCGGCATCGAGGAGCTGCAGAAATATGTCGATACGCTGCTGATCATTCCGAACCAGAACCTGTTCCGCGTCGCCAACGAGAAGACGACCTTCACCGATGCGTTCGCCATGGCCGACGACGTGCTGCGCGCCGGCGTCTCCTGCATCACCGATCTCATGGTGAAGGAAGGCCTCATCAATCTCGACTTCGCCGATGTCCGCACCATCATGGCCGGCATGGGCAAGGCGATGATGGGAACGGGCGAAGCGAGCGGCGACCGCCGGGCCATCGAGGCTGCCGAGGCCGCGATCTCCAATCCTCTGATCGACGACGTGTCGATGAAGGGGGCAAGCGGGCTCCTCGTCTCCATCACCGGCGGCAACGACCTCACCCTTTATGAGGTGGACGAGGCGGCGAGCCGCGTCAGGGCCGAGGCCGACCCGGACGCCAACATCATCGTGGGCGCGACCTTCGACGACGAGCTCGACGGGCGGATCCGCGTGTCGGTGGTAGCGACCGGCATCGGCCATCTTGGTGCCGAGGCAACAAGGCCCGTCATGATGGAAGCGCCCAGGCAGCCCGCGATGCAGCAGGACCGGGGCAGGCTCAGCGAACGGCTGGCAGGCCTTGCCACGATGCCTGGGGCCGCTGCTGATCTTGACGAGCCGAGCCTCGTCCTCGCCCCTAATGAAGTCGTGAAGGAGCAGCCGGTTTGGCGCGCCCCCGGCAATGTGACGATCGAGAAGCGCCCGGCCCAGGTAACGGGGATGGCGCTTCCGCTGAACGCCTCTCAGCCGAAGCCGGCGGCGCCCCCCCAACGGGCCTTCATGCCGGCGCCGCCCACCACGATAAGGCGCCCCGTGCGGCGCATGCCGAGCGTCGACGAGCTGCCTATGGTCGCCCAGAACGAGATCAGGGCCCAGGCGGGCCAGGCGCCTGTGGTTGGCCTTGCCGCCCAGAAGAAGAGGGTGGGCTTCCTCGAGCGGCTGGCAAATGTCGGCCGGACCCGCAAGGAAGCCGAAGCCGAGACGCCGGCGAAACGTGAGCCCGAGTTCGGCCAGGCGTGGATGGCCCCGGCGCCCGAAGCACCGAGGCCCCTGCCGCAGCAGCCCCAGCCCCAGTTCCAGCCACAGCCGCAAGCCCAGGCTCGGCCTCAGCCACAAGCCCAGGCGAGGCCTCAGCTACAGGCCCAGGCGGCACCTCCAAAGGGCATCAGGATCGAGCGGCCCCGCGGCGAGGCGGCGGTTGCTTCCGCGCCAAAGCGGATCGAAGCCCAGCCCCGGATCCAAGCGGCCGCGATGGCTGAGGCTCCGGCCGAATCGCAAGCCGAGGACGATCTCGAGATTCCCGCGTTTCTCCGCCGCCGGGCGAATTGAGCTCAGTCAGAAATCGTAACGGAAGCGCTCATCAGTCCACCGACGAACATGGAAAGATACGTCATATCAATGTCTTAAGATGTCCGGTGGCCGGTAATACAGTGAAAGAAACCGTGATTTGTCGCTCCTCAGTCAGAGCGTTAAGGTTCTTCATAGGTTGATCGGCAGGACCAAAAAGGCACAAGCCAAAGGCTCATAAGAGCCCGGTCTAAAGTGCCAGGGAGCGCTGATCAATGGGGGGCTCGGGGTTCTCTTCCTCGGGCTAGGGAACTCAGAAGACGGCTCGGGGGCCGACGGGGGCCATGAAGGGTTTCATAGGGGCACGCCAAACCACGCTTGCCAGCGAAATTTCACTGACCGGCACCGGGGTTCATAGCGGAGCGCCAGTTTCCATCGCACTTTGTCCGGCGGACGGCGACACCGGCTTACGCTTCCTTCTCTCCAACGGCGATGATGCCGATGGCACCGAGATCGCTGCCGATCAGCGGTGGGTGACGGGCGTGACGCTGTGCACCGTGCTGGGTGACGGCAACGGCGCTTCTGTTGCGACCGTCGAGCACCTGCTCGCGGCTCTGCGCGGTCTCGGCGTCGACAACGCGCTGATCGAGATCGACAGCTCCGAAGTGCCGATCATGGACGGTAGCGCCTCCCGCTTCGTCGAGGCGATCGACGAGGTCGGCCTGGCCGAGCTCGATACCCCACGCCGCTTCCTCAAGGTGCTGAAGAAGATCCGCGTGGAGGATGGCGGCGCCTTTGGCGAGCTGACCCCCCATAACGGCTTCCGCCTCGACGTGGAGATCGATTTCGACACGCCGCTGATCGGGACCCAGAGGATCGATATCGACGTCAATCCCGGCTCTTTCCGCCGCGAGCTCGCTCGCGCCCGCACCTTCGGCTTCATGAAGGACGTCGAGCGGCTGTGGGCGGCCGGTCTTGCGCTGGGCGCCTCCCTCGAGAACACCGTGGCGATCGGCGACGACCGCATCATCAACCGCGAGGGCTTGCGCTTCTCCGACGAGTTCGTGCGCCACAAGGCGCTCGACGCGGTGGGCGATCTCGCTCTTGCCGGCGCCCCCATTCTCGGCGCCTACCGCTCTCGCCGCGGCGGTCACCGGCTGAACGCGCTGGTGCTCAAGGCCATGTTCGCCGATGCCGACGCTTGGACGATGATTGAAGCCCCGCGGTATCGCGAGATTCGTCACGCCGAGCTCAGCCACCGTCTCGCGGCAGCGAACTTCGCCCCCGAGCGGAGCTGAACGAGCCTCGACGCCGGCCGCCGGTAAGCCCTGTCGTCGTGGCCAGCGCTTCTCGCACCGATAGACGCTCGGCATTTGCCCAAGCGCCTAGCCCCAAGTCTCTACGCGCCGCTGAAACCTTTCGGCAAGGGACCCCTCCGGCGCCGGATGAGCAAAAAAACACCATAATCAGCTAGTTGGTTGGCTGCAGTCTGCGCTAGCCTTGCGAGCTTCCGTGATTTCCGTGCGGGGCGCGGGCTTTGGCGCGAGGGGGACGGTCTTTGAGGGGTAGCATGTCCGGTCCGGTCGAGCCGTTGCGAGCTCAGGGACGCCTAGAGGTCTCGGCACGCCTTCCATGGGCCTCGAGACGCCTTGGGGGCTCGGCGCGTGCCGTGTCGGGCGTGCTCGCGAGCCTTCTCTGCCTCGCTCTCACGGCAAGCCTGCTCGGCGGCTGCGGCTCCCTGTGGGGCAAGAAGGAGATTACCGAGAATACCGACCCTCCCGATGTCATCTACGGCAAGGCCGACAGGATGATCAACAAGGGCTCCTACGACGCGGCGGCCAAGGAGTACGAAGAGGTCGACATCAATCACCCCTATTCGCAGGAGGCCCGCAAGGCCATCGTGATGGCGGCCTACGCCTATTACAAAGCCGGCAAATTTGACGACGCGGTCTCCGCCGCCGACCGCTACCTCACGCTGCACCCCGGAACCCAGGAATCGGACCTCGCGCAGAACATCATCGGCATGTCCTATTACGACCAGATGCTCGATCCGAAGCGCGATCAGACGAATGCCCGCAAGGCGCTCGAGGCCTACAATACGCTGCTGCAGCGCTACCCCAATTCGCGTTATGCGGCGGAGGCGACCAA
>JBGQMX010000160.1:0-6335 GCA_041500805.1 Methyloceanibacter sp.
AGCTGGGGTCGCTTCGCGTGCCCCCTGGCGAATATGTGATGATCGAGGTGAGCGACACCGGCACCGGCATGCCGCCTGAGGTGGTCCAGAAGATCTTCGAGCCGTTCTTCTCGACCAAGGAGATCGGCCGGGGCACCGGACTTGGCCTGTCCACCGTCTACGGCATCGTCAAGCAGACGGGCGGCTACGTCTTCCCCCTGAGCGAGGAGGGGAAGGGCACCACCATGCGGGTCTACCTGCCGCGCTATATCGAAACCGCGCGGGAGGTGGAGCAGAGCCGGATCGAGCCCCGTCCCGAGAAGCCCAAGGATTTGACCGGACGCGGCACCGTGCTCCTCGTCGAGGACGAGGACGCGGTCAGAAGCTTCGCCGCCCGGGCGCTCGGCCAGCGCGGCTATCATGTGCTCGAGGCGACCACCGGCGCCGAGGCGCTCGATGTCTTCAACAACTACGAAGGCGAGGTCGACCTCGTGGTCAGCGACGTGGTGATGCCGGAGATGGACGGGCCGACGCTGATGGCGAAGCTCCGCCAAAAGCGCCCGGACCTGAAGATCATCTTCATCTCGGGCTATGCCGAGGATTCCTTCCGCAAGCACCTCGCCGAGAACGAGGACTTTATGTTCTTGCAGAAGCCGTTCGATCTCAAGGAGCTGGCGGCAGCGGTCAAGGCGGCGCTGCAGGGCTAGTCGGGAAACGCCGTTCCTTTAAGGCGGTATCACCCCTCACAAATATTCTGCTGTCATGGCCGGGCTTGTCCCGGCCATCCACGTTTTGACTTTAGGGAGAAAAATCGTGGATGCCCGGCACAAGGCCGGGCGTGACGAACTAATTGAGATGGATTCCGCTCTGGGGCTTCCCTTCCCCGCCATTCACGTCTACACGCGGGGCGTCGAACCAAGAGCCCAGAAACGCCAGCATCGGAGCCTGTTTCGCGTGCCGGATTACGAGATCGTGCCGCCGGAAGAAGCCGGCAAGCCCACAAGAAGACGCCGCGCCAAGCCGCGCCTGCCGGCCTTCACCATCCACCGCTATGGCGGCCGGCTGATCTATTTCTGGTTCGGCATGCGCTTCGGCGTGCTGATGAAATTGTTCAAGCGCGGCCGCTACAGCTTCACGCTGAATTGCATCCCCGACACGCTGCTATTGTTCCTTTGGGTACCGTGGAACTCGGTGCTCTATTGGATCTCGGAAGCGAAATACCGGAAGCGCGCGGAGACGGTGCCGCTCGGCGAGCCGCCCATCTTCGTCATCGGCCATTGGCGCACCGGGACGACGCTGCTGCACGACCTCTTCTCGACCGATCCGAACCTTGCCTACCCCACCACCTATGAGTGCTTTTTCCCGCACCACTTTCTCCTGACCGAGGGCACGCTCCCCAAGGTCATGAAGGTGCTGCTGCCGAAGAAGCGCCCGCAGGACGATGTGCCGGTTGGCTTCGATCGCCCGCAGGAGGAAGAGTTCGGCATGATGATCCTGGGCGAGGGGACGCCCTACATCACCCACGCCTGGCCGCGGCTAGGCCCCGCCGACAGCGACTATCTCGACTTCAAGGGCCTGTCCGAGGCCGACCAGAAGACATGGGCCGACGCCTATATGTGGCTCTATCGCCGGCTCGTGCTCAAGCATGGCGCCAAGCGGCTGGTGATGAAGACGCCGGCCAACGCCGCCCGCCTCAAGCTGCTCACCAGGCTCTTCCCCGACGCCCGCTACGTCTATCTCGCACGCAACCCGCTCGACGTGTTTCCCTCCACCGTGAAGCTCTGGCGCGCGCTCTATTCGACCCAAGGCCTGCACAACCCGCCGCATCTCGACCCCTGGCTCGACGACTATGTGCTCGACATGTTCGTGCGCCTCACCGAGGACTATGAGGAGGATCGCCACCTCATCCCGAAGGGCCACCTCGTCGAGCTCCGCTACGAGGATTTCGTCAGGGACCCGGTCTCAAACATGCGCGATATTTACGCCCGCCTCGACATTGGCGGCTTCGAGGAGGCCGAAGGGCCGATGCGCGAGTTTCTCGGCGACCGCGCCGAGCACCGCGTCTCGTCCTATCAGCTGCCGGAGCCGCTCAAGCGCAAGGTCGTGGCAAGGCTCAAGCCCTATATCGACCGGTTTGGGTATCGCGACGCCGTCGAGGCCAAGCAAGCGGCTCGGCCTGAGCCTAAGGCGGCGGTCAGCGAGCCGGAACCCTCCTAACTCCGCGCCGTCCTGATCCTTCCACCTGCCGATCCCGGCTGTTGCCTTCGGGGACACGGGCCGCCCGACGGGCGCATGGCTATGGTCAAGCCAGCGGTAAAAGCACGCCGATTTCTGCGCTTTGCATGAGGTGAATGGAAAGAACATATTGCGCCTATATCCCCTTGGGTATGCTGGGCGCTATGGTACGCTCAACCCTTCCGAGTGGAGGGCGAGTGATGACCGACGAAATCGGGCCGAAGACTTGGAACGTCGAAACGGTCTTGGAGGCCGTCCTCGAGGCCCCATTTATCTACATGGATGGGGCGGCGAATTTCGCTGCGAACGCGCAGATCGTAAAGTTCAACCTGTTTCAGGATCGAGTGATTACGAGGCCCCCAGGCTCGGATCAACCACCTATCGAGCGAGTGGTGTGTGCAAGACTTGCAATGTCTCCACTGACCTTGTTGCAGCTGGCACAGTGGTTAGGCACCAATGCACAACAAATGATTCAAGCTGTCGCTGCGGAGCAGCCGAAAAATGCGGAGAGTTCGTAATCAATGCTTCCTATCCCCGTCACCACGATTCCCACATCTACCAAACCAGATACTCAAGCCCAGTATTTGAACGGTTATCCCGAGACTCAGGCAATACGGCCGCTAAGTCCCGTGCCGTCCAACTCTGTCATATGGTTTTCACGAATAGACATAAGGCACGTACTGCCGCAAAGCATAACTACCGTCACAATATCAACGGGGGCTACTATCATGCCGCGCGTTGATGTTGCCACAATCGGGAAGATTGCGAGTGGATTAGTGGGGTCGGTGTGTGTGTTGTCGCTTCTTATCGGATGGCTGACCGGCTTCGCCTTCATATATCCCCCAATGAGTGTCCTTATTGGAGGATTGTCGGCTTTATTCTATTTCATTAGTGCAACTCTTGATCGGCAATGGCATAGCGATGGGCGCAATCGCTAACGATCTATATTTCAATGTGCTTAAACCGGTCTTACCATATTTCATATGGCCGGTCTGGGTCTGGTTTATATTCTATATCTCAGGTGAGAACTTAAGAACGTTTGTTCGTGAAAGCATTGTCGAAATACGCGACACGGCATTGGGAATCAAAAGTCTAAAATCGCTAAATGCACTTGGAATACTTGTCTCGGCGGCTTTAGTCGCCATTTTGGCGAACGGTTACTCTATGCCGGGCTCTAGTTCAGATGAGCAAGCCAGTTTGCAATTAGGAGCGTCGCTGATTTATTTTGCGATCTTTTCTTTGGCGTTCATTCTATGCGTGCGGCTTACAAAGTACGAACGGAAATAGAAGAAGTCCATGAACGGAAAGAAATCAGAAGCGAAAGCGGATAAACAGCTCTTTGGGAATCTTGTGCGCGCGATGGCTACCGGGAAGCCTTTGGAAAAGCCTGGAGCAAAAGCTGGAACATCAGCCAAGGCTCGGCGCGAAGGTTGTGACGATACTCAAACTCCCAAAGGTACTTCTGCAAGTGCTTCGCGGAAACCCAAACGTAAGTCCCGTTGATGCCGCGCTTGAGGCAGCCCCAGAAGCCTTCGATGGTGTTGGTGTGGACCTCACCGCGCACGTATTCCTTCTTGGAATGGTCAACCCATTCATGCTGGTAGCCATGCACGTCCAGGTCGCCAAACGCCTTGGCCTTGTCGGTATTGACCCGGCTACCCGGCTCAACCCATTCTTGGATGACGGGGACAACGTGCTCGACGCGGCGGCTCTTGATAACACGGGTCAAGACCTCGCCTTTCCGCTCGATCATGCCCAAGACCACATGCTTGTCATCATGGCCCATCTTGTCGTGGCCGCCGATGAAAGCCTTGTCGATCTCGACCACCGGGAAGCCGCCACCGGAGCCGCCAAGAACACGGTCGCCGTCAACCCAACCCATATACTTGCGGATTTCGTGACCGATTCGCCAAGCGGTCTTGTAGGTCACGCCGGTCAGCCGCTGGATTTCCTTTGCGGACACGCCATTTCTGGTCGCACAAAAGAGGAACATAACGTAAAACCACGTTTGCAACGACGTGCGCGACCGATAGAAAGGCGTCCCGGCCATCGGGTGAATGTGGTGGCCGCAATTGCAGGTATAGGCTGGAAGCTTCTTAAGCTTATGGAACGTGTCCATCTGGCCGCACTTGGGGCATACGGGTTCCTTGCCGTACCTAGTCTCGAAAAGATGGGCCAAGCAAGCATCATCATTCGGGTACGTTTTCAGGAATTGTTTATACGTCAAGCTCTTGGCCATAGCACCCTCCGATGAATACTAATGTAGGGTGCTCGGCAGCATACGTCAAGGGGATATACGCGACATATTGCGAACAGAGAACAAAAGGGGTACATTCACGAGATGCCGCTCTTCCGTGCGCCCCGCCTCTAGCGAGCGCCGGCAACGGGTGGCGGCGGGAGCATCATTTGCCACGCCCTGCGGGCTCGTGAAATAAGGGAGAAGGCCATGTTGAATGTCGCGCTGCACCTCGTCGAAGGAGCTGGGATGGATAGAGAGAAGGCGCTTGAAGCAGCGATCTCGCAGATCGAGCGGAACTGCGGCAAGGGCTCCATCATGCGGCTCGGCCAGAACGAGAAGATCGTCGAGGTCGAGGCGATCTCTAGCGGTTCGCTGGGGCTCGACATTGCGCTCGGCATCGGCGGGCTCCCGCGCGGCCGCGTCATCGAGATTTACGGCCCTGAGTCCTCTGGCAAGACCACGCTCGCGCTCCATGTCGTGGCCGAGGCGCAGAAGCGGGGCGGCATTTGCGGCTTCATCGACGCCGAGCACGCGCTCGACACCGCCTATGCGCGGAAGCTGGGCGTCGACCTTGAGCAGCTCCTCATCTCCCAGCCCGATACCGGCGAGCAGGCGCTCGAAATCACCGATACTTTGGTGCGCTCCGGCGCCATCGACGTGCTCGTCATCGATTCGGTTGCGGCACTGACGCCGAAGGCCGAGCTCGAAGGCGAGATGGGCGATCAGCTGCCGGGCTCACAAGCCCGCCTGATGAGCCAGGCCTTGCGCAAGCTCACGGGCTCCATCTCCAAGTCTCGCTGCATGGTGATCTTCATCAACCAGATCCGCATGAAGATCGGGGTGATGTTCGGCAGCCCCGAGACCACAAGCGGCGGCAATGCGCTGAAATTCTACGCCTCGGTCAGGCTCGACATCCGCCGCATCGGCGCCATCAAGGAGCGCGAGGAGGTGGTGGGCAACCAGACCCGCGTGAAGGTGGTCAAGAACAAGGTGGCGCCGCCCTTCAAGCAGGTCGAGTTCGACATCATGTATGGCGAAGGCATCTCCAAGACGGGCGAGCTTGTCGATCTCGGCGTCAAGGCGGGCATCGTCGAGAAGTCGGGTGCCTGGTTCTCCTTCGATAGCGAGCGCATCGGCCAGGGCCGCGAGAATGCCAAGGCCTATCTCAAGGAGCATCCCGAGACTGCCGCGAAGATCGAGCGGGCGATCCGCCAGAATGCGGGCCTGCTAGCAGGTCAGATTCTGGAGAGCGGAGGCGAGACCACCCGTGGCGAGACCACCCGAGGCGATGCCGCGAGCGGCGAGTCCGAAAGCGGCGAGGGCGGCTTTGCCGACGGCGACGGCGTCACGCCCATCGCCGGCGGCGCGGCGCGGCGCGGCAGGCGCGGGGCCTAGAGGGCCCTTCTTCGGAGTTTGACGAAAGACGGCAGGGCGGCGGGCGCGGTTTCGCAAGGCCCCCTGCGGCTAGGCTCTCTCCCACGGGAAAGGGGCCCGGCTAGACAGCCCTGGTTCCTCACCTTATGTCTGACTTGGGGACCGTAAGCCTTCTCGTGGTGTCACGGAGAGGGCCTATGGCGCTTGGCTCTGGCCCGAATCGGCTAGGGTCTTAGCAAGCGCCGGTCCCCGTGAAACTAAGGTCTCCCATCAAGCTGCCATGACCTCCGCCAAACCCACAAGTGTGAAACCCACGAGCGCCAAGCACGCAAGTGGGAAGCACGCAGGCGCCAAGCCTAAAGATGCGACGTCCGCAAGCGTTGACGACGCGAGCGTGAGTCACACGAAAGTGGGCCACACCAGCACGAACGACGTCCGTGCGGCTTTCCTCGACTTCTTCGCCAAGAACGATCACGAGGTCGTGGCCTCGAGCCCGCTGGTGCCGCGC
>JBGQMX010000161.1:0-6147 GCA_041500805.1 Methyloceanibacter sp.
CTGAGGGAAAGGCGGCGGCCATGAATTTCGATTCGCCCGCAGGGTTGGTGAGCTTGAGGATGAGCATGTGCTCGGCCATCCAGCCCTCGTCACGGGCCTTGACGCTGGCGATTCTGAGCGCGTGGCACTTCTTGCCGAGCAGCGCATTGCCGCCATAGCCCGAGCCGTAGGACCAGATCTCCCGCGTCTCCGGGAAGTGCGAGATGTACTTGGTCTTGTTGCATGGCCACGGGACGTCGGCGGTGGTGGGCGTGGAGAGCGGATAGCCCACGGTGTGCATGCCGCGCACGAAATCCTCGCTGTCGCCGAGCGCCTTCAGCACCTTGTCGCCGACGCGCGTCATGATGTGCATGTTGGCGACGGCGTAAGCGCTATCGGTGACCATCACGCCGATACCGGCGCTGGGAGAGCCCACCGGCCCCATGGAATAGGGCACCACATACATGGTGCGGCCGGCCATAGCGCCGTCATAGAGCTTGCTCAGCGTGGCCTTCATCTCTGCGGGCTCGAACCAGTTGTTGGTCGGACCCGCGTCGTCCTTCGACGTCGAGCAGATATAGGTCTGGTCCTCGACGCGAGCCACGTCGAGCGGGTCGGAACGTACGAGAATAGAGTTCGGCCGCTTTTCCGGGTTGAGCCACATGGCCGTGCCGCCGTCGACGAGGGCTTTCAGCAGATGCTGATACTCGGTGTGCGAGCCGTCGCACCACACGACCGCTTCAGGCTTGAACAGCGCTTTCGCCTCCTCGAAGAAGGCCAGCACCTTCTTGTTGCTCGTCTTTGCTCCTTCAGGCGCAAGCTTCGACTGAACGCTCATGCGGTGCGATCCCCGGGCGATATGGTGGATTTTAGTGGCGAGAGGCCTCCTCTCAACTAGCACTGATCGCGCGAAGCTTTCAAGGATCGGCAGGAGCGACCGAGGCGCTGGGCAAAAGCGTGCCCAGGACCCGCGCACCCTCAGTGGGGGCCGGCCCGCAGGGACTTGCTGATCCGCGTCACAATGGCATCCCAGAGCGCCTTCTCTCGCGCCGGATAGGTGGTGTGGATGCAGTTCAGGACGTCGTTATTCTTTGCCGGAAAGTTGCAGCGGTCGTAATAGATATCAGCGCCGGTCGTTCCGGAGACGACGTAGAACTCCGAAGTCACCCTTTTATAGGTTGCGCTGTTGAGCTCGTCGTTTCTCTTCACGTAGCCCTGAGGCGTGTCGTTTTCCACATTGTAGGCCCCAAAGATGGAAAGCTGCGCGCGGCCGTCAGCCGTCCGAAACGATGCGCCGTCGCCGTTCTCAGGGGGTGGATCCTGCACGGTGAAAAGGTCGGCCGGATAATCGGCGGTCGTGCCGAAGCGAGGGTTGGAGTAGATCGCCCAATGGTCCTTCGCGGGAGCGGTGCGGGATGAGGCTAAGAGCCCGATCGCGACGGCGACAACGAAACCACTCAGCGCTTGCAGCCCGTTCACTGCTTTACTCCCGAGATGCAGCACGCGTTCTGATTTGGATCGGGGACGCTCGATTTCAGCCAGCAATATGCCGTCGGTCCTTGAATGCTGGGCAGCCCGGCTCACTCGCGCAGGCATTATTACACAGCTCGTGGCGGGAATCGGCAAGCTCGAAGTTCAGAAAGTCGGAGCCCGGGGCGGTTCACGTCGAGTTCGACCGTCTTTCGGCTCCCGCCCCGCCCGTGCGTCGCCCGAGCCCCCCGACCACGAAGCGATCGAGGCGCCCCGGCAGCAGAAATAAGGGCAATGAGCTCGGCCTACCAGACGCGGTGGATGGTCGCCGGAGCCATGGGCGTCCCAACCTTGCACGCGAACGCCTCGCGGAACGCCTTCATGTTCACGAGGACGCCGTTGACGCGGTACTTGCCGGGGGCGTGCTCGTCGGTCTTGGCGGCCTCCTTGGCAAACGCGTCGGTGCGGTTTACGCACCACCCTTGCGCGTAGCTGAGGAAGAAGCGCTGGGCCGGCGTGTAGCCGTGGGCGTCCTTGCCGGCTCTAGCGCCTTGCGTGGTCAGGAAGGCGCTGTAGGACAGCCTTATGCCGCCGTTGTCGGCGGTGTTCTCGCCAAGCGTCAGCTTGCCGTCCACATGGACGTCCTTTGTCGGGTCGGACGCGCCCTTCACGGCGACGAACGCGCCGTACTCCCTGACGAGCCCGGAGGCGCGCGCCTCGAAGGCCTTAGCGTCCGCCTTCGTCCACCAGTCCTTCAGATTGCCGTGGGCGTCGTAGTGGCGGCCCTCGTCGTCGAAGCCGTGCGTCAGCTCGTGGCCGATAAGGGCCGCGAGGTTGCCGTAGTTGGCCGCGTCGTCCGCCGTCAGGTCGAAGTTGGGCGGCTGAAGGACGCCAGCGGGGAAGTTAATGTCGTTCTTCTGCTCGTCGTAATAGGCGTTGTCGGTCGACGCCATCATGTCCCACTCGCCACGGTCGACGGGCTTGCCAATTTTGGCGAGCTCGCGGCGCAACCCGAAGCCGGACGCACGTTCCACGTTGCCCAACGCGTCGCCGCGCACGATTTCGAGCTTGGCATAGTCGAGCCACTCGTCCGGGTAGCCGACCTTGTAGGCCACGCTCGCGAGCTTCTCGAGCGCGCGCGCCTTGGTCTGCTCGCTCATCCAGTCGAGGCTCTTGATGTCGGCCTCCATCGCGTTGGCGATCTCGCGCATCATCGCCAGCACACGCAGCTTGGCCTTTGGGCTGAACTCGCGCTCGACATAGGCCTCGCCCAAAGCGTCGCCGAGCTGGTCGTCGGTTGCGTCGACGCAGCGCTTCCAGCGCGCTTCGATCTCAGCTTGGCCGTCGAGTCGCTTGCCGAAGAACGCGAAGTCCTCGCCGACGAACGCCTTCGGCGCCGCGAAGACCAGCCCGTGAATGACGGTCCAGCGCAGATAGGCCTTCCAGTCCTCGAGGGGGATGGACGTGAGCGATGCCTCGAGGCCTTTGAAAAAGCCCGGATCGGCCACATCCAGCGACGCAAACACAGGGGCGCCGATCCCGGCGAGATAAGCCGGCCAGTCGAATGACGGCACGAGCTTCACGAACGCGGCGAGTGTCATCTTGTGGTGGACGTTCTTTGGCTCACGGCCCTCGACGAGCCCCATCGCGGCCTTCGCCAGCGCCGTCTCGACGCGCAGCGCCGCATCGGCCTCGGCTTCGGCCTTATTCGCGCCATCGCCGAGCAGGCTGAACGTGCGCGCGAGGTGCACGCGATATGCGGTGCGCTCGTCCTTGAACGCGTTGGTCAGGTAGTAGTCGCGGTCAGGCAAGGCGAAGCCATCCTGGTCGGCCTCGGCGATCATCATCGTCGCGTCGGTATAGTCCTGCGCCGACGTAAACGAGAACAGCGGCGCCGCGCCGAGAAGGTGCAGGTGCGCGATCTCGGCGGCGAGCTCCTTCTTGTCCTTGAGCGCCGCGATGCGTTCTAGCTCCGGCGCGAAGGGCTTAAGGCCCTTCGCATCGATCGCCGCCTCGTCGAGGCATGACGCGTAATAGTCGCCGATCTTGCTGCGATTCTCAGTCTTGGTGCCCTGGCCCGACGCGGCGTCCTTAAGGATCGTCGCCAGCACCGCGCGGGTGTGCTCGTCGAGCTCGCTGAAGCGCCACCAGATCGACTGGTCCGACGGGATCGGGGTCGCCTTCAGCCACGCGCCGCACGCATGCTGATAGAAATCGACGCAAGGCTCGACACTGTGGTCGATCGCCGCCGGGTCGAACACGGGAGGCAATGGCTTCTTCAGCGCGTCAGCCGGCGTCTCCGCGCGCGCCGGCGCAGTCAGCGCCGCCACGCCCAGAACGGCTACTGCCATGACGATCCGCTTCACGCGCCGCCTTCGCCGCGTGCCCGCGCTTCGGCCACTAGACGCACAAGCTCCTTGCGCGCTTCGGCGGGCGTGGTGACGGGGCCGGCGAACAGGATGCGGCGCGCCTCCCCGTCAAGGACGATGTCGCAGCCTTCAGGGTCGATGCCCGCCATGCGCCAGGGCCCGGGGGACGCGCTCGCCAAGGCGGTGGCGTAAAGCTCAAGCGCGGCGGCATGGTCCTTGTTCATATGCTCGACGATGTCAGGCTCGCCCTCCATGAGGCGCGCGGCGCCCTCGACCGGCACCAGGAGATCGCTTGGGGCGAGATCGAAAATGCGCCCGAAGCCGCCTATATAATGAGCCCCCTCGACCGCAAGCCGAAAGAACGCGAAATCCGGGAAGTCGGCATAGAACGCGGCCTCGGGGTGGCGAGCGAGAAATCTGCGCCTGACCCCCTCCTCCGCCGCCTTCTCCGCCAGGCCATAAAGGGTCACGCGGGCACCCTGCAAAGGATCGGCGAGCGCGCCCGTCGCGTCGATCAGGATCGAGGCGCGTTTGTCCTTGGCAAGGTTGCGGGTGTGCAGCGCGAGGCCCGAGATGAGGAAGATGGGGGCGCCGGAGGCGTCGGTGGCAAGGGTGATAAGGGATGCGTAAGGATAAGAATTGGCGCTGTCGATGGTCGCCAGCGATCCCTTGAAAGCCCTGCGCACGAGGCCGCGCGCATCGGCCGCGACCGCGGCTTTCGAGGGCATCTCTGGAGACTTATTCACTTGCGCCATAATGATATTTGTTGCATTGCGGTAACGATGGGTGGCGAGCCGCGCCCCGATGCTGCCATAATTGACCGCAGCCCTGAACTATAACAACCCTTAAGAACGTCGAACGCCGCAAGGGGCCCCCCAATGCCAACAATTGCACTCGTTGACGATGATCGTAACATCCTGACCTCCTTGCGCATGGTGCTCGAGGCCGAAGGCTATAAGACCCAGACTTACAACGATGGCGCAAGCGCGCTCGACGGCTTTGCCGAGAGCCCGCCCGACCTCGCCATCCTCGACATCAAGATGCCGCGCATGGACGGGATGGAGCTGTTGCGCCGTCTCCGCCAGCGGAGCGAGCTACCGGTGATCTTCCTCACCTCCAAGGACGAGGAGATCGACGAGCTGTTCGGGCTCAAGATGGGCGCCGACGACTTCATCCGCAAACCCTTCCCGCAGCGGCTCCTGGTCGAGCGGGTGAAGGCGGTGCTTAGGCGGGCCCAGCCCCGCGAGGTCGGTGCCGCGGTCGAGGACAAATCCAAGGTGCTGGAGCGGGGCAAGCTCAAGATGGACCCCGAGCGGCACACTTGCGTCTGGGACAACCGCCCGGTCACCCTCACCGTCACAGAATTCCTGATCCTGCAATCGCTCGCGGCCCGGCCCGGCGTGGTGAAAAGCCGCGACGCGCTCATGGACGCGGCCTATGATGATCAGGTCTATGTCGACGACCGCACCATCGACAGCCACATCAAGCGCTTGCGCAAGAAGTTCAAAGCGGTCGATACGAGCTTCGATGTGATCGAGACGCTCTATGGCGTTGGCTACCGATTCAAAGAGTAACGGATCAAGTCGATGACCGCCGAGGCCGACAGGTCCTGGCAACAGGCTGAGGCCGCGACGGCCAGACGGCGTGTTCGCCGCGTCTTGCGGGCCGTCCGCGACCGGGCCGTCCGCGGGGTCGGCTGGCTCGCCCAGCACCTCCCCTTCCGGCACGGTTTCTCGAGCCTCACCCGCCGCATCGTCGTGCTCAATCTGATCGGGCTCGCCATCCTCGTCTCCGGCATTCTCTATCTTAACCAGTTCCGGGCCGGGCTGATCGACGCCAAGGTGCAGAGTCTCGCGACCCAGGGCGAGATCATCGCCCGTGCCATTGCCGCCTCGGCGGGCATCGACACCGACGAGGTGCAGCTCGATCCGGAGAAGCTGCTCGAGACCGAGCAGGGCCAGGCCGGCGCCGACGACGATGCGCTTTCCAACTCGCTCGAATTCACCATCGACCCCGAGCGCGCGGCCCCCATCCTACGCCCGCTGGTGAAGCCCACCGGCAGCCGCGCCCGCATCTACGGCCGGGACGGCGCGCTCATCCTCGATTCCGACACCTTCTACTCGCGCGGCGAGGTGCTGCGTTACGACCTGCCGCCCCCCGACGCCGAGCAGACCGATGCGCTGACCCGGTTCTGGCAGGCGGTGAAGACGCGCATGCGGCAATACGACCTGCCGCTCTACACCGAGATCGGCGGCGCCAATGGCAAGGCCTATCCGGAAGTGGCCACCGCCTTGACCGGGACCTCGGTGCCGATCGTCAGGATCAACGA
>JBGQMX010000162.1:0-6115 GCA_041500805.1 Methyloceanibacter sp.
CTACATCTATCACTACGCCTTCGCCATGCTGCTCGGCGTGGCCGCGCTCATCACCTATTTCCTCTTTGCCGGCGGGGGGCTCAAGCCATGAGCTATGGCTGGCCGATCCTCTCGACCGTCACCTTCCTGCCGCTGCTCGGCGCGCTTCTGATCGCCCTGTTGCGCGGTCAGGACGAGAGTTCCTTCCGCAATGCACGCTTCGTCGCGCTGTGGACCACGCTCATTACTTTTGCGCTGTCGCTGCTGCTCTGGCGGGATTTCGATCCGCTCACCCCGCAATTCCAGTTCGTCGAGCTTCGTCCCTGGTTAGGTCCGATCAGCTTCCATATGGGCATCGACGGCATCTCCATGCCCTTCGTGCTCTTGACCACCTTCTTGATGCCGCTCTGCATCCTGGCGAGCTGGCTCGCCATCACCGCGCGCGTGAAGGAATATATGATCGCCTTCCTCGTGCTGGAGACGCTGATGATCGGCGTCTTCACCTCGCTCGACCTCGTGATGTTCTATCTCTTCTTCGAGGGGGGCCTGATCCCGATGTTCCTCATCATCGGCATCTGGGGCGGGCAGCGCCGCGTCTATGCGAGCTTCAAGTTCTTCCTCTATACGCTCGCGGGCTCCCTGCTGATGCTGCTCGCCATCATGGCGATCTATTGGGAGGCGGGCACCACCGACATCCCGGTGCTGCTCACCCACGGCTTCCCGGTAAAAATGCAGACCTGGCTGTGGTTCGCCTTCCTCGCCTCCTTTGCCGTGAAGCTGCCGATGTGGCCCGTGCATACCTGGCTGCCCGACGCCCATGTCGAGGCACCGACCGCGGGCTCGGTGATCCTTGCCGGCATTCTCTTGAAGATGGGCGGCTACGGTTTCTTGCGCTTCTCCATCCCCATGTTCCCGCTCGCCTCCGCCGAGTTCGCCCCGCTCATCTTCGCGCTCTCGGTGGTCGCCATCATCTACACCTCGCTGGTGGCGCTGGCCCAGGAGGACATGAAGAAGCTCATCGCCTATTCCTCCGTCGCCCATATGGGCTTCGTCACCATCGGCGTGTTCACGCTCACCATGCAGGGCCTGCAAGGCGGCATCTTCCAGATGCTGTCGCACGGCATCGTGTCCGCCGCGCTCTTTCTTTGCGTCGGCGTGATCTACGACCGCATGCATACCCGCGAGATCGCAGCCTTCGGCGGGCTGGCCGACCGCATGCCGGTCTACGCCTTCTGTTTCATGGTGTTCACCCTTGCCAATGTCGGGCTCCCCGGCACCAGCGGCTTCATCGGCGAGTTCTTGAGCCTGACCGGCGCCTTCCGCATCAACACCTGGGTCGCCTTTTTCGCCGCCACGGGCGTCATCCTGTCGGCGGCCTATGCGCTCTTTCTCTATCGCCGCATCATTTTCGGCAAGCTTGAGAAAGCGAGCCTGAAATTCATCACCGACCTCACCTGGCGCGAGGTCGTGGTGATGACGCCGCTCGTCGTGCTCACGATCTTTTTCGGCGTCTACCCGGGCCCCATACTCGATGCGTCGGCGGCCTCGGTCGATGCGCTGATCAAGAACTACCACGTAAGCCTTGCCGCCGCCGAGCAGGCGCGGCTCGGGCTCATGCCGTAAGGAGCTTAGGGCCCGTGCTCCAATCGCTTCACCTCGACGCGGCCTTGCCCGAGATCATCCTTGCGGGCGGCGCCATGGCGCTCCTCATGCTCGGCGTCACCACCAAACGCGAGCGGGGCGAGCTCGTGCTGTGGCTCGCAATCCTCATCCTCGTCCTGGCGGGGGTCTTCGTGGCGAGCGGCTCAGGGACGGCGACCCTGTTCGACGACAGCTTCATCGTCGATCCCTTCGCGCGGATGCTGAAGCTGCTCACCCTCACCGGCGCCGCCGCGGCGCTTCTCATGTCGGTCGACTATTGGCGCGAGGCAGGCGGCGTGAAGTTCGAGTTCCCGGTGCTCATCCTCTTCGCCTCGACCGGCATGATGATGATGATCTCGGCCAACGATCTCATCGCCCTCTATGTCGGCCTCGAGCTGCAAAGCCTTGCGCTTTACGTCATCGCCGCGTTCCGGCGCAACTCGGCACGCTCGGCGGAAGCCGGACTGAAATATTTCGTCCTCGGCGCGCTCTCCTCGGGCATGCTGCTCTACGGCGCTTCGCTGGTCTACGGCTTCACGGGCTCCACCGAGTTCGCCACCATTGCCGCGGCAGTGCAGCCGTCAGGGGCCAATATCGGCCTGATCTTCGGGCTCGTCTTTCTCATGGCGGGTTTCGCCTTCAAGATCTCGGCCGTGCCGTTCCACATGTGGACGCCCGACGTCTATGAAGGCGCGCCGACGCCGGTCACGGCGTTCTTTGCCGCGGCCCCCAAGCTTGCCGCCATGGCGCTCACCGTGCGGGTTCTGGTCACGGCGTTTCCGGCGGTCACCGTCCAGTGGCAACAGATCGTCACCTTCCTCGCCATCGCCTCGATGGCGCTAGGCTCCTTTGCCGCCATCGGCCAGACCAACATCAAGCGGCTGATGGCCTATAGCTCGATCGGCCATATGGGCTACGCGCTGGTCGGGCTTGCCGCCGGCAGCGCCGAGGGCGTGCAGGGCGTCATCATCTATCTCGCCATCTACCTCGCTATGACGCTCGGCACCTTCGCCTGCATCCTCGCCATGCGCCGGGGAGGCCGTATGGTCGAGGATATCGACGCCTTGTCGGGGCTTTCCCGTACCAACCCGATGATGGCCTTCATGCTGGCGATACTTCTCTTTTCGCTTGCCGGCATCCCACCCCTTGCAGGCTTCTTCGCCAAGTTCTACGTGTTCCTTGCCGCCATCCACGCCGGCCTCTATGCGCTCGCCGTCATCGGCGTGCTGTTAAGTGTCGTGGGTGCGTACTATTATCTTCGCATCGTCAAGATCATGTATTTCGACGCCCCCGCCGAACGCTTCGAGCCGATGCAAGCGCCCCTTGCCGCCGTGCTCGGTGTGAGCGGCCTGTTCATCCTGCTCTACTTCGTCCATCCGGCGCCCTTGGTGGCGTTCGCGGGCGTCGCAGCCAAGTCATTGTTCTAATGAGCTATTTGTCTTCACCATCGCCCAAGATGCCGAGCGGCCACCGGCTGGTCAAGCTGGAGACCATCGACTCGACCAATGCCGAGGCACGCAGGCGCGCCAAGGCCGGCGAGCCCGGACCCTTGTGGGTCTGGTCCGCCCGGCAATCCCAAGGCCGCGGCCGCGGGGGGCGCGAATGGATTTCCCAATACGGCAATCTGTTTACGAGCCTTCTCATCAGCGTCAACTGCCCGCTCCGCGTGGCCGCCCAGCTTGCGCTCGTCGCCGGCATCGTCGCCTTCGACACCATCGCCAAGCTAATCGCCTATGAGGGGCGCTCGGAGGTCTTGCTCAAATGGCCGAACGACGTCTTGCTTGCAGGCGAGAAGGTCTGCGGCGTCCTGCTTGAGAGCGTCGCCGGCACCGAGAACCGCTCGACGGTGGTGATCGGCACCGGGATGAATCTCGCATCTCACCCGGAGAACATGCCGCTCCCCGCGGTTAGCCTGGCGGCCTATGGCATGACGGTGACGCCGGCCGACGCGCTCGAGGTGCTTGCCGCGACCACGCATGAATGGCTGGCGCGCTGGGGGGAGGGGTACGGCTTCCCGACCATCCGCCGCGCCTGGCTCGACCGCGCCGGTCCCACCGGACGGCCCATGCGGGTGAAGATCAGCGGCGAGGAGACGGACGGTGTCTATGGCGGACTCGACGCCGATGGCGCACTCAGGCTGCTCACGCCCGACGGCGCGGAGTACCGCGTGGCTGCCGGCGACGTCTTCTTCTTGAGCCGGTGAGGCTGCCGCTCCGACATGTCTCGAAAATCCGATCGAAAGGAGGCCGAGTTCGTCTTCGTGCCGCTTGGCGGCGTGGGCGAGATCGGGATGAACCTCTACCTCTATGGGTATGGGCGGGACGGCGCGCGCGAGTGGCTCATCGTCGACATGGGGATCACCTTCGGCGGCGACTTTGAGCCGGGTATCGACGTCATTCTCCCGGACATCCGCTTCCTCGAGGAGGAGCGGCACAACATTGCGGGCCTCTTGCTCACCCACGCCCATGAGGATCATTACGGCGCGGTCGTCGATCTCTGGCCGCAGCTTGGGGGCGTGCCCGTCTACGCCACGCCCTTCACCGCCGAGATGCTCAAATCGAAGCTCGCCGAAAGCGGTCGCTTGAATGGATTTCCCCTCGAAGTCATGCCTCTAGGGGGACGCCGCAGCATCGGCCCCTTCGACGTCGAGCTCGTCAGCATGTCCCACTCGATCCCCGAGCCGTCGGCCGTCATTATCAGGACGCCCCTTGGCGCCGCCCTTCACACCGGCGACTGGAAGCTTGACGAGAACCCGCTGACGAGCGCGCCCACCGATGAAGCGCGGCTGAGGGCGCTAGGGGATGAGGGGCTCGCCGCGCTCATCTGCGATTCGACCAACGCCGTGCGCGACGGCATGTCCCCCTCGGAAGCCGATGTGGCGATCACCCTTAAGCGGCTGATCCGCGAGGCGCCGCAGCTTGTGGCGGTCACCACCTTTGCCTCCAATGTCGCGCGCATTCGCTCCGTGGCCAATGCCGCCCGAGCCGCGAACCGCGACCTCGTAGTGGTCGGCCGCGCCATGTATCGCGTCATCGAGGCAGCGCAGGCCACGGGCTATCTCGACCCCAATCTTCCCTTCCTGGAGGAGACGGCCTTCGCCCAGCTCCGGTCCCACAAGGTGGTCGCGCTCTGCACCGGCAGCCAGGGCGAGGCGCGTGCCGCCATGGCCCGCATCGCTCTCGGCGAGCATCCCAATGTGAAGCTCGAGGCCGGCGACCGGGTAATCTTCTCCTCGCGCACCATCCCGGGCAACGAGAAGGCCGTGGCGCGCGTCCAGAATGGACTGGCCGACAAGGAGATCGAGGTCATTACCGATCAGGACGCGCCGGTCCATGTCTCCGGCCATCCCCGCCGCGGCGAGCTCGAGCAGCTCTATGGCTGGGTGAAGCCGGATATCGCCATCCCGATGCATGGCGAGGGCCGCCATCTTGAGGCCCATGCGCAACTTGCCGAGCGGCTCGGCGTCAAGCAGGTGGTGCGGGCGAGGAACGGGACCATGATCCGGCTGCTGCCGGGCCCTGCCGCGATCATCGACGAGGTCCCAGTGGGGCGCCTTTACCGCGACGGCGCGATCATCACCCGCGCCGATGACGGCCAGGTGCGCGAGCGCCGCAAGCTGAGCTTTGCCGGCACGGTCGCGGTGTCTCTGGTGATGTCGGAGAAGGGGTCTTTGCTCGCCGATCCGGAAGTGGCCTTGACCGGGCTGCCGGCGACCGACGCCCAAGGCGTCCCGTTCGCGACCATTGCCCGGGATGCGGCGATCGGCACCATCGAGAGCATTCCCAAGCCGAGGCGCAAGGACCAGACACTCGTCAGCGAGGCCGTGCGCCGCAGCGTCCGCGCCGCGGTCAACCAGGCCTGGGGCAAGAAGCCCATGTGCTCGGTCCTGCTGACGGTGCTCTAGCGCATGACGGTTATGGTAGAACTCCCTCATTGCCGGCTTGATCCGGCCGTCCGGGCATGAGGATTTTAGAGAGAGAAGACGGATGATCGGCCGCTTGAACCATGTCGCCATTGCCGTGCCGGACCTCAAGGCCGCGACCGAAATCTACCGCAACACGCTCGGCGCCAAGGTGTCCGACGAGGTGGACCAGCCCGAGCACGGCGTGACCACGGTGTTCATCGAGCTGCCCAACACCAAGATCGAGTTGCTCGGCATGCTCGGCGACAAGTCCCCGATTGCCGCCTTCCTCGAGCGCAATCCGAATGGCGGGATCCACCATCTCTGCTATGAGGTCCCCGACATCAAGGCCGCGCGCGACCGGCTGACGGCGCAAGGCGCGCGCGTGTTAGGCCAAGGCGAGCCCAAGATCGGCGCACACGGCAAGCCCGTGCTATTCCTGCATCCCAAGGATTTCTGCGGGACTCTTGTCGAGCTCGAGGAGGCTTAAGCATGACTCTCGCCTTCGCCGCCGCTATGTACTTTGTCATCTGGTGGATCGTGCTCTTCGGCATGCTGCCGATCGGCGTGCGCACGTCCGAGGAGGCGGGAGAG
>JBGQMX010000163.1:0-6098 GCA_041500805.1 Methyloceanibacter sp.
GGTCAAGGCGATCAACGTCTTCCTCTACGACATCTACCACGACCAGGAGATCCTCAAGGCCGGCCTGGTGCCGCCGGAATTCGTGCTGCTCAATCCGGCCTATCGGCCCGAGATGCACGGTATCGAGCCGCCCAACAACGTCTATGCCCATATCGCCGGCATCGACCTGATCCGCACCGGCGAACGCGATTTCTTCGTGCTCGAGGACAATATGCGCACGCCATCCGGCGTGTCCTACGTGCTCGAGAACCGCGAGATCATGATGCGGCTCTTTCCCGACGCCTTTGACGGGCAGAGCATCTCTCCCGTCGGGAATTATCCGGAGCGGCTGCTCGAGAACCTCCGCGCCGTGGCCCCGCACGGCGACGACGATCCGGTCGTCGTGCTGCTCACGCCCGGCCGCTACAACAGTGCCTATTTCGAGCACGTGTTTCTCGCCGAGCAGATGGGCATCGAGCTCGTCGAAGGCGGCGACCTCTTCGTGCGCGACGGCCATGTCTGGATGCGCACCACCGAGGGCCCGGTCAAGGTCGACGTGATCTACCGACGGGTCGACGACGACTTCATGGACCCGCTCGCCTTCAACGCGCAGTCGGCGCTCGGCGTGCCCGGGCTGCTCTCGGTGATCCGATCCGGCCGGGTGGCGCTCGCCAATGCGCTCGGCACGGGCGTCGCCGACGACAAGGCCATGTATGTCTACGTGCCGCGCATGATCGAGTTCTATCTCGGCGAGCACGCCATCCTCAACAATGTGCACACCTACATGCTGCGCGACCCCAAGCAGCGGCAGCACGTCTTCAACAATCTGCACAACCTCGTGGTCAAGGAAGTGCAGGGCTCGGGCGGCTACGGCATGCTGATCGGGCCCGCCTCGACCGCCGAGGAGCGCGAAGCCTATAAGCTCCGGGTCATGCGGAATCCCGAGAACTATATTGCCCAGCCGACGCTCGCGCTGTCGACCGCGCCGACCCTGGTCGGCGGCGAGATCGTGCCGCGGCACGTCGATTTGCGGCCCTTCGTGCTCTCCGGCAAGGAGACGAGCGTGATCCCGGGCGGGCTCACGCGCGTGGCCTTGCGCAAGGGCTCTCTCGTCGTCAATTCGAGCCAGGGAGGCGGCACCAAGGACACCTGGGTGCTTGAGCGCTCCGCATGTTGAGCCGCACTGCCGAGAACCTGTTCTGGATGGCACGCGTCATGGAGCGGGCCGAGAACACCGCGCGCATGCTCGATGTGAGCTTCCGCATGGCGCTGCTGCCCTCGACCATCGACAAGCAGGCGCTGCATTTCGAGCCGATCCTCGCCATCGCGCCTGGCGACGGCCGCTTCGGCGAGCTGTTCGGCGAACTCACGCACGAGAGCATCATCCGCTATGTGGCGCTCGAGCCCGCCAATCCCGCCAGCATCTGGTCGCTGATCAAGCTCGCGCGGGAGAACGCCCGCGCCCAGCGCTCGGCCATCTCAAGCGAAGCCTGGGAGAGCCTCAACTCGACCTGGCTGCAGGTGCAGAAGCTCGACTTCGAGGGGCTGAGGCGCTGGGGCTATCGCGACTTCTTCGATTGGGTGAAGGAGCGCTCCCATCTCTTCCGCGGCGTGGTGTTCGGCACCATGCTGCATGACGACGCCTTCCGCTTCATCAGGCTCGGCACCTTCATCGAGCGCGCCGACAACACCGCGCGCATCCTCGACGTCAAATATCACGTGCTTCTGCCCGAGACCGAGCAGGTCGGCGGCTATGTCGACTATTACCAATGGGGCGCTCTGCTCCGCTCAGTGGGCGCCTTCCGTGCTTACCGGCGCGTCTATCACGACACGGTCTATCCCTGGCGCATCGCCGAGCTGCTCATCCTGCGGGCCGACATGCCGCGCTCGCTGCATCATTGCTATGAGAATGTGATCGGCACCCTTGACGAGCTTGCCGGTAAGAAGCAGCTCGAATGCCGCCGCCTCGCGGGCCAGATCTATGCGCGCCTCCGATATGGACGCATCGACAATATCTTCAAATCTGGGCTGCATGAGTTCCTGACCGATTTCATCGCCAGCAACAATGCGCTCGGTGTCCAGCTCCAGGACGATTTCCTGATGACGCGGGCCGCCGCCGTGGCAGGAGCGGCCTAAGCCATGCTGATCCGGGTTGAGCACGCCACGGCCTACAGCTACTCGGAGCCGTTGTTGGCGAGCACACAATATCTGCGCATGACGCCGCTTTCGGGCGGCACCCAGGCCGTCGAGAGTTGGAAGCTCATTTGCCCCGGCGCGGTGACCACCCCCTGGCAGGACCAATACGGCAATTTGTGTCACACTTTGACGGTGACCCAGCCGGTCAGCGAGCTTGAGATCAAGGTGTGCGGGCTCGTGCGCACGCGCGACACCAATGGCGTGGTGGGAATGGCGCCGTCGGAGCTGCCCTCAGAAATCTATCTCCGGGAGACGCCCTATACGATCGCGGCGGCCTCCATCCAGGACTTTGCCGCGCGCTTTCAGCCGAAACTCGCGCGCGATCCGATCGAGGGGCTGCATGAGATCATGATGGCCATCGCCGATGCCGTCGAGTACCGCCGCGGCGAGACCCATGTGCACACCACAGGGGCCGAGGCCCTGGAACAGGGGAGCGGCGTCTGCCAGGACCACGCCCATATCTTTTGCGCCGTCTGCCGCGCTCTCGGCGTGCCGGCGCGCTATGTGAGCGGTTATCTCACCCATGGCGAGGGCAACGAGGCCCATGCCGCAAGCCACGCCTGGGCCGAAGGCTTCGTCGAGCATCTCGGCTGGGTCGGCTTCGATCCCACCAACCGCGCCTGTGCGACAGATGCCTATATTCGCACCGCCATCGGCCTCGACTATGCTGAGGCGGGACCGGTGCGCGGCGTGCGCAGCGGCGGCGGCCTCGAGACCATGAGGGTAAGTGTCAGTTTTCCAAGCCAACAACAACAGCAAGTCCAATAAGGGAGGAGACGTGACTTATTGCATCGGCATCCTGCTCGATGAGGGCGTGGTGCTCGCATCGGACTCGCGCACCAATGCGGGCATCGACCGTGTCTCCACCTTTCGCAAGATGTTCACGTTCGAGAAGCCCGGCGAGCGCTTCTTCACGCTTTTGACTGCAGGCAATCTCTCCCTCACGCAAGGGGTCATCAGCCTCCTCACCGAATGGCTGAATAACGAGAATCCGGACCAGGACCTGTTCGCCGTGAGCTCGATGTTCGGCGCGGCGCGCGCCGTCGGCACGGCCTTACGCGAGATCCACAAGATCGACGGCGGCTATCTGCAGCAGCGCGAGGTGGATTTCAGCGGCTCGTTCATTCTCGCCGGGCAGCTCAAGGGGGGGCAGCTCAGGCTGTTCATGGTCTACGACGCCGGCAACTTCATCGAGGCGATGGGCGATACCACCTATTTCCAGATCGGCGAGGTGAAATATGGGAAGCCAATCCTCGATCGCATCATTCAGCGCGACACAAGCCTGGGCGATGCCGCCAAATGCGCACTGATCTCGTTCGATTCAACCATGCGCTCGAATGTCTCGGTAGGACCGCCCCTGGATCTTTTGATCTACCGCCGCAATTCGTTGAAGAAGGACTTCACCATCCGGCTCGAGGATGACGATCCCTATCTCCAGGCCATCCGCGACGGCTGGGGAGGGGCGATTCACAAGGCCTTCCACGACATCAGCCATGATCCGGGCTGGACCTTCTGAGCGATTGACGCGTCCTCTCGATCGAGCATCACCAAGCTGCGGTAATGGCTAGTAGCGCCGGCTCGGCGTATTGCCCGGACTGAAACTTGGGGCAGTACCAGCGCTTGGTTTAGAACCACCGGCGTTTACGGAGGGGCTAGCGGCTCCGCCGCTTGACGTGTATTCAGCCTTCACCGGGTTGGCCTCCTGGATGATCTGCGCGGCGAGGTCGCGCATCTCTTCCAACTGATGCACGAAGGCCTCCATCTGCTTCCGCGCGTGCTGGCTCTGCAGCTCCATGGCCTGATTGATGTCCTTGCTCTCGGCGAGCTTCAGCGCCAGCGCGAAATTGGCTTCGGCATTGCTGCGGGTGATGTCGGCGATCTTGGTGTTGAGCGACATCAGGCCGGAGCGCGCCGATAGCGAGGTGGTCTCGAGCGACTTCCACGTCTTCTCGCTGGTAGCGGCGAACATGTCGAAGGCCCGCTTTGCCTGCTCGATGCTCATTCTCATGAGATCGCGCAACGACTCCGGAATCTCCGGCTTCATGAATGCGTCGTTAGACATGATACTCTCCTGTTGCCCTACTTGCCCTCTATCGTTTGTCTGTGGCTGCGACGGCGGCTTGAAGCCCGCGGTCCCCCGGCTCATGGCCTTTTCCATGGCCAACAGCCAAGTGCCGTAGGGCCACCACGCAGCCCACCAATAGGTCCTAAGAAGCAAGTTTAGCATGAGCGCGTTCCTTGCGGGAGCGAACCGACGGAGCCGTCATGGAAACATCATGGCCGAAACCGGTGGAGTCCGCGAGCGCTGGCGGCAAACGTGCTTTCCAAGTGGCGGGACGCGCCTCCAATGGGCTATGCATTCGCGCTAACCTTTGTACAACCAGGCCTGCAGTAGAACGCTTTGTCGGGGATGAACCGGGAGGCCTTGCGCGACATATGAACATTCACATCCATCGGTTTCAATCTGGCGGTGCGGTCGCCGACGAGGGCGCGCTCGAGCAGTTCCAGAAGCAATGGGCGACCTATCAGAAATTGGTGGATACCGACGCGCTTTCCCATAAGGAGGTAGGGAAAATCCTCCACGATACGCTTCATACCGTCGCCGAGCCCTTCGCCTTTCTCGACATCGCTTGCGGGGATGCTGGCCAGATGCGCCAAGCGCTGGCAGGCACCAAGGTCAGCCACTATCACGGCATCGATCTTTCGGAGCCCGCGCTCGAGCTTGCGGCGAAGAACCTTGCTGGCGTTCCCTTCGAGGTCGAGCTCGATCATCGCGACTTCGTCACGGCTCTCAGCAAGCGCCCTGAGCCCGCCGACGCGGCGTGGTGCGGCCTCTCGATCCATCACCTCTCGACCGACGGCAAGCTCCGCCTGCTCGAGGCGATCCATGACGCGACGAGCGAGATGCTGATGATCTACGAGCCGACCTTGGCCGATGGCGAGGACCGCGAGGGATATCTCGAGCGCTTCCGGCGCGTGAACCGTCCCGCCTGGACCTTCATGACAGCGGAGGAGTGGCAGCAGATCGACCATCACGTCACCACCTGCGACTTTCCTGAGAGCGCCGCCACTTGGCTCGACCTTGGCCGCAAGGCAGGCTTCTCCAAGGCGAGCGTGGTCTTCAGCGACCCGACTGGCTTCTACCGCATCTACCGCTACGACCATTGAGGTCCTGATCAGGACGGGTCGATGCGGCACTCAGCCGAGGCAACACCCACGCTCGAATCGGCTAACGTGACCTCCAGTGCACCCGGGAGGCTCGCGATGACTGCGGAAGACATTGGCTCGTTCTTGATCCGCGTGACGGTCGCGTGGCTGTTTCTGAGTGGGGCCTGGGCTTCCGGGAAGGACGAGAGCAGGCGCAAATGCGTCACGGCCGATACGGCTCTCGTCTTCAAATGGCGGCCTGATCTCTTTGCCCTGGTGGGGATATTCATGGCGGCCGCGGGTGGCCTCTCCGTTCTCCTCGGTGTTTTCCCCCGTGTCGGCGCGATTGCGTTGACGATCTTTCTCGTTCCGGCGGCGATGATTCATCTCGCTATGCGGCGGCAAGCCATGGCCCTCAAGGAAAAGATCCGGGACGGGCTGACCGGCAAGATCAGCTTCTCTGCTCGAAACGATGTGGACGCTCTCGGCGATTTGGCGGCGCTCGGCAACTACACCTCCGCGCTGAAGAATCTGAGCCTGATCGGCCCGACCGCCTATCTCGTCCTGGCAGGAGCAAGGCCTCCGATGCTGATCGGGTTCGGCCCCGATTGGCAATTGCACGGCCTCCTGACCCAGCTCTAGATGTGGAGCCTCAACAGGTTGTCCTCGGTCAAGCCGAGTCGGCTGATGGGCGGTTTGGATTTTAGACTGCCATGCGGGCGATGCCAGTTATATCGATGCAGCCAGAACGGGAGCTCTTTGGCGCGGCGGTCTGA
>JBGQMX010000164.1:0-6086 GCA_041500805.1 Methyloceanibacter sp.
GACCTCTCCCCCCAGGGGAGAGGTGTAGGTGGCTTCGGCCGGCGTCCCCTGACCTCCCTCTCCCCTGGGGAGAGAGGGTCGGGGTGAGGGGGTTACTGTGTCGGCTGGCTTTTGACCCTCCTCACCCGGCGGGCGCTGCGCGCCGACCTCTCCCCGCTGGGGAGAGGTGGAAACATCCTCGCCGTCGGTGAGGAGCAGCGCGATGGGATGGTTTACAGGGATATGCTCGGTGCCTTCGGCAACCAGGATCTTGCCGATCCTGCCGTCCTCTGCCGCCTCGACCTCCATGGTCGCCTTGTCGGTCTCGATCTCGGCGATGACGTCACCCGCACGCACCGAGTCGCCCTCGCCCACGAGCCATTTGGCGAGCTTCCCCTCCTCCATGGTGGGAGAGAGCGCCGGCATCAAAATCGGGATGGTCATCGCTCGCCGCGGCTCAATTCGCCGCCACGTCGGTGGTGAGCTCGGCTGGGTCGGGCTCTGGGTCGGCTTGCGCGAACTCGGCAGCCTCGTTGACGACGGCGCGGACCTCCCGATCGATCTCCTTCAGCTCCGCCTCGCTCGCCCGGCCCTCCTCCAACATGCGCTTGCGCAGGAGGTCGATGGGGTCGTGGTGCTCGCGGATCTCCTGCACTTCCTCGCGCGTGCGGTACTTGGCGGGGTCCGACATGGAATGGCCGCGATAGCGGTAGGTGCGCATTTCGAGGATCCTCGGCCCCTCGCCTTTGCGCGCCCGGGCCACGGCGCGTTCGCCGGCGTCCTTGACGGCGGCGACATCCATGCCGTCGACCTGCTCGCCGGGAATGCCGAACACCGAGCCGCGATGGTAGAGCTCCTCGGCGAGCGCGCTGCCGCGCTCGACCGCCGTCCCCATGGCGTAGTGGTTGTTCTCGATGACGTAGATGACCGGGAGCTTCCATAAGGACGCCATGTTGAAGCTCTCATAGACTTGGCCCTGATTGGCCGCGCCCTCGCCGAAATAGGTTAGGCAGATGCGGTCGTTGCCACGATATTTATTGGCGAAGGCGATGCCCGTGCCGAGCGGGGCCGGGGCGCCGACAATGCCGTGGCCGCCGTAGAAGTTCTTCTCCACCGAGAACATGTGCATGGAGCCGCCTTTGCCTTTGGCATAGCCGTGGCGGCGTCCGGTCAGCTCCGCCATCACGCGCTTGGGGTCCATGCCGGTGGCAAGCATATGGCCGTGATCGCGATAGGCGGTGATGACCTGGTCGCCCTCAGCGATCGCCATCTGCATGCCGACGACGACCGCTTCCTGGCCGATATAGAGGTGGCAGAAGCCGCCGATATAGCCCATGCCGTAAAGCTGCCCCGCCTTCTCCTCGAAACGGCGAATGAGCAGCATCAGGCGGTAGGCGGCAAGCTCCTGCTCTTTGGTCAGGTCAGGCTTGACGGGAGGCCTTTCCGGCTGAGCCTGCTCATCGCCCAACCAGAAATTGGCGGCTTGGGGCGAGAGGCTTGGGCTCGCGCTGTTCACTCCTGGCCTCCTTCGATTCTCGCCCCTTCGCAAAGGCTAGCACGGCTTCGAAGCGCCGTGAAAGGCGGCCAGCCGCCGCTAGGACAGCCAAAGGTGTCAGCGCGTGGGGAGCGCCCCGGTCGGGCCGGTGGCCCCCTCAGGCGCGGGCTGGCGGCGCTTCAGCATGATGAGATCGTCGGGATGGGCGAGGTTCAGGATCGCGCGCGCTCGCTCGTCCAGCATATCGGGATCGAGGCTTTCAGGCCTGAGCAGAGCGACATCGCGCTCGAGCCGATCCTTCACCTCCTTCAGCCCCGCGAGCTCGCCTTGCAGCACCTCTTTCCGCCGCTCGAGATCGGCGCGCGCTTTCAGTCCGTGGTCGCCGGTCTGAAAGTGATAGCCGAAATAGCCGGCTGCCCCGCAGGCAAGCAGCGGAAAGATCAGAGCCTGGAAACGCATGCTTGTCCCACCAGTCCCCTCGTCCCGTCATGGCCGGGCCTGTCCCGGCCATCCACGTCTTTGCTCCCCGTCACGGGTCAATTCGTGGATGCTTGGCACCTAAAGGCTCGTACTCGGGCCGGCGAAGCCGGACCCGAGTGCCGGGCATGACAGGTCTGGTCCAAGGCGAACCGGCCTCAGCATCGGCTGCGTTCGGTTAATCGGGGGTTAGCGCCCGCGTTTCAGCACCGAGCGGCCGGCATAGCGGGCTTTTCCGCCCAGCTCCTCCTCGATCCGGATGAGCTGGTTATATTTCGCCACGCGGTCCGAGCGGGCAAGCGAGCCCGTCTTGATCTGCCCGCAATTGGTGGCGACGGCGAGGTCGGCGATGGTCGCGTCCTCGGTCTCGCCCGAGCGGTGCGACATCACGGCAGCATAGCCCGCCTCTTGCGCCATGCGCACGGCGTCGAGCGTCTCGGTCAGGGTGCCGATCTGGTTCACCTTGACGAGGATGGCGTTGGCGATGCCCTGATCGATGCCCTGCTTCAGCCGCGTGACATTGGTGACGAAGATATCGTCGCCGACAAGCTGGCAGCGGCTGCCCAGCGCCTTGGTCATGGCGCGCCAGCCCTCCCAGTCGTCCTCCGCCATGCCGTCCTCGATGGAGAAGATGGGATAGCTCGACACGAGCTCGCTGTAATAGGCGGTCATCTGCTCCGAGGTGAGGCTCCGCTTCTCGCCTTTGAGGAAATAGCGGTCCTCGCCGAAGAGCTCTGTCGCCGCGACGTCGAGCGCGAGATAGACGTCCTCGCCGGGCCTGTAGCCGGCAGTCGCGATCGCCGCCATGACGAAATCGAGCGCCTCCCGCGTCGAGGCGAGATTTGGGGCAAAGCCGCCCTCGTCGCCGACGGAGGTATTGTGGCCGGCGCCCTTGAGCGCGTGCCGAAGCGCATGGAACACTTCGGCGCCCATGCGCACCGCTTCGGCAATGCTGGTGGCGCCGACCGGCACGATCATGAATTCCTGGAAGTCGATGGGGTTGTCGGCGTGCGCCCCGCCATTGATGATGTTCATCATGGGCACCGGAAGCAGCGTCGCCTCGGGGCCGCCGATATAGCGGTAGAGCGGCAGGCCTTGCGCATCGGCCGCCGCCTTGGCCGCGGCGAGCGACACGCCCAGAATGGCGTTGGCGCCGAGGCGCTTCTTGTTTTCGGTGCCGTCGAGATCGCGCAAGCGCTGATCGAGCCCGCGCTGGTCGCTGGCGTCAAAACCGGACAGCGCGGCGCGGATCTCGCCGTTGATCGCCTCGACCGCCTTCTTCACGCCCTTGCCGCCGTAGCGCTTGCCGCCGTCCCTGAGCTCGTGCGCCTCGTGCGCCCCGGTCGAGGCACCTGACGGCACGGCGGCGCGGCCGTGATAGCCGCCCTTTAGCACCACGTCGACCTCCACGGTCGGGTTGCCGCGGCTGTCCAAGATCTCCCGGCCGAGAATGGTGGCGATGGCGGTCATTGTGCCCTCAAGCTTCGGGTTGATTGCCACGGCACGCCGTGACACGCTTTCCGCGCCGGGTTTTATCCGGTTGCCGGGTGAGCGCAAGGCCCTTGGGACAAGTCCCCTTGGCGAGAGACGAGGTTCCCATGCCGGAGATGGCTAAACATAGCGGCGGCTGCCATTGCGGACGCGTGCGCTACGAGGTCGAGACCGATCTTGCTCAGGTCATGTCGTGCAATTGCTCGATCTGTCAGAAGCGCGGAGCCCTGTTGACCTTCGTGAAGGCTCCGCAGTTCAAACTGCTCGCGGGCGAGAATGCTCTGACCGACTATCAGTTCAACAAAAAGATCATCCACCACCTGTTCTGCCGCACATGCGGGGTCGGCTCCTTTGCCAGGGGGCGCGCTCCCGACGGGTCGGAGATGGTCGCCGTCAATGTGCGTTGCCTCGACGACATCGACTTCGATGCGCTCACTCCCATGCCGTTCGACGGCAAGAGCCTGTGACTGCAATGGGATCGGACGGCGCCCTCGTGCTGTTCTCCGGAGGGCAGGATTCGACGGTCTGCCTTGGGCTTGCGCTCGACCGCTATCAACGGGTCGAGACCATCGGCTTCGACTATGGCCAGCGTCACGGCGTCGAGATGGAATGCCGGCAGCGCGTAAGGAGCGAGATCGCGCGCGGCTTCCCGGCTTGGGCCGAACGGCTCGGGGCCGACCATGTGCTCGACGTGGCGAGCTTCGGCGCCATCAGCGACACGGCGCTGACCTCTGACGCCGAGATCGAGATGCTGGCGTCGGGCCTCCCCAGCACCTTCGTGCCGGGACGCAACCTCGTGTTCTTCACCTATGCCGCGGCGCTCGGCTACCGGCGCGGCCTGCACACGCTGATCGGCGGCATGTGCGAGACCGACTATTCCGGCTATCCCGATTGCCGCGACGCGACGCTCCGCGCGCTCGAGCAGGCGATCAGGCTCGGCACCGAAATTCCCTTCAGCATAGAGACGCCGCTGATGTGGCGGACCAAGGCCGAGACCTGGGCGCTGGCGCAAGAGCTTGGCGGCGAGGCCTTGGTCGATCTCATCGTCGAGGAGACCCACACCTGCTATCGCGGGATGCGTGGGCAGCGCCACGACTGGGGCTATGGCTGCGGGGAGTGCCCCGCCTGCGACCTCCGCGCCAAAGGCTATGCGGAGTGGCAGGCCTCGCGCCTGGAGGCTAAGCGGGTTGAGTTGGAGCGCTCAACCTAGCTCTGTGTCATGCCCGCGCAGGCGGGCATCCAGTAACCAGGGGCGTCGCAAGCAACCGAGAGCGGTGGTTACTGGATCGCCCGGTCAAGCCGGGCGATGACAAGGGAATAGGGATGGCGCTCTTGCTCTCGCCGCGACCAAGCGCCAAGTTCAGCTCATGTATGCGGTCAAGGAGATCTACTACACGCTGCAAGGCGAAGGCGCCCAGGCCGGGCGCCCGGCGGTGTTCTGCCGTTTCGCCGGCTGCAATCTCTGGTCGGGCCGCGAAGAGGACCGCGAGACCGCGACCTGCAATTTCTGCGACACGGACTTCGTCGGCGTCGACGGTCCTGGCGGCGGCAAGTTCGCCGAAGCTGACGCTCTCGCCCGCGCCTGCCGCGAGACGTGGCGCGGCAATTCCGGGACACCACCTTTCGTCGTGCTCACCGGCGGCGAGCCCATGTTGCAGGTGGACGAGGCTCTGATCGCGGCGCTGCACGACGCAGGCTTCGAGATCGCCATCGAGACCAACGGCACCCTGCCCGTTCCACGCTCGATCGACTGGATCTGCGTGAGCCCCAAGGCGGGCGCAGCCCTTTATCAACGCTCCGGCGATGAGCTGAAGCTCGTCTACCCGCAAGCCGCATTCGACCCCGAAGAGGTCGAGGCGCTCGATTTCACCCACTTCTTGCTCCAGCCGATGGACGCAGGTCCAAAGACCCCAGCGAACCTCGACGCCGCCATTGACTATTGCCTCGCCCATCCCAAATGGCGCTTGAGCCTGCAGACCCATAAAATCCTGGGCCTGCGTTAAGTGCCGGACGCTGGTTCGGACCGGCAAAATCCCCTAAACAGCAGCCCATGCGTATCTACAAAGAGTTCACCTTCGAGGCCGCTCACCTGCTCCCCTCGGCGCCGCCGGGCCACCCGAATGCGCGGGTGCACGGACATTCCTTCCGCGTGCGCATCGCCATCGATGGCGAGCCCAACGCCGAGACCGGCGTCGTGGTGCATTTCGACGACCTCGAAACGGCGCTGGCAGACGCCCGCGACGCACTCGACCATCGCTTCCTCAACGACGTCGAGGGGCTCTCACAGCCGACGCTGGAGCGGATCGCCATCTGGCTGTGGGACCGGCTGCACAACCGGCTGCCCGGCCTCGCCGAGATCGTGGTCGCGCGCGATAGTTGCCGCGAAGGCTGCATCTATCGGGGCCCCACCCCGCGCCTTGCTGCGGAGTAGAGATCCATGGCGCGCAAGATCGGCGGACTGAAGCAGCTCGGAGCCAAGACGCCGCTCCCGAAGTCTCCCGGTGAGGCCGAGCTCGAGCGCGTCGCCAATCCGCATCAAGACACGGCCTACGTCGCCCGCTTCACCTGCCCCGAATTCACCTGCCTCTGCCCGGTCACCGGCCAGCCCGACTTCGCCCATCTCGTCATCGATTATGCGCCGCGC
>JBGQMX010000165.1:0-5845 GCA_041500805.1 Methyloceanibacter sp.
ATGGAAGTGAAGGAGAAGAAGGATCGCGTCGACGATGCGTTGAACGCGACCCGCGCGGCCGTCGAGGAGGGCATCCTGCCCGGCGGTGGAGTGGCTCTGCTCCGCAGCCTGAAGGGGCTCGAGACGCTCAAAGCCGCCAATGACGACCAGCAGGTCGGCATCAACATTATACGCCGCGCGCTGCAGGCTCCGGCGCGCCAGATCGCCGAGAATGCCGGCGAGGACGGCGCCGTGGTCGTGGGCAAGATCCTCGACAAAGCTGACTATGCCTTCGGCTACAACGCCGCGACCGGCGAATACGGCAACCTCGTCAAGCAGGGCGTGATCGACCCCGCCAAGGTCGTGCGCACGGCGCTGCAGGATGCGGCGTCCGTCGCGGGCCTCCTCATCACCACCGAGGCGATGGTGGCCGAGAAGCCGAAGAAGCAAGGGTCAGCTCCCGCCATGCCCGGCGGCGGCGGCATGGGCGGCATGGACTTCTAAGAGAAGTCCATTCGCCCAAGGTTCCTTAAATACCGAAGCCGGGCTTGCCCGACTTCGGTGACATGGATTTCTAGGTCCTGTTGCGTAAGCATCTGTAACGATTCGCGTAAATCGAGCCGCGCCTTCGGGCGCGGCTCTTTGTTTTTGTGGCAGGACTCGCCGCTTGTTCTCCCCTCCCCCCTTGTGGGGGAGGGCTAGGAAGGGGGGTTCAAACAAGACTCGCTGCTTACCCCCTCCGCTCGCGCAAAAGAAGGGGCGAACGTGCTCCCCCACAAGGGGGGAGCGGAGAGCAAGACGCACCTCTCAGGAAGAATCTTCTTTGAGCGAAACGCGCTCCTGGCCATGCTCTGCCCTATGCCGAGCAAGACGGGAAACGCGAAGACGACTACAAAGCCGGGACGCATTCGCGTCGGCATCGGCGGCTGGACCTACCCGCCGTGGCGCGGGGTGTTCTATCCGAAGGGCTTGAAGCAGGCTGACGAACTCGGCTACGCGGCGAGCCATTTGACCTCCATCGAGATCAACGCCACGCACTACCGCCTGCAGAGCCCGGCGAGCTTCCGCAAATGGGAAGCGGCCGCGCCGGACGGCTTCATCTTCTCGGTCAAAGGCCCGCGCCTTGTCACCCAGCAGAAGGTGCTCGCCGAGACCGGCGCCTTCGTCAGCCGCTTCTTCGACTCAGGGATGATCGAGCTTGGCGACAAGCTCGGGCCCGTGCTCTGGCAGTTCCCGCCCTTCAAGAAATTCGATGAGGCCGATTTCGCGAAGTTCCTGGAGCATCTGCCGCGCGAGCTCGACGGGCGGAAGCTCAATCATGTCGTCGAGGCTCGCCACGCAAGCTTCCGCACCCCGGAATTCATCCAGCTGCTACGGAGTTTCGGCGTGACGGCGGCGTTTGCCGAGAGCGAGGACTATCCTGCAATCGCCGATCTCACCGGCGATGTCGTCTATGCCCGCTTGCAGAAGGGCAACGACGCCCTTCCGGCGGCCTATCCTCCAGCGGCACTGGACAAGTGGGCCGAGCGCGCACGCGTCTGGGCGGAAGGCGGCACCCCAAGCGATCTTCCCATTGTCGACGCCAAGCAGACGCCTGAGGCGAAGCCGCGCGACGTGTTCGTCTACTTCATCCACGAGGGGAAGCTGCGCGCCCCCGCCGCAGCCATGGCGCTCATCGAGCGGCTGGCTTAGCCCGCGAGCTTTCTCGCCTTGGCGAGGAGCTGATCGCGGTCTTCGGCGAAGCCGCCATCGACCCATTCCGCTTCGAGGCGCCGCAGCATGTCGCCGATCTCGGGGCCTTTGAGGTCGCCGAGCGCCATGATGTCGGGCCCGCGCACCGGGAACTCGGGGACCTGCCAGCGATCGGCCAGGGTGAGCGCCTGGCGCCAGCGCGGATCGTCAGGCGAAGCGCCGGCGTCGGCCCAGGCCATCACGACATGGGCCTCAAAGGTACACTGGCCGAGCCGATAGAGCGCCCGCTTGGCCGCGCTCTCGTCCGGCAGCTCTAGCCTTGCATGGTCTGCCGCGCCAAGCTCGAGCATCGCCTGCGCGGCATTGGAGAGGCGCAAGCGCGCGGCAAGCCGCGAGGCATCCTCCAGCACGAAGACGGCAAGGGCCGCGAGCCTGAGCGCCGCATCGGGCGTCAAGCCCTGCGCTTCCTCGATGGCGACCAGCCTTGCGAAACGCGCCAAGCGCGGCGCGCCGCCAAGGAGCCCCGTCAGCAGCCCGTAATCGTAAAGCGCCTCGACCGCGCCGAGCGCGCCAGGGGCCGCGAGAAGGCGCCGCAACTCGGCCGCGACCCGCTCCGCCGAGAGCTGATCGAGCCCGCCCCGGAGCCTCACCGAGGCTTGCAGCCCTTCCTGGTCGAGTGGGCCTTTGCCGTAATAGGCGTTGAAGCGGAAGAAGCGCAGGATGCGCAAATAATCTTCTTTGATGCGGGCCTCGGCATCGCCGATGAAGCGCACGCGGCCGGCGGCAAGATCGGGATAGCCGCAGAGCGGGTCGAACACCGTGCCGTCGCTTGCCGCATAGAGCGCGTTCAGCGTGAAGTCGCGCCGCCGCGCGTCCTCCTCCCAATTCTCGGTGAAGGCGACCGTCGCGTGCCTGCCGAAGGTCTCGACGTCGCATCGGAGCGTCGTCACCTCGAAGGGAACGCTTCCCGCGATCACCGTGACCGTGCCGTGCGCGATCCCGGTCGGCACCGCCTTCAAGCCCGCTTTGCTCACAAGCGCCATCACCCTGTCTGGCGAGGCAGTGGTGGCAAGATCGATCTCGGTAACCGGGAGCCCGAGCAAAGCGTTGCGCACCGCACCGCCCACGGCACGCGTCTCGACGCCGGGCGCGCTGAGCGCGGCAAAGACGCGCCCCGTCTCAGGCCGCTTCAGCCATTCGGCATCTTTGAGCGAAGGGGGAGCGGAGGAACGCTTGGCCGCGTGCTCGGGCATGAGACAAGCCGTCAGTCGATCTCGCCAGGCTTGATGACGCCGTCATCGAGGCTCGGCGGATGATAGACGCCGCCCGGCTTGCCGCCTGAGAACTGGATCAGCGTCGCCATGGTGATGAGCAGGAGCCCGCATCCCGCGGCGAGCAGCCACACGACCGGCGCGCCTTGCCAAAGGCCGGCCGGTGCCGCCCCCTTCACCGCGAGCATGTAGCCCGCATAGAGCAGAAAGGGCAGCGAGAACAGGAGGATGTCGATCAGCGCAATGCGCAACATCGAGGGGGACGGCCTCTGTGACGGGAAACGCGCCCGCACCATAGCGGCGGCAGCTTAACAAAGCGAGTGGCGCTAAGGTCTCAGCTCAGGCCTAGGAGCATCTAGGTCGCGGGGAACGGGAAGAACTCCCCTCCGCTCCAGACCCCGGCCCCTTCAGGTCTCTCGGCCTCGACCGCCAGCGCGGCAAGCTCGTAATAGACCGGGCGGGCAAGCCGCGCTCTCAAACCATCGCGCACGACGACGAAGGGAACAAAGCTCCCCTGTGCTTTGGCCTGGAAGCCGAGAGGGTGTGCGCCGTCAGCCGTCACCACGTCGCCGACATTGGTGCGGAAGGACAGGCGCTGCGCCTCGCCGCTCCCCTCTCGCCACATCTCCACGGCGACGAAGGGCGCGCCTTCCACCTCGATCGACACCTTCTCGACCGGGGTGACGAGGAAGTAACGGCCATCGTCCTCGCGGCGGAGCACCGAGGCGAAGAGCTTGACGAGGGCAGGCCGCAGGATCGGACTCCCCTGGTAATACCAGGTGCCGTCGCGGCCGATCTTCAGCCCGATATCCCCGCAAAAATTAATGTTTGGCAATGCTGCCGAACGCGGTTTGCCGCGCGCCTTCTCAAGTGCTACGAAAACATCTCTTTCGTCTTGGTCAGGCATCTCTCTATGCCGCTTATGACCCGCTACCTCTGCTCCGCCGGGAACCCTGGCGCAAGCACCCCGGAACCAACACGATTGTGACCAAATTGCTACGCAAAGTGTTCCGCCTACCGAGGCCTTTGGCCCTATAGTCCCTAACACCCAGGATCGAGCCAAACTGAAGCCATGACAACACTTGCCCCCACCGAGACCCAGCTCATCGATCGTATCGAGGAGGTTGGCGCCAAAATTCAGCGAGTGCGCGAGACCACGGGCTCCATCATTTTCGGCCAGGAGCGCGTTATCGACCTTGCGCTGATCACGCTTCTTTCCGGCGGCCATGCCCTCCTGATCGGGGTGCCGGGCCTTGCCAAGACGAGCCTCGTCGAGACCCTTGGCGCCGTGCTTGGGCTCCAGAACAAGCGCATCCAGTTCACCCCCGACCTGATGCCGTCCGACATCGTGGGCTCAGAGGTGCTGGAAGAAGGGGCGGCCGGCCGGCGGAGCTTCCGTTTCGTCGAGGGCCCGATCTTCACCCAGCTGCTCATGGCCGATGAGATCAACCGCGCGAGCCCGAAGACGCAGTCGGCCTTGTTGCAGGCGATGCAGGAGCACCATGTCACCGTGGCCGGCATCCGCCACGACGTGCCCCGCCCGTTCCATGTGCTCGCGACCCAGAACCCGCTCGAGCAGGAGGGCACCTATCCCCTGCCTGAGGCGCAGCTCGACCGCTTCCTGTTGCAGATCGACGTCACCTATCCCGACGCGGCGGCCGAGCGGCGCATGCTGTTCGCCACCACCGGCGTCGAGGACCGCGTGCTCAAGACGATCCTTTCCGCCGAGGAGCTGATGATCGCCCAGCGCCTGGTGCGGCAGTTGCCCGTCGGCGACCAGGTGGTCGATGCCATCCTGAAGCTCGTCCGCTCGGCGCGGCCCGGCACCGGCATCGACCAAGAGCTTGACGACATGATCGCCTGGGGGCCCGGCCCCCGCGCGAGCCAGGCGCTGATGCTCGCCGTCCGCGCCAAGGCGATGATCGAGGGACGGCTTGCGCCCTCCATCGACGACGTGATCGAGCTTGCCGAGCCGGTGCTCAAGCACCGCATGGCGCTCACCTTCGCCGCCCGCGCCGAAGGGATGCAGATGAGCGACATGGTGGCGAAGCTCGTTGCGCCGTTAGGGTGACCTGAGCTTGGCCAACGCGCAGGAGAGAACGCTTCAGCCTTTCCCGGCCGAGGAATCCGAGGCCCATGGATTGGCGGCGCGCATGCCTGCCCTCCTCATCGAGGCGCAGCGGGTTGCCCACACCGTGACCCACGGCACCCATGGACGGCGCCGCGCCGGCCCCGGCGAGACGTTCTGGCAGTTCCGTCATTTCGACCAGAACGACTCCCTGTCGGGCATCGACTGGCGGCGCTCGGCAAGCTCCGACCATCTGTTCGTGCGCGAGCGCGAATGGGAGGCGGCCCACACGGTATGGCTCTGGGTCGATCTCTCGCCCTCCATGCGCTTCCGCTCGTCGCTGGCGGGGACCTCTAAGGAGAGCCGCGCCGTGGTGCTTGCACTTGCCCTCACCGAGCTTCTCGCCCGCGGCGGCGAGCGCGTCGGGCTGCTCGGCGGCCGGCCCTTCAGGGGACGCAACGCCGGGCGCCGGGTTGCCGAGGTCCTCATGCGTGAGACCAGCGACGCGAGCCTGCCGCCTGCCGCCAAATTGAGCCGCTTCTCCGAATGCCTCCTGTTCAGCGATTTCCTGGAGCCGGTGGCGGAGACGACGGAGCGGCTCAAGGCCGTCGCCGCCCAAGGGGTGCGCGGCCATCTCGTCGAGGTGCTCGATCCCGCCGAGGAAACGCTTCCTTACACCGGCCGCACCGAGTTCGCCGCAAGCGAAGGCAGGGAGCGAGTGATCGCCGGCCGCGCCGAAGCGTTGCGCGAGCGCTATCAGGAACGGATGAAGCAGCATCGCAAGGATCTTGCGGAAGCCGCGCGGCGGCTCGGCTGGTCCTTCCTCGTGCATCAC
>JBGQMX010000166.1:0-5838 GCA_041500805.1 Methyloceanibacter sp.
CAACATCCGCAACATGTTCCATCGCATGGGCGCGAGCGAGCAGGACATACGCACGTGGCGCGGGATCATCGCCTCTCTCGCGCGCGCCCGTCAGGGCCGGGGCGGTAAGGTGTCATAGTTCCGCCCCATTTCTCCTATTGCGATGCCTGGAAACGATGCTAGCTTCCGCCACGGGAGGAGAGGGGCTGCCGATGAAAGTTGCGTGGATTCAGTGGGGCGGGGCCGCGGCTGCCGCGGTCTTGGCGCTGCTGGCGGGGACACCTCTCAGGGCCGCTGACGGCAATGGCGTCAAGCCGGTCGCCGAAGAGCTCGGCGAGCGCACCAAGCCTGCCGCCAACGCTGGCGGAGACCAGAAGGGCGGGCTCAGCGACAGCGCCGTGCGCGTGCTCATGACCTACGCCTTCTCGATCATTCCCGACGAGGCGCCGGGCCCCGACGGCAAGGCGATCAAGGTCGACAAGACCGACCCCAACAAATTTCTCATCCCGACCGAGGATGCGCGCCGGGTGATCCGCGTGGCGACGCGCTCGGCCTATGCCGAGGTCTGCGAGCTGCCCGAGCTCGAGCGGGCCAACTACCAGACGCTGATGAAGGGCGAGGCGGCCAAGAAGGTCTGGACCGAGGAGCAGCTCTTGGCCATCAACGCGCTGCACATGTTCGCGGTCTCCTATTTCACCGGCGATATCAAGATCACGACCAAGGAGGAAGCGGACGACCAAGCCGCTCCAGCCAAGCCAGCCGCTCAGGCCGGCCCGGCCGTTCCTGCTGCCGAAGGCGGGGCCCCGGCGGTCCCTGAGGCGCCGCAAGCCAAACCCGCCGATGAGGCAGCTGCGGGCACCAATGTGATTGCGCCGAAGCGGCCGGAATGCTCTCCCGAGCAGAAGCAGAAGGTGACGAACGCGATCAACGCCTACGTCCAGGCGGCCAAGGCTGAGGTGCCCGGACCCGCGCAGGCGGCCAAGACCCCGCCGGCACAGGCAGCGCAACCGGCCCCGGCAGCTTCCGGCTCCAATTGACACTTTCCGCCATTCACGTGTAACAGAGCGCGGGCGAAGCCTTTAGCCTCCGTGGGCTCTAGGGACGCCGGAGAAGGCCCCGGCGGGCCCTCGCCATCACCAGCAAGGGTTTTTCGATAGCAGGCGCGGGGGAGAAACCGCCCGCGGCGAGCTTGATTTGGCTTTGGAGTCCTAGAGCATGTCGAAACGCATTAACGCCAAGCACAAAATAGACCGAAGGCTCGGCGAGAATATCTGGGGCCGTCCGAAGAGCCCCTTCAACAAGCGGGAATATGGCCCCGGCGAGCATGGGCAGCGCCGGCGTGGCAAGCTTTCCGACTATGGCCAGCAGCTTCGCGCCAAGCAGAAGCTGAAGGGCTATTACGGCAACATCACCGAGAAGCAGTTCAAGTCCATCTATCGCGAGGCGGCAAGGCTCAGGGGCGACACCTCAGAGAAGCTGATCGGGCTCTTGGAGCGGCGTCTCGACGCCATCGTCTATCGCGCGAAGTTCGTGCCGACCGTGTTCGCCGCGCGGCAATTCGTGTCCCACGGCCATGTGCGGGTCAACGGCAGGCGCGTAAACATTCCGAGCTATCGCTGCCGCGAGGGCGACCTGGTCGAGGTGAGGGACAAGGCCAAAGACGCCGGGACCGTGCTTGAATCTTCGCAGAGCCCCGAGCGGCAGGTGCCCGACTATCTCGATGTCGACCACAGCAAGATGACGGCGAAGCTGACGCGCATCCCGACGCTCTCTGACGTGCCTTATCCGGTGATCATGGAGCCGAACCTCGTCATCGAGTTCTATTCGCGCTAGCCCCCGTCATTCCGGCGAGGGCCGGGCGGTGTTATTTATCATCGCCTGGCTACGGGCGATCCAGTAACCACCGACACGCGCAAGCCGATCCGTGCCTCCGTTTACTGGATGCCCGCCTTCGCGGGCATGACATCGGTGGTTGTTCGCCGGACCCACTCCCGGCTTCCGCTTAGGAACGAGCTGCCGAGCCTTTAGGCCGCTTCATGTCTGGCCCAAGACGAGCAGCGCAGTGCCGCCGGCAACCAGGAGCGCCGCCATCGCCTTCGCCGCGACTGGTCCGAACGGCGCGAGCTTTTCGATCGCCACGAAGAGCGTCAGCCCGGCGATCCACACCAAATTCATCACGCCCCCCACGAACAGGAGCAGCATCAGGACGGCGCAGCAGCCGACACAGTAAGCGCCATGGGCAAGCCCCATGCGCCAGGCGCCGAGCACCCCGGGCCGCCAATGGGCCGCGATGAACTCTGGCCCTCCACGGCAATGTCTGAGACACGCGGCCTTCAGCGGCGTGAGCTGGTAGAGGCCGGCGGCAATAAGCAGCGCCCCCGATAGGAGAAGGCTGCGCGAGCTCATCATGGCCGACATGGCGCCGTTGCGCTCAAGTCCCCACTGAAGGGCTGCGGCCAAGATGCTGAAAAGAATCCACAAGGTGAGATAGCCGGACGCGAAGGCCGCGATCGAAGCGGGCGCCCGCATCGGCCGCCCTTGGCTCTCGGCCCGCCGCACGACCCGGGCATAGAGCAGCACCATGGGCGAAGCCGCCGGCAGCATCATCGCCACCATCATGACGGCCCACATGAAGAAGGTGATGAGCCAATAGGCGGGCGTCCATGGCGAACTGAGTGCAGGCGGCAGCGCGGTCGGCACGAGCCAGAAGCTCATGGCGGCCGGGTCCATGCCGGTGCCGGCGCCGGCATGAAGCGCAAGCCAGGCGAGCAGCGTGAGCGCGACGAGCGCCGCCACGACGGTGGCGCCCTCGTGTCTCGCCAGCGCCTCGGGCGCCGTGTCCGCCATGGCGCTCAGCGCACCATGCCGTGCTGACAGAGATGGATGCGGGCGAACTGGCCGTAAGTATCGGCGAGTTCGAAGCTGATGGGACCGGAGGCCTTCGACCAGCCGCGTCCGATCTCGGCCTCGGCGAATTCGAAGCCGTTCGGCTGCACGATGCGCACGCGATGCGGGGCCAAGGTGACCGGATTGAGGATCGGTGCGCCGCGCATCTCCACCACCCCCTCGATATGGGCGCCCGCCATGCGGCCCTCAATATCGAGCTCGAAGTCGATATCGGCGATGATCGTCTCGTGCACCGTGTCGCAGGTGGAGGCGAAGACCTGGAACACTGTTGCGCCGGGGTCGGTATCCTCGCCGCGGAGGATACGGATGAGCGCGTTGCGCTGCTTGGGCGTGGCGCGGCGGTCGATGACGTGCACGGCCTCGCCCTTGCCCTCGTGAATGGGGCCCGGCCAGCGGAAGATCCCGGCGGCCCTGAGCCCGTCGAGGCGGGTCGTCCCGTGAAAGCCTTGCTCGATGTCGAACACCGCCATGCCCCGGCAATGGCCGTGGGTCGGGAGCGCGTTGAACTGGCAGGGGCAGCCATAGTCGCAGTTGCAGTTGCCGAACTCCCGGCCCCTGATCTCCCATTGGGTCATCGACGTGTCTCCTCCGGGGTGGAAAGACGAACTGTAAAGACACGAGGAGGGCGGCGCCAATGGGCTTGCCCTCAAACTGAACCTTCGTCATGGCCGGGCTTGCCTGCCTTCGCCGAAGCGAAGCGCCGCGGCACAAAGAATTCACCTGCACGGCGGCTTCGCGCAGGCAGGTCCCGGCCATCCACGTCTTAAGCTGCTACTTGGGCAAATTCGTGGATGCCCGGCACAAGGCCGGGCATGACGGAGTCAATTCAGGACACGTGCCCCACGCCTAAGCGGTGAGCGTCTGCGCGTTATGGGCGACGCCCTTGGCGCTCAACAGCTCCTGCAGCTCGCCCGCCTGGAACATCTCGCGCACGATATCGCAGCCGCCGATGAACTCGCCCTTGACGTAGAGCTGCGGGATGGTCGGCCAGTTCGAATAGGCCTTGATGCCGTCGCGCACGCCCATGTCGTCGAGCACGTTGATGTCTTTGAAGTCGACGCCGAGCTGGTTGAGAATCTGCGCGACCTGCATGGAGAAGCCGCATTGCGGCATGGTCTTGGTGCCTTTCATGAACAGCACCACGTCGTTGCCGGCAACCTGCTTGCCGATCCAGTCCTGGACATTGCCCTGGGGGTTCATCGTTCGATCCTTTCTCACGCTGACGCGTAACTAGGGTGCCGCGGTCTTCAGCGCAAGCGCGTGCAGCACGCCGCCCATATTTCCCTTAAGCGCGTCATAGACCATCTGGTGCTGCTGGATGCGCGACTTGCCGCGAAACGCCTCCGACACGATGGTCGCCGCGTAGTGATCGCCGTCGCCCGCAAGGTCGTCGATGCGGATCTCGGCGTCGGGGAAGCGCTCCTTGATCATCCGTGAAATGTCGTCAACCGCCATGGCCATTGGTGTGCTCCTTGTCCCCCGTTATCTTAGCCGTGCGCCATGAAGCGCGGCAACCAGTCCTCATGCACGGCCACAAGGGCCACCAGCGGAAGCGGGGCCTCGCCTTCGAGCCTGATGGCATCGCCGCCGACCCGGCCGAGCAGCCGCAACGGCACCTTTGCTATCGCCGCTGCCTTATGAATAGCGTCGGCCTTGTCGGGAGACGCTGCGACCACATAGCGCGCCTGGTCCTCGCCAAACCATAGAGCATGCGGGGGCAGGGGGGCCGGCAGGTGCTCGAGCTCGACGCCGCGACCGCCCGCGAGCGCCATCTCGGCGATGGTCACGAGCAGCCCTCCATCGGACACGTCATGCACTGCCGAGACGCATCCGCTGCGGATCAGCCCTCTCACCAGATCGCCCGTGCGGCGCTCGGCGTCGAGGTCGACGGGCGGCGGCGTGCCTTCGCTCCGGTCCAACATGATCTGCATATAGAGCGATTGGCCGAGATGACCCGCCTCGGCGCCGAGAAGCATGAGCACGTCGCCCTCGCGCTTCAGCGCGATGGTGGCCATCTCGGCGATATCGGGGAGGAGCCCGATGCCGCCGATTGCCGGGGTGGGCGGGATGGCGACGCCGTTCGTCTCATTATAGAGCGACACGTTGCCCGAGACGACGGGGAAGGCGAGCGCGGTGCAAGCCTCTGCCATGCCTTCGACGGCGCCCACGAACTCGCCCATGATCTCGGGGCGCTCGGGATTGCCGAAATTCATGCAGTCGGTGATGGCCAGCGGGTCGGCGCCGACGGCGGAGAGATTGCGCCAGCATTCCGCCACCGCCTGCTTCGCCCCTTCGCGCGGGTCGGCGGCGCAATAGCGGGGGGTCACGTCGCAGGAGATGGCAAGCCCCTTCCTGGTGCCGTGGACGCGCACCACGGCCGCATCGCCGCCGGGGCGCTGCACCGTGTCGGCCATGACCATGTGGTCGTACTGCTCCCAGATCCAGCGGCGCGAGGAGAGCGCAGCGGAGCCCATCATGGCCTCGAGCGCTCCGAGCACGCTGTTCGGTGCCGGCACGTCCTCAGGAGCGACGGGGGCTTGCGCCGGCGTCTCCGTCCAGGGCCGCTCATAGACGGGTGCGGCGTGGGCGAGCGCCGCGAGCGGGATGTCGGCTTCGACCGCGCCGCTGTGGCGCACCACGAGATGGCCGGTGTCGGTGGTGTAGCCGATCACGGCGAAGTCGAGCCCCCATTTTCTGAACACGCGCTCGGCAGGCTTCTCCGCGCCTTGCTTCAGCACCATGAGCATGCGCTCCTGGCTCTCCGACAGCATCATCTCGTATGCCGTCATGCCTTCCTCGCGGGTCGGGATCTGGTCGAGGTCGAGCACGATGCCGACGCCGCCTTTGTCGGCCATCTCGACGGAGGAGGAGGTGAGACCCGCGGCTCCCATATCCTGGATGGCGACGATTGCGTCCTCCTGCATCAGCTCCAGGCAGGCCTCGAGCAGGAGC
>JBGQMX010000167.1:0-5709 GCA_041500805.1 Methyloceanibacter sp.
CACTCCTCATGGGTCTTGTCCGGGCAACGATAGGCCGGGCTCCACAGGCCGGGGTTACCGGTCGAGTAGTAGACGAGCTTGAGCTCTGGGTCGTAGCTGTACCAGCCCCAAGCAGAGCCGCCACCGATCTTGTAGTCCTCTCCCGGGAAGGTCTTGATACCCAGGTCCGAACCAGCCTGACCGAATTGCGGATTGGCCTTGTTGGTGTCTGCCGAGAGGCACACGTCCTTGTCAGAGCCGGTCGACTGGCACTGCCAAGCGATGCTGCCGTCCTTCAGATTGTAAGCCGTGAAACGACCGCGCGCGGCGAACTCATCGCCGCCGAAGCCGATCATCACCTTGTCGTCGGCGATCAACGGAGCCGGGGTGATGGTCTCACCCTTCTCTGGCCAAGCGGACTTGACCACCCAGACTTCCTTGCCGGTCTGGCCGTCGAGGGCAATCACGAAGCCGTCGAGGGTGCCATAGACGAACTTGCCGTCGGCATAGGAACCGCCACGATTGACCGTGTCGCAGCAAGCGCGTGGAATGGCCGACTCGTCACGATCAGTCAGCTTCACGTAGCTCCAAACCGCCTTCGGATTGTCAGGATCGGTAAGATCCAGGGCTTGCACCTCGTTGCAGGTGACCATCGCCGCGCAGCCGCTGACCATGAACAACATGGTCTTGCCGCCGACATCCTTGATCACGAGGGGCTGACCTTCTTGACCGCGGAGGTTGTTCTGCGATTGCAACCAAACCAGCTGCAGCTTGCTGATGTTCTTGGTGTTGATCTCAGCCAGCGTGCTATGGCGCGTGAGCTGAAAATCACGACCAGGGGCAGGCCACTGATCGGGATCTTTCATACGCGCAAGCTGCTCCTCGTCGGAACTAGCCATTGCCTGACCGGAGAGACCCATCATCACCGCGATGATAGACCCGGCCAGGACACCAAACTTCATTTTCATGTCTTTCTCCTCTCCCTAGCTACTCAGTTCACCGAATGAAAGCTGAGCTATTCTGTTTGCTGGAACGCAGTTCACTCTTGAGCGAATGCCAAGAGAGCACCGTGCCCTTGCAGGTTTTCATGCTGTCACTGTGGATATGGGAGGCTGCCGGGAAGCGCCGAGGCAAATGAATCCGCCTCGCGCCCGCTCCTGGCGGCGGGTTCTCCGATGAACACATCACGCGGTGACACCTCACGAGGAATCACAACTCAACGCAGAGAGAGACCGGGTGTTATCGAATTCTCGATGGAACCCGGCATCCCACTCATTGCCAAGCTGCCCGCTCATAATTGCCAAATGTAATTGCTTTGCAAGTGAAAAGTGCTCACGGCAATGAAATGTGCCAAACGTCCAGTGCGTCTCGCTGCACTGCATCAAGTTCCCCGTCGCTTGCAGCCCCGGGTGTCAAGCGGAAAGTTTAGCGATTTGTGTGCAGCGCACCGGCAGCTTCATTTTGTGTCTCAATTGCGAGACACGCCGGCTGTGAAATCACGAATCGCAACACTCGCGACACTTGAAGTGTGTGAAGGCTGCTTTCCCGTAACGCTCTGCGAGGCTCGTTACGACCACTCGCGCGGCGCCCTGGCGGTAGCGGAAGGGAGGTGCTGGATGGCGATGCGCATCAGCTCAGGCAGGGTGCGCACGCCGAGCTTCGCCTTCAGCTGCATGCAGGTGTTGGCGACCGTCTTGTAGCTCACATGCAAATGCTCGGCGATGACGCCGTAAGGCTTCCCCTCGGCCACCAGCGCGAGCGTCTGCAGCTCCCGCACCGTCATGCGCCGCAAGGGATTGGTCGTTCCCCTCGCCTCCATGAAGGCGACCTCAGAGGCAAGGTCGTGGCTGAGATAGGGCCGGTTCTCGCGCACCCTCTGAAAGGCCTTCAGCACCTCGTCGGAGGAGGTGTCCTTGAGGACGTAGCCGGTGGCGCCCACCTCGAGCGCCCGGCTGACGATGACCGGGTCGGAGTGCATGGTGAAGACGAGGATGGGCGTTTTCGGGTCGTGGAGGCGAAGCCTGCGGATGAAGGAGAGCCCGCCCAGGGCCCCCGTCCGCATGGCGAGATCGACGATGATCACATCGGGTTTCTGCGTGCGATAGAGCCTGAAGCCGTCGGCAAGGCTCTGCGCCTGGACGATCTGCTCGACGCCCGCGTCCTCGAGCAATTGCCGGCAGCCCTGCAGAACGATTGGATGGTCGTCGATGACGAGGACGCGGGTCATGACAGCTCTCCAACCAATTCAGGCGCTCGCGCGCGCTTTTCGCTTGCCCGTTGCACGGGGATCTCCACGCGGATCACGGTTCCCGTGGACGGCGCGCTGTCGATCACGCAAGACCCGCCGAGAGAGCGCACACGCTCGGTCATGGTGGTCAGGCCAAAACCCTTCGGCGTCGACGGCGCAATGCCCTTGCCGTCGTCGCTCAGGCTCAAGGCGAGCTTGGCGGGCGGCCGCTTGGCGCCATTGCGGCGGGGAGCCGGCTCCTCCTCGGCGAGGTCGATGGCGAGATGGTCAGCCTTGCCGTGGCGGATCGCATTGGTGATGCCTTCCTGGATGCAGCGGTAGAGGGTGAGGTCGACCGCCTCGCCATAGGAGTCGGCAAGCTTGCCAAAGGCGACCTGGACCTGCGTATCGGGATGGCGCCGCTGAAACCCGACGATAAGCTCGTCGAGAAGCTCGGACAGTTTCACCCGGCCGAGCGGGCCAGGCCTGAGCTTCTTCAACAGCGCCCGGTTCATCAGCTTGAGCCGCTCGGTGATGGAGAGAATCTCGCCGACGCGGCGGAAAATCTCGGCGGAGCGCCTATCGGGCAGCTGATCGGCGAGATTCTGGATCGATGAGGCATTGGCGGTGATGCCGAACAGGCAGGGGCCCGCCTCGTCATGGAGCTCGTTGGCGATGGTGCGCCGCTCCTCCTCCTGCACGGTGATGAGTTGGCGATAGAGACGGCTGTTCTCGTCGCGCGCCGTGTCAAGCGCTTCGGCGAGGGTGTTGAAACGGTTGGTGATGACGGCGATCTCCTTGACCTTTGGCGGGCTCAGCCGCGTAGCGTAGTGGCCGTCCTCGAGATTGAGCATTCCCTTGGAGAGATGCGCGAGCGGGTCGAGGACGCGGCCGAGCACCACATAGAGTATGGCGAGGATGAGCGCATTGAGGGCGAGCCACACATAGGCGAGCGAGGAGAAATCGTGCCAGGCCTCGGCGATCTCGTCGGCCGGCTCGCCGACGATGACGATGGGGTTCGCGTGATCGGCCGCGACCACCCTCACGGCGCGGCCGACGAGCTGCGGCCTGACCAGCCCCGAGAACCAGCCGGGGACGTAGGGTGTTTCGACTGCTGCGCCCGAGCCCTCGTCCGGTTGCGGCGAGATGAAGGTCAGTTGGCCAGCGACATCCAGGAACATGATGCGGACATGGCGAAGATGCTTGAGCTGTAGCGGCAACTCCTGATTGAGCTGATCGATCCTGCCTTGGGCCTCGAGATCCTTCATGGTGGCGACGACGAAGCGCTGGGCCACCTCGAGCGAGGCCTCGATCTCGACCCGCGTCGCGGTCCGGGTGTTGAGAATCGAAACGGCGCCGGCGAGCAGCGCGGCGAGAAGGTTGATGGTTCCCACCGCTACGAGAAGTTGCGTTCGGACCGGCCGGTCATACCAAAGCTTTTGCAGCACGCCTCAATAGTCTCCGTAACGACTTGCGCCCTGCCCCATCATGGGCGGGCGCAATGCAAGGGCTGTTCCTCTTGCCATTGAACGACCCTGGTCTTCCGTTTTCTGCTTCCATATCTCATTTTTTGGAAGCTTTGGCATGGGGAGTCGCCGAAAAATGCACTGCATGTCGGAAGTGGCGAAATAGCAATGGCAAGCCTGGCAATACGATTGCCAAATGTTCCCGGTCACTATTGGGACGCTGGCTAGAGACGCCATGGCCTTGGGGCTCTAGCCTTTCCATGTCGTACCCTGGGTTGCCTGCTTGGCTGCCCAGGCGGCACAGGAAGGTTTAGCTCGCCGGCGAGAGACGTAGCTCCCTAGTCGTCTCCTTCCCATGGGGCTGCGACTTTGCGATCCAGCTAATCGCCGTCGGGGGTGGGGGTGCGGCGTTCACGCTGCACCCCTAAGCCTTCCCTGCCCCCATAGCCCACCCTCAGGCTCGCCGGCTGGGCCAAACTGCCGCCTTGTCGCGAATCGCCCGCAGGCCTACCAAGCCTCGTTCAGTTGCAAGTCCCGGTGGCACCCCGCGCGACCCATGGGAACGCGCCCACGGCCCTGGCGGTTCTTCTTGCTTCGAAGTGCCTATCAATTTCCCAACCAATCAACTTGGACATCAACATAGGAGGATTCCCGAGATGAGGATGCTCACCCTGACATCGCTTACGTTTCTGGTCGGCGCCGGCTTCGCCGGCAGCGTCGCGCAGGCTGCCGACGTGGCTGTCCCTCCCGAAAAATGCGACGCGGCGTGGTCCATGGCATCGCCAGGCGGCGACACGATCGCGAAAGGCGCCGCTGTGCCCGTCGTCCTAGACTTCACCATGGTCGACTCCAACGCGGATGGGGCGATCGACCAAGACGAGTTCAACAAGGCCTGCTCGGCGGGTCTGGTCAAGGCAGACGAAGCGACCGTGGCCAAGATGAAGTAGCCCGTTGGCAAGCTAGCGTCCGCTAGCTGGCGAAGAATCGCGAAGGTGTGCCGGCGACTGCTGGCACACCTTTTTTATGGCGCGAGGCGCGAGGTCTTATGGCGCTGGTGCGGTGCCCGTTACGGTGCGACGGCGACACCCCAGGGAAGACGCCCGACCGGCACCGACTTCTCGGCTTTGAGGCTGGCCACATCGATGATGGTCATGTCGTTGGTGAGGCCGTTGGCGACATAGAGCTTGGTGTTGTCGGGAGAGAGCTCCAAGTGCCAGGGCCGCTGGCCGACCAGGATGTAGTCCTTCACCTCGTAGGTCTTGGGGTCGATGACCGCGACACGGTTGCCCGGACCCAGCGCGACGAAGAGCAACTTGCCATCCTTGGTGAACTCCATGCCGACCGGCTGCAGCAGTTCGGGACGCACGCCGGGAACGGCGAAATTGATCTTCTTGATGACCTTCCAGGTACTGGTGTCGATCACCGAGATGGTGCCGCCCACCTCCGAGGAGACCCACGCCTGTTTGCCGTCGGGGGTGAACTTGGCCTCGCGCGGACGCGTATCGACGAGCACGTTGGCGATGAGCTTCTGCGTGGCGTTGTCGATGACATGCGCCATGCTCGTCGATTCCGAGGTGGCGACGGTGTATTTGGAATCGGGGCTCACCCCCATGCCCTCAGGCTCGACGCCGACCGGGACTTCCGCGATCACCTCGCCGCTCTTGGTGTCCATGACAGTCACCATCGAGTCGTCCTCGTTGGCGATATAGAGGATGCCGCCCTTGGGATCGACGGCCATGAGCTCGGGGTCGGGACCGGAGTCGAGCTGGCGGACGACGGCGAGCTTGCTCACGTCGATCACATCCATGATGTCCCCGTCGCCGGCGGCGACATAGACCTCCTTGCCGTCGGGGCTGGCGATGATGCCGCGGGGGCGCCGCGCCGTCGGGATGGTCTTGAGGACCTCGAGCGTCTTGCCATCGACCGCGGTGACGGTGTTGTCCTTCTCATTGGACACGAAAATGGTGAGCGCGAGCGCGGGTGAGGCGGTGGCCAGCAGCAGGGTGGCGGCAGTGGCAGTCAGGATGGGGCGCTTCA
>JBGQMX010000168.1:0-5674 GCA_041500805.1 Methyloceanibacter sp.
CTCCGGGCTTCAGGCGCTTCTTCCACTGCTCGAATTGGTGGTGCAGTCGGGCAAGCCGTTGCTCATCGTCGCCGAGGATGTCGAAGGCGAGGCGCTCGCCACTCTCGTGGTCAACAAACTGCGCGGCGGGTTGAAGGTTGCCGCCGCCAAAGCCCCTGGCTTCGGCGACCGCCGCAAAGCCATGCTGCAGGACATCGCCGTGCTGACGGGCGGCGAGCTGATCTCCGAGGATCTCGGCATCAAGCTCGAGAACGTGACCGTCGCCATGCTGGGCAAGGCCAAGAAGGTGGCGATCACCAAAGACGATACCACCATCGTCAGCGGCGGCGGCAAGAAGCCCGACATCGAGGCCCGCATCGGCCAGATCAAGCAGCAGATCGAGGACACCTCGTCGGACTACGACAAGGAGAAGCTGCAGGAGCGGCTTGCCAAGCTGTCCGGCGGCGTTGCCGTGATCAAAGTTGGCGGCGCTACCGAAGTCGAGGTGAAGGAGAAGAAGGACCGCGTCGACGATGCGTTGAACGCGACCCGCGCGGCCGTCGAGGAAGGCATCGTGCCGGGCGGCGGCGTGGCGCTGCTGTGGGCCTCGAAGGCGATCAAGACCAAAGGCGACAACGAGGACCAGGAGGCCGGCATCAACATCGTGCGCCGGGCGCTTCAGGCCCCTATCCGCCAAATCGCCGAGAATGCGGGGGTCGAGGGCTCGATCGTGGTCGGCAAGGTGCTCGACCAGAAATCCGCCTCCTACGGCTATGACGCCCAGAACAACGAATATGTCGATATGATCCAGAAGGGCATCATCGACCCTGCCAAGGTCGTGCGCACGGCGCTGCAGGATGCGGCCTCCGTGGCTGGCCTGCTCGTCACCACCGAAGCGGGTGTGGCCGAGGCGCCCAAGAAGGGCGGCGGCGAAGGCCATGCCCATATGCCGGGCGGCGGCATGGGCGGCATGGACATGATGTAGGCGAACCGCGCCTCAAAAGCGTGGTATATAGTTAAGCAGGGGCGGCCATTGGCCGCCCCTTTTTTGCCGCCCGAGGCGGCGTTGGCGAAGCACCATGGGCCTGTCATCGCGGCAGGTCTATGCTGACGAGCGGCGCCGAATTCATGGGCAGAGACGAAGGGTGACCGGACGCTACGACGTTATCGTCATCGGGGGCGGCCTTGGTGGCTTGACCGCAGCTGCTCTGCTCGCCCGCGCCGGGCGCAAGACGCTTCTGCTCGAACGCAACCAATCGGTCGGCGGTGCGGCATCCACCTACAAGGCCGGCGACCTTGTGGTCGAAGCCTCGCTGCACGAAACCGGCGATCCGCACGATCCGATCGATCCCAAGCATCAAGTTCTGTTGCGTGCCGGGGTTCTCGACGCCGTCGAATGGGTTCCGACCGGCGCGTTTTACGAGGTGCGGGGCGGGCCAGTTGGCGAGCCGTTCATCCTGCCAGACAGCTTCCCGGCGGCGCGCGCGGCGCTCGGCGAGCGGTTTTGCGCCTCCCGTCGAGGCATTTCCCGCATTCTCGGTGACATGGAGGGCATCGCTAAGGGGCTCGGGCTCCTCTCGCGCGGCCGCGAGGCCTTTCGCCATCCCCGCCAAGGTTTTGGCGCGCTTTTGAAGCTGGTCCCAGTCCTGCGCGACTGGCGCTGCTCGGTCTCGCAAGCGTTCGAGCGGGCGTTCGGCGATGACGAGGCGGTGAAATGCGCGTTGGCGGCCAATCTCCCTTATTACCACGATGACCCCGACACGCTGTGGTGGCTCTTCTTCGCGATGGCGCAAGGGGGCTATCTCGCCTCCGGAGGCCACTATGTGCGCGGGGGTTCGCAGCGCTTGAGCGACGCGCTGGCCGGCGCGATCCGGGCGGCAGGGGGCGACGTCGTGCTCGGCAGGATGGCTACTTGTATCCGTCTTGATCACGGCGGCTGGCCGGCAGCGGTCGTGCACGCAAACCGGGACGGCTCGGATCTGAGCGATGCGTCAGCGCCAGTCGTCATCGGCAATGCCGCCCCGGCGGTGCTTGCTGCCATGCTGCCAGAGCCCGCGCAAAGGCGCTTCCGACACGCTTATGAGGCGCGTCCCCTGTCGATCTCGCTGTTCTCCGCCACCTTTGGCCTCGCCGTCCGTCCAGCCGAGCTTGGGTTGCGCGCCTATTCCACCTTCCTCTTGCCGCCATGGATGAAGACGCTCGCCGACGGTAGACGGAGCGCCGCGCTTCTCGCCGCCATGCCGGGCGACGAGGCGCCGCTCATCACGGTGGTGGATTACTCGGCGATCGATTCCGGGCTCGGCGGACCGCCCTATCCCGTCTCGGTGGTCGGAGTCGACCGGCTGGCGAATTGGTCGGGGCTCGACAAGGCGGCGCATGATGCCAAGCGCGAACGCTGGCGCGAGGCCATCGTCGCCGCCATCGACCGCACCTTCCCCGGCTTTGCCGCGCAGATCGCCGCCTCCGTGTTCAATACCGCGCGCTCGCTGCACGCCTATCTCAACGCCCCCGAGGGTGCCATTTACGGATTCGCCCCCCTGACGCCGCGCGGACCAGTGTGGAAGGGACCGGCCCGTTCGCCAAAGACGCCAATCCCGGGCCTCTATCTTGCCTCTGCCTACGCTGCTTCTGGCGGCTTCACCGGTGCGATCCTCGCCGGGGGCGCCGCTGCCGATCGCGTGCTTGAGGAGACGTGATCCACCGCAATTCTGGCTGGATGGTAAAGCGGGAGCGGCCATTGGCCGCCCCTTCTTGCCGCATTGAAGGTCGCTTGCTCCCTTAAGCCTTACCGAATCGTAATTTCCCAGGGGCTTCCTTTTGGCCCTATCGTCCCGCCAAAAGGAATGCCTCTTGCATTGACTTAAGCTCGTCCTGGGAGCCGTCCGCTAATGGCGAATTTTCGCACTACGGCCAAAGATTTCACGCGCATCGCGATCCCCTATTTCCAGGGGGACGACCGCTGGCAGGGCCGCATCCTGCTCATCGCCGTGATCGGCCTGCAGCTGTTCCAGGTCTGGCTCAATGTGAAGTTCAACTCCTGGTACAACACCTTCTACAACGCGCTGCAGAACAAGGACTGGGACACTTTCATTTGGCAGCTCGGCGTGTTCAGCGTGCTCGCCGCCTTCTTCATCGTCACCGCCGTCTACCAGCTCTATCTCCAACAATGGCTGCAGATCAGGTGGCGGCGCTGGCTCACCCAGCGTTATGTCGGCCGCTGGCTCGGGCAAGGCACCCATTACCGCATGCGGCTGAAGGGCGACCAGGCCGATAACCCCGACCAGCGCATCGCCGACGACATCCGCCAATTCATCGGCGGTACTCTCGACATCGGCATTTCGTTGCTCGGCTCCATCGTCACCCTCGTCTCCTTCGTCGTGATCCTGTGGAATCTGTCCTCAGCCACGCCGCTGATGATCGGGTCGCAGAGCTACAACATCCCCGGTTATCTCGTCTGGGCGGCGCTGATCTACGCGATCATCGGTACCTGGATCACCCATCTCGTCGGCCGCCCCCTGGTCAAGCTCAACTTCGACCAACAGCGCTACGAGGCCGATTTCCGGTTCTCACTCGTCCGCTTGCGCGAGAACGCCGAGGAAGTGACGCTTCTGTCCGGCGAGAAGGCCGAGGAGGAGCGCCTCACGCAGCGCTTCGGGAGTGTTATGCGCAACTGGTACGGCATCATGCAGCGGACCAAGCGGCTCACCTTCCTCACCGCCGGCTATTCGCAGGTCGCCATCATCTTCCCCTTCATCGTGGTGAGCCCGGTCTATTTCTTCGGCGCCATGACCCTTGGCGGGCTCATGCAGGTCGCCTCCGCCTTCGGCCAGGTGCAAAGCTCGCTGTCCTTCTTCGTTTCGGCCTATACCAGCATCGCCGACTGGAAGGCGGTGCTCGACCGGCTCGCAGGATTCGAGGCCTCGATCGACTGGGCGCAAGGCCTCGACCGGACGGCGCCGCGCGTCGAGTTCATCAGCGACGGCGGCGGCGCGCTGGAGGCCGACGAGCTTGCCGTCGGCCTGCCCAACGGCAAGGAGATCGTGCGCGTGTCGGGCCTCAGCATCGGGCCCGGCGAGCGCGTGCTGGTCACAGGCCCCTCGGGATCGGGCAAGACGAGCCTGTTCCGGGCGCTCGGCGGCGTCTGGCCGTTCGGCGCCGGCTCGATCCGCATCCCCAAAGGGGCCAATGTGCTCGTGCTGCCGCAGCGGCCCTACCTTCCGCTCGGGACTTTACGGGGCGCGCTGGCCTATCCGGGCCCGGAGAATGCCTTCACCCCTGAGGAGATCGAGAAGGTGGTCGATGCGGTCGGGCTTTCTGCCTTGCGCAGCCAGCTCGACGACACCGCTTATTGGGCCGACAAGCTTTCGGGCGGCGAGCAGCAGCGGCTCTCGATCGCCCGGGCGCTGCTGCAAAAGCCCGATTGGCTCTTCCTCGACGAGGCGACCAGCGCACTCGACGAGGCTGCCGAGGCAGGGCTCTACCGCCTGCTCGTGGCGCGCCTGCCGGATGCGGCAATCGTCTCCATCGGCCACCGCTCGAGCCTCGTGCAGTTCCATGGGCGGTTCTTCGAGCTTCAGCCCGATGCGGGCGGACGCCATCACCTCACGCCGGCCGGCCGCGGAGACGAAGCCGAGGCCGAGGACGAGCTCGGGGTGAGCTTGGCGTAGAGAAGATCGCCGAAGGGGGCCAGTTCAGTCGCCCTTGATCTCGCAGCCGCTTGCATCCTCAAGCCCATTCGGCGCGCCCCAATCGTTGGAAGGCACACCCGCATAAGGGGCGCCAAACTCCTGCTTCACCATCGAGAAGCGCGACGGCACGTTTGAGTTCGGGTTGAACTCCACGATCCAGAAATAGTCGTAAGTGTCGTCGGGCCAGGTGGCCGGAACGCCGGGCAGGATGTCGAGCTTGAGGAGTTGGCGCAGCGTCACCTGCTCGCCCTCGAATTTCGCTTCGAGCTTCGCATTGGCGATGTGCTTGTGCTCCCACACCATCACCACGGTTTTGCCGGCAAGGGCCGGGTTGGCGAGGAGGTTGCGGGCGGCTTCCTGCGTGCGCTGGTTGAGCTCTCTGATCTGATCGTCCTTGTCACGGTCCGCCTCGGGCACCACCGAATAGAGGATGATCGGCTTGTTCCAGCTGGCGACCGCTGGCGAGGCGAGCTCGAGCGTATGCAGCGTGATAGCGAAGAAGAAGGCGGGCTCTTCGCCCGAGGCGAACAGAGACTTGGCGGCATTATGACCGAGATAATTGACCGCGAGCGCGTTTGCCCGTTGTTCGCCTATGTCGCAGAGCTTCCATTTGTTGGCCTTCTCGCCGTGGCGCAGGATGATGATGCGCGCGGGTGCAGCCAGCGCGATTGTGATCGATGCGGTAACAAGAACGACCGCAACAATGAGACGGGCGAGCATTTTTATTCACCTCATCAAGGTTTAAGCCGCGACACGATGGCGTCGCGGAGCTTCGTGGCGCTTCTGTCCCAAGACGCGGCGCGGGAGGCAAAGAGATGCGCCTGCGACTTCAGGATCAGCCCGTCTTCCAGCACTTTCAGATGATTGGCGCGGAGCGTCGTGCCGGTGGTGGTGATGTCCACGATCAGCTCGGCAGTCCCCGCCGTAGGCGTCGCCTCGGTGGCGCCGGCGCTCTCGACGATGCGGTAGCCGGCGACACCATGGCCGGCGAAGAAGCGACGCGTCAG
>JBGQMX010000169.1:0-5520 GCA_041500805.1 Methyloceanibacter sp.
GACGTCCGATTATCCCGCCTGGGCCGAGCTCAGGGCGGCGAGCCGCGATTTCCTGACACCATGGGAGCCGCTTTGGGCCACCGACGAGCTCTCCCGCGCCTCGTTTCGCCGGCGCGTCCGCCACTATCTGCGCGACCTCCGCGAGGATGTCGGCTATGCGCTTTTCATCTTCGCCGCCGCGACCGGGTCTCTGGTCGGCGGGCTCACCCTTTGCAACGTGCGCCGCGGCGTGACCCAGTCCTGCACGTTGGGCTATTGGATCGGCGCCCATTACGCCCATCAGGGCTACATGACGGCAGCCGTCCGCTCGGTCATCCCGTTCGTGTTCGATTCGCTCGAGCTGCACCGGTTGGAGGCGGCTTGCCTGCCGACCAATACGGCCTCGATCAAGCTTCTGGAGAAGACGGGATTCAAGCGCGAGGGGCTCGCGCGCCGCTATTTGCGGATCAACGGCGTCTGGCAAGACCATCTGCTTTACGCGCTGCTTGACACCGATACGCGCCGCTAGGCGCCGGACGGGTAAGCGCTGAAGAAGGGGAGGAATGGCGGAGTTAAGCGCCTCATCACGAGGTGGAGCAGCGCCTTCCTGGCACCGATGCCAAGGCGGGTGGCTGACCGCTCTTGCCCGCGCCATTATCATTGCGCTCCTCGTCCTGCCGGCCGGCCTCGCCCACGCCATCGAGGCAATCTCCGTGCAGCCCGACCAGGAGAAGGTCGACATCACCGCCAAGGGCGAGCTCTATGAGGGCCGCGGCGACAAGCTCCAGATCGAAACGGCACCCGGTCCCGACGGCTATATCGGCCGCATGGCGGTGCAAGCCTCCACCCCCGGCACCAATCCGGGCTGGCTCGTCTTTGCCCTGTCCAACTCGACCTCAGAGCGCATCGTGCGATGGCTGGTAGCGCCGCGCTACACGCTCGCCAACTCGCGCGTGTTCTGGCCGGAGCTCGACGCCGGCCGCGTTACCGCCGTCACCCCCTCGCTCGGCTTCCGGCCCGAGCCCCTGAAGAGCGACCGCGCCGACATGTTCCGGCTCAACCTCGAGCCCGGACAGACCATCACCTTCGCCGCCGAGATGAGTTCCGCCCAGGTGCCCCGGCTCACGCTGTGGGACCCCAACGCCTATCAGGCGAAGCAGCAGGACCGCATGCTGTTCAACGGCGTGCTGCTCGGTATCACCGGGCTGCTCGCCATCTTCCTCACCGCCATCTTTGCCGCCAACCATAGGGCCATCTTTCCCGCCACCGCGCTGGTCGCGTGGGCGGCGCTGGCTTATTTCTGCGTCGACTTCGGCTTTTGGAACAAGCTGTTCCCGATCGGGCCCGATCGTGCAGCCCTTTACCGTGCGGCCGCCGAGGCGGGTCTCGCGGCGAGCCTCGTTCTCTTCCTTTACGCCTTCCTGCGCATCGGGCTCTGGCATGTCTGGATAAGGACCTTGTTCTGGTGCTGGATTGCGGCCCAGTTCGGCCTGATCTTCGTCGCCATCGTCGACCCGGCTTTTGCCTCGGGCCTTGCCCGCGCCTCGACCCTTGCCATTGCCGGCGTCGGCTCAGGCCTCATCGCCTATCTGGCGCTGCGCGGCCAGGACCGGGCGCTCGCGCTGATCCCGAGCTGGATGCTGCTCGTCGTCTGGCTGTTCGGGGCGGCCATGGTCGTGCTCGGCAAGCTGTCGGGCGATATCGTCATCTCCGGGCTTGTCGCCGGGCTCGTGCTCATTCTCGTGCTGCTCGGCTTCACCGTGACGCAATTCGCCTTCCGCTCGAGCAGCGGGGCGCTCAATTTGGGTCCGCCAAGCCTCGTGCAGGTGAAGTCGCTCGCCGTCGACGGCTCCGGCGCCTACGTCTTCCAGTGGCACGCCGGCAAGGACCAGATCACGGTGGCGACCGAGGTGGAGAAGGAGCTGGGGCTCGACCACGGCAGCCTCAACCTCCCGGTCGAGGAATTCCTCCAGCATATGCACAATTCCGACCGCGAGCGCTTCCGGCTGATGCTCTGGTCGCTGCAGGAGAAGCAGGGCGGCGACCTGCAGATCGATTTCCGTCTCAGGCGTCACGACGGCACCTATCTCTGGTACGACCTGCGCGGCCATGCGACGCCAAGCGACAATGCGCGGCTGTTGCGCTGCGTCGGGCTGATGCGCGACGTGACGAGCCTCAAGCGGTCGTATGAGCGGCTGATGCACGACGCCGTGCATGACAGCCTGACTGGGCTCCCCAACCGCGAGCTGTTCATGGATCGGGTCTCGGGGGCGATCACCAGGTCGCGCGAGGGCCAGGCCAATCGCCCCACCGTGATCTTCATCGACATCGACCGCTTCAAGAACGTCAACAAGAGCTTCGGCCTCGTCATCGGCGACAGCATGCTCTTGACGCTCGGCCGGCGGCTCTCCCGTCACCTCAACCCGCAAGATACGCTCGCCCGTCTCGGCGGCGATCAGTTCGCCATCCTGCTCATCTCCGAGACCGACCCGCACCATGTAGCGACGCTCGCCGAGCGGGTCAGGCGGGCGCTCAGAACGCCCATGAAGATCAGCGCCAAGGAGATCGTGCTCACCGCCTCGATCGGCATCGTCGTCCATGACGGGAGCCAGGTGACGGCCCAGGACCTGCTGCGCGAAGGCGAGATCGCCATGCTCCGGGCCAAGCGCGGGGGCGCCGACCGCATCGAGATTTTCAATCCCTCCATGCGCGGCGAGGACGAGAGCCGGCTTCCCCTGGAAAGCGATCTCCGCAAGGCGCTCGAGCGGCAGCAGATCGCCGTGCTCTATCAGCCGATCACGCGGCTTGCCTCGAGCCAGCTTGCCGGCTTCGAGGCGTTGCTGCGCTGGGACCATCCGACACACGGGCGGCTCGGCGCCGAGGACTTCATCCCGCTCGCCGAGGAGTCTGGGCTGATCGTCGAGCTCGGCAGCTACGTGCTGAACCAGGCGCTCGAGGAGGCCGCGGGCTGGCACAAGGTGCTGCCGCGCGACCGCGATCCGCTCTTCGTCAGTGTCAACGTGTCGAGCCGCCAGCTCTTCCGCCAGGACATGGTGCAGGAGATCAGGCTGATGCTGGCGCGCGAGGCCGTGCCCAAAGGGACGCTGAAGCTCGAGATCACCGAGTCGCTCGTCATGGAGAATCCCGAGCGCGCCGTCGAGATTCTCACCTGGCTCAAGGCCTTCGGCGCGAGCCTTGCGCTTGACGACTTCGGCACCGGCTATTGCTCGTTGAGCTATCTGCACCGCTTCCCGTGCGACACCATCAAGGTCGACCGCTCGCTCGTCCGCGACAGCGGTCTCAACGGCTCGACCCCGCTCATCCTCCGCTCGATCATCGCGCTCGCGCACGAGCTCGGCAAGGAGGTGGTGGCGGAAGGGGTCGAGACGGCGGCCGACGCAAGCTATCTCCGCTCGATCGGCTGCGAGTACGGCCAGGGTTATTATTACGGCGAGCCGATGGCGGCCAAGGACGTGAGCAGCCTGCTCGCCGCTCTCGCCAGCCACCGCAAGCGCAAGGAGCGCGAGCGCGCCCGCGAGCCTCAGACGCCTAAGGGTCTTGAGGTACAGGCCCCTGGTGTTGCGGCGCTAAAAGCGCTGCCCGCGCCCGGCGCCACGTCTTAGAGCATGATCCGGAAAAGTGGGAACCGGTTTTCCGAAAAGATCATGCTCAAACAAAAAGCCGGAAGCGCTGTCGCGATTCAACTCCAGGCGATAGCGCTTTAGGCGTGGCCTGCATCGTTGACGAGGCGGATCGGATCGATCCCGATCTTGCCCAGGGCGCGGTGATATTTGCGGTCGACCTGGGGATCGAAAATGATCTCGGGATCGGCCGGGCAATTGAGCCAGCCATTGGCCTGGATCTCGCTTTCGAGCTGACCCGGCGCCCAGCCGGCATAGCCGAGCGCAAGCAGCGCCTTGTCGGGGCCTGCGCCCTTGGCGATGTCGCGCAAGATGTCGATGGTCGCGGTGAGGCAGACGCTTTCGTCGATGGGAAGCGTGCTCTCGGCCTTGAAGTAGTCGGCGCTGTGCAGCACGAAGCCGCGCCCCGTTTCGACCGGCCCGCCGAGATGCACCGCCATGCCGGTCAAGCCGGCCGGCAGCCTGATGCGCTCTTGCGGGGGCACGATGTTGAGCTGCTCGAGGAGCTCGGTGAAGCTGATATTGGGCGCGCGCTGATTGATGATGATGCCCATGGCGCCGTCGGCGGAATGCGCACAGATATAGATGACGGAGCGGGCGAAGCGCGGGTCGCCCATGGCCGGCATGGCGATGAGCAGCTGACCGTCGAGATGGAGTTCGCGGTGAAGCCTGGTCTGTGAGCTGCGCGCGGGCATCGTACCAGACTACAGAAGTTCTGGTCGTTGGGAAGGGGGCAATGCTCCATTAACGCCGCGCCGAGGTTTTTCGCCGCATGATGGCTCACAAAAGCGTGAAACTTTGCCGCGCTGCTTGAGGTCGCGCGGCGCGATGCCTGAGGCTAGAGTTGCGGCCCGGCGCTAGAGTCTTCAGTGGAAATGATGATGGCATCTGTTTGCTTTCACCGCGTTGCCGCTCCGTCTCGATTTGGCCCCGCCTTTGGCGCAATCTTGAGCATCGCCTGCACAAGCGCTGCACTCGCAGCGATTGCAAGCGCATCGCCCTGGGTCGCTTCGACCAATTCGAAAGTGCGGCTCGTCTCGGGCGCGCTCGATCTTGACGGCAAGCCGACACTTCTCGCCGGCATTCAGCTCCGCATGGACGCAGGCTGGAAGACCTATTGGAAGAACCCCGGAGATTCCGGCGTGCCGCCAAGCTTCGACTGGTCGGGGTCGAAGAACCTGAAGCACGCCGAGGTGCTCTATCCCGCGCCGCACCGCATTGCCGACGCCAACGGAACGGCGATCGGCTATGACGACGAGGTCGTCTTTCCGGTCAAGCTCACGCCTGAGCGGGACGGGGAGCCCATCGAGATCAAGCTCGCCTTGAATTTCGGTCTCTGCAAGGATCTGTGCATTCCGAACGATGTCGGCCTCGCTCTTGCGCTTCCCGCCGATGCCGCCTCGCATCGCGGCGATGCGGCCTTGCTTGAGAGCGCGCTCGCCCGCGTGCCGAAGCCTGCCGCGCCGGCAGCGCTGCCGAGGGTAGAGGCCGTCACGGCCAATCTCGACGGTGCCAAGCCAGAGCTTCTCATCGACGCGCTGTTTCCCCCCGATGCGACCGGGACCGACCTCTTCATCGACGCCGGAGAGACTTTCGTTCCGGTGCCGATGCCGGTCGGGCCTCTTGCCGGCGGCAAGCAGCGCTTCGCCGTCGCCTTCACCTCTCCCGGAGAGGCGGCCGCCGTCAAAGGCAAGTCTTTGACGCTGACCCTTGTCTCCGATGGCGGCTCGACCGAGACGGCCTGGACGGCGGAGTAGCTACCTTGGCCATGCTGGGCGAAGCCGGTATGGTGCGCCCCAACGACACCGCAAGATTTCAGGGAGGAGCACCATGGCCATCACGATCGGAGACCGCCTGCCCGAGGTCAATTTCAGGGTCATGAGCCCCGACGGGATCAAGA
>JBGQMX010000170.1:0-5501 GCA_041500805.1 Methyloceanibacter sp.
GGACCAGAGCTGCCATCGCTCGCCTCATCGGACCGCCTGTCATCTCGTCGTCACGCCTCCGACGCCGTCGTGCTGCGCCACCCCCGGGGCGGCCCGGTAATTGCCCCCAAAAAAATTCGACCGCGACCCCATTAGCACTTGAAATTAATAAGGAGGTCGATGAAATGACTCGCGCTTTTGGATGGACGCAGAATCGGCGGTTGGCGCACGGCGGTCCGCAAAAGCACGGAGGGGACGCGTAACCCATGAACTTGCTTCAGGTCGAGGCCGAAGAGCCACCCAGTCGCTCGCAAGCGACATCCCAACTTCTTCCCAAACCACATCACCCTATCAAATCTATCTCGCCCGAGGCGGCCGAACGGCTCGGGGCGCTGGCGGTGCGCATGGAGCGCTTCCCGCTCGGGCCGCTCACGCGCGCGTTCCGCAAGCGCCACTTCCCCGAGGTGGAGGCCGCTCAGTGGAACGACTGGCGCTGGCAGGCGCGCGCCCGCATCCGCACCCTCGCCGAGCTCGAGCGCATCTTCGTGCTCTCGGACGACGAGCGCGACGCGGTGATCCGCCATCAAGGGTCGCTGCCGCTCGGCATCACGCCCTATTACGCGAGCCTGATGGCCCGCGACAATGCGATGGAGCCGCTCCGCCGCACCCATGTCCCGGTCGGCACCGAATATCTGAAGACGCCAGGGGAGGCCGACGACCCGCTCGGCGAGGACGGCCATAGCGTGGTGCCAGGCCTCGTGCACCGCTACCCCGACCGGGTCCTCTTCCTCGCCACCGGCTTCTGCTCAACCTATTGCCGCTACTGCACGCGGTCGCGCATGGTGGGCGAGCCCGGCGGCGAGTATTCCTTCAGCCGGCCGCAATGGGAGGAGGCGCTCGACTATATCGCGGCGCATCCGGAAATCCGCGACGTGCTGATCTCGGGCGGCGATCCGCTGACGCTCTCCGACGAGCGGCTCGACTATCTGCTTGGGCGGCTCAGGGCCATCAAGCATGTCGAGTTCGTCAGGCTCGGCACCAAGGTGCCGGTGGTGCTGCCCATGCGGGTGACGCGTTCTCTGATCCGCGTGCTCAAGAAGCACCATCCGCTGTGGATGAGCCTCCATTTCACCCATCCTGCCGAGCTTACGCCCGAGGTCACCGAGGCCGCGACGCGGCTGGCTGACGCCGGCATCCCGCTCGGCAGCCAGACCGTCTTGCTGAAAGGTGTCAACGACTCGGTCGATACGCTGAAGACGCTCTTCCATGGGCTTCTGATGCGCCGGGTCCGGCCCTATTACCTCTATCAATGCGACCCGATCACCGGCTCGTCGCACTTCCGCACGAGCGTCGACAAGGGGCTTGAGATCATGCAGGGGCTGCGCGGCCATACCACCGGCTATGCCGTGCCGACCTATGTGATCGATGCGCCCGGCGGCGGCGGCAAGATCCCGCTCATCCCGGACTATGTCGTGGGCCGGGAAGGGGACGACCTCATCCTCAAGAACTTCGAGGGCAAGACCTACCGCTATGCCGATCCCGACGGGACGGTTGGGGCGGATCGCCTGCAAGGTTCGCTCTGATGCGCGTCGCTCTCGTCTACGATCTCCGTGACGATTATCGGGCGCTCGGCTTCTCCGAGGTGGAGGTGGCCGAGTTCGACAGCGTCGGCACCATCGACGAGCTCGCAGGCGCGCTTGAGGCGCTTGGCTGCGAGGCGATCCGCGTCGGCCGCGGGCAGGCGCTTGCGGCGCGATTCGTTGCCGGCGAACGGTTCGATCTCGTCTTCTCCATCGCCGAAGGGGTCAAGGGCCGCTCGCGCGAGGCGCAGGTGCCCGCGCTTTGCGAGCTGTTCGACCAGCCTTACCTCTTCTCCGACCCGCTGACGATGGCCGTCGCCCTCGACAAGGCGGTGGCCAAACGTCTCGTCCGCGATGCCGGCGTGAAGACGCCTGCCTTCGCGGTGGCCGAGACGAGCGCCAGCGAGCTTGCGGGCTGGGAGCACTTCCCGGCTTTCGTCAAGCCGCTCGCCGAAGGCACCGGCAAAGGCTGCGAGGCGGCCTCTCTTGTGCACGATGCGGCGGAGCTTGCCGCCGCCGCGACCCGCGTGATCGAGCGCTACCGCCAGCCGGCGCTGGTCGAGCGCTATCTTAGTGGCCGCGAGTTCACCGTCGGCATTGTCGGCAACGGCGCCAAGGCCCGCGTGCTCGGCGTCTGCGAGATCCTGCTGAAAGCCGACGCCGAGGCCAATGTCTACTCGCTCCACAACAAGGAGCTGTGCGAGGACCTCGTCATCTACGCCCCGGCCGACGACGGCGAGGCACGTCTTGCGGGAACGCGCGCGCTTGAGGCCTACCGGGCGCTCGAATGCCGCGACGCTGCCCGCATCGACTTCCGCTCCGACGAGACGGGCGAGCCTTATTTCCTCGAGGCGAACCCCGTTGCCGGCCTCAATCCATGGCATTCGGACCTGCCGATCCTCGCCGCGCAGAACGGCGTGGAGTTCACAGCCCTGATCGGCATGATCCTCGACGCCGGCCTCGCCCGCTACGGGCATGTCCGGCCTGCTGAGGAGCGGCGGCGGAAACGCGCGTGATGGCTGAGGGCAGGGGTGGCTTCATCCCGGTCCTGCATGCGGCGACGCTGAGCCGCCCCGACGAGGTCGATACGCTGATTGCCGCCGAGGCCGTTTCAGGCGCGCTTCGGGGGCTCGGCTTCGCCACCAAGATCATCGGGCTCGGCCGCGACCTCGCCGAGCTCGAGGATCTGCCCGCCGCCCGCCCGCTGCTCGTCTTCAACCTGGTCGATGCCGTGAACGGCGATGGAAGGCTCGCGCCCTTCGTTCCGGCGCGGCTCGATGCGCTCGGCCTTCCCTATACGGGGGCCGGCACGAGCGCCTGGCTCGAAACGCTGTCAAAGGTCGCAACCAAGCTCAAGCTTGCCCATGCCGGCTTGCCCACGCCGGCCTGGTCGGTGGATGGGACGGGGCTTGATCCTGACGCAAGCGTCATCGTCAAGGCGGTGTGGGAGCACGGCTCGCTCGGCTTGGACGAGGCATCGGTAATGCCAGGCGCAGATGCCTCCAGGGCGATTGTCGAGCGAAATCTGCGCTGGAAGACCGAGCATTTCGCGGAAAGCTTCATCGAAGGCCGCGAGTTCAATCTGGCGCTCCTTGAAGGGCCGGGCGGCGTCAACGTGCTGCCGATGGCCGAGATCGTATTCGAGGGCTTCGATTCCGAGGCCGCCAAGATTGTCGGCTACGACGCCAAATGGACGCCCGACAGCGAGGCCTATATCGGCACGCCCCGCCGCTTCGGGCTGGAAGAGGACGAGCCCGAGCTTGCCTTGAGGCTGGCGGGGCTCGCCCAGGCCTCCTGGGCCCTGTTCGGGCTCAGCTCCTATGCGCGCGTCGACTTCCGGGTCGATCAGGCGGGTGAGCCCTTCATCCTCGAAGTCAACGTCAATCCCTGCCTCAGCCCCGATGCTGGGTTCGCCGCGGCGGCGCTAGCAGCCGGGCTCTCTTATGCGGACATGATCTCGCAAATCGTCGAGGGATCGCTTGGAGCCTTGCAAGCCAGCGCCTGACATGCTTCGCATCTAGACCATGCTCCGCATTCGCAAAGTGGCAGACGCCACGACGGCGGTGAACCGCTCGGCAATCGAGGCGGCGCAGAAGATCATGCGCGAGCAGTTCCCGCTGATGTCGGACTACGACATCGCTAAGCTGCCGGAGCAGCTCGCCAATCCTTTGAAGCACCGCTTCGTCACGCGGCTGTTCGTGGCCGAGAATGCGCGCGACCAGACGCTCGGGCTGGCGCTCCTGCTGCACGCGCCGGATATCGGGTTCTCCTATCTTGAGCTCATCTCGACGGCGCTTGGCCGCACTGGAGGAGGAATTGGCGCTGCCCTATATGAGCGGGTGCGCGAGGAGGCGAGAGCCCTCGGCACGCAAATCTACTTCGAAAGCTTGCCGGACGATCCGGCGCTCAGCCCCAATCCCGAGATCCGGGCCAACAACGCCAACCGCCTCAAATTCTATGAGCGCTACGGTGCGCGGCCGATCGTCAACACCGCCTATGAGACACCCGTGACGCCGGGAGGCACCGACCCGCCCTATCTGCTCCTCGATCCGCTCGGCTCCAACGATCTTCCGAGCCGCGACAAGGTGAGGAAAGTCGCGCGCGCCATCCTCGAGCGCAAATACGGGCCGCCAGCCGACTATGTGCAGATGGTGGTCGATTCGATCAAAGACGATCCCGTCGCCTTGCGCGAACCGCGCTACATCAAGTCGAGGAGAGCGCCGAAGGGCGAGGTGCGCGTCCCGGCCGAGCCGAGCATCGCGCTCGTGCTCAACGACGATCACACCATCCATCATGTGCAGGAGCGGGGTTATGTCGAGGCGCCCGTGCGCATCCGCTCGATTCTTTCCGAGCTCGACGCCTCGGGTCTGTTTCAGAAGGTGCCGGCGAAGCGCTACTCGGACCGCCACATCCGCGCCGTGCATGACGGGCGCCTCGTCGACTACATCCGCAAGGCTTGCCTCTTGGCGGGTCCCAAGAAGTCGATCTACCCTTACGTCTTCCCGACGCGGAACCCGGCGCGGCCGCCCAAGGACGAGACGGTGCTCGCCGGCTACTATTGCATCGACACCTTCACGCCCCTTAACGAGAACGCTTACCTCGCCGCGCGCTCGGCGGTCGACTGCGCCTTGACCGCTGCCGAGAAGGTGCTTGAAGGCGCCGGCCTCGCTTACGCGCTGGTCCGGCCTCCCGGCCATCACGCCGAGACGCGCACCTTTGGCGGCTTCTGCTATTTCAACAACGCGGCGATCGCGGCGAATCTGCTGTCGCGGTACGGCCGGGTGGCGATCCTCGATATCGACTATCACCACGGCAACGGCCAGCAGGAGATTTTCTACAATCGCTCCGACGTGCTCACCGTCTCGATCCACGGCCATCCGAGTTTCGCCTATCCCTATTTTACCGGCTTCCGCGACGAGACCGGGACGGGCCCCGGCGCCGGCTACAATCTCAACATTCCGCTCCCTGAGCAGATCACCACCGATCAGCACCGCAACGCGGTCGCCGAAGGCTTGCGGCGCATCAGGCGCTTTGCGCCGGCCTTTCTCGTGGTGTCGCTCGGCTTGGATACGGCGCGCGGCGACCCGACCGGGACCTGGCCCAACCGGGCACGCGATTTCGACCGGCTCGGGCAGATGATCGGCGAGCAGGGCTACTCGACCCTCGTCGTGCAGGAGGGCGGCTACCGGGTGCGCACGCTCGGCGCCAATGTGCGGAGCTTCTTCAATGGGCTTGTCACGGGACGCTCATCGGCGCAGCAGGTGGCGCCGGCGCTTGCCCGCAGCGCGGCGGCTAGGACCAGCCACCGCAACGGGCTCGATTGGCGAAGCGCCGCGATGGCCGACGATGTGGGCCGCGTGCGCTCGCTCGTGGCCAGCACCGGCTTCTTCAACGCGGCGGAAGTGGAGATTGCTGCGGAGCTCGTCACCGAGCGCCTCACCA
>JBGQMX010000171.1:0-5449 GCA_041500805.1 Methyloceanibacter sp.
CGCGGCCCGGCGCCGATAAATTGCCGCCCATGGCGCGCCGAGAGGCGCCCGCGTGCCGCAAGGCACGAGCCACAGGATTTGCGCTTTTCGGCGCGCCATCCCCTTATCTCGATGAGGGGTCTACTGATCAAATCCCGGACGTGTCTCACGTCGCGGCAAGAAGTGCGCATGCCTGCTGATGTCCGCGCGTCACCCCGGCGAAAGCCGGGGTCCAGTTCTTTTGATTGGCGCTTCGCGCGACGTCATTCCGGCGTGCGCCGGAATGACGTTTGCTGCGGCGATAGACGAAATCGAGTATTGTCGTGGCGAAACCAGTTCCATGACGGAGGTCTCAAATGCGTGTTTCCACTGCTCTCATACGTTCGCCGGCACTTCTCGTGCTGCTCGGTCTGGTCAGCGCCGGCATCGGCCTGGCCGCCGGTATCGCGCCGGCGCGCGCCGACACCTGCTTCGACCTCTGGGTCCAGCGCAACTCGATCTACAAGTCCTACGGCTATTGCTTCAAGAGCACTAAGGCCATCAACTATTTCGGCAATGCTGGCTGCATGTACCACAACGAAGGCAGCATTCCGATGTCCCACGCCGACCGGAGCACCGTGCTCGCCATCAAGAGGACAGAGAAAAGTCTGGGCTGTCTCTAGTCCGGCGCCGCGAGCCAGCAAGCTTCGCACAGGGAAGAAACATGCGCTGTGGGCGTAAGGCGGGGCGCGTCCTTGCGGCTGCTTGCACCCTGCTGATGGTCTGCCTCGGCTCTTGCTAACTGCTAGGAGGATGTCGGCTGCACCGATACCGACAGGTTCGCGGCCGCCGAGCGCGACAATGTCGCCACCATCAAGAGCGTCGAGCAGAGCAAAGGTTGCGGGGAATAGCCTCGATTTTGAGGACGTTGCCGGGCCGGCCTGTCCTGGGCATCGCCCGCATGATAGGTTCGCCGGTCTTTTCGCCGTTTCCCCGTCTCATCTTGGGAGGATCACATGGTGCTTGAGCATTCGTCTTGCGGAGCGTGGAGGCGGAGAGGCTGGATGCGCTTCACGGCCGCGGCTTGCGTCGTGACGGCGGCGGCACTTGCCACGCTCGTGCTTTCACCCGCGCCTGCGCGCGCCAACTGCTATGAGCTGATCGGCTGCACCAACAAGGATTATTTCAAGTCGGCGCAGCTGAAGCAGTTGAGCTGCCAGATCCTCTGGGAGGTGCGCAACACCATCTATAAGGAGAACGGCTACTGCTTCCACAAGCAGAAGGGCATCAAGTTCTTCGGCAATGCCGGGTGCAAATATGACGACGCGGGAAAGGTGCCGCTCAACGTCGCCGAGCGTCACAATGTGAGCGCCATCAAGAATGCCGAGGCGAAGAAGCACTGCTAGGAGCGGGAGCCGTTCCTAGGCGTCCTGCCAATAGAGCTTCGCGCGCAGGCGCTCGAGCCAGGCGCGGATATTAGCGTATCGGCTGATATCGAACTGGAGAATGCCCGGCGCGGTGTCGAGCCGCGGGCCGATGAGAAAATCCACGACGGTGAGCGGTCCGATGACGTAGTCGCGGCCCTCGAGTTGCTTGTCGAGCACGGGAAGAAAGCGGTCGCGCCGCGCATGCGCGTCGGCGATGATGCCGGGGTCGTTGCCGGGCTGGTTCAGCACTTTCGGCTTGATCAAGACCTCCCAGGCGAGCGCATCGATGGCGGCCTCGGGACCGCTGATCCACCAGCAAATCCATTGATCGACCAGCGCCTGGGCTTTGGTGTCCGATCCGCCAAGCGCTCGCTCGGGCCGTTTGGCGGCAAGGTATTTCAGGATCGCCGGCGATTCCCAGAGAACGAATCCGTCCTCCTCGAGGGTCGGAACGCGCCCGTTCGGATTCTTGGAGAGGTACTCGGCTGTGCGCGTCTCGCCAATGCGCGGATCGCAAGCGACCTTGGTGAGCTTGATGCCGAGCTCGGCCGCGAGCAGGCGCACTTTGCGCGCATGCGGCGAATCTTGCATGTCGTAAAGCGTGATGGTCATGGCGCTGATTTATACCATGTCCTGACGGGCGCAGCGGCAGCGACTCGCTCCAAATTCGGCCGCAAATTGCAAGCACGGGCTCGCGGCCCAACGGTGGCGTCCGAACCGGTTTGCAAACGGCCAGGAGGCTGCTATCCCGTTGTTCCCTGCGCCGGTCGGGGCGCAATTTGGCCTTCTCCGATGGTTAGGGTCGGGCGTCGTTCCATCGCCCTGTCACCATTGGCTGTAAACACGAGCACCATGATCAAGCGCTTCGTCATTGCCGCTGTCGTCGTTGGCCTGTTTCTGGGCGGGGTGGGTTATTTCAATCTCGTCTTCAAGCCGAAGATGATCGGCGAGTTCATGGCGAAGATGGTGCCACCACCGGCCACGGTGACCGCGGAGCCTGCCAAGACCGAAAGCTGGATCGACCGGGTGCGGGCCATCGGCACGCTCGTGGCCATCCAAGGCGTGGACGTTGCCCCGCAGGTGGCAGGCCTTGTCACCGGCTATTTCTTCGACAGCGGCGCCGACGTCGAGAAGGGGGCTAAGCTCGTCCAGCTCGATACCTCGGTCGAGGAGGCAGATCTTGCCGACAACAAGGCGACGTTGCACCAGGCCAATCTTGACTTCGAGCGGCAGTCCAAGCTCGTCCTGCGGGCCGACGTGTCCCAATCCACACTCGACGTGACCATTGCCAAACGCGACTCTGCCGCGGCGGCGGTGCAGAAGGTCGAGGCCATCATCGCGCAGAAGACCATCACAGCGCCCTTTGCCGGGCGGCTCGGCCTCCGCCACATGGAGAAGGGACAATATATGCCGGCAGGGCAGGCGATGGTCTGGCTGCAGGCGCTCGATCCCATTTGGGTCGACTTCCCCGTGCCTGAGGGCACTGTCGCCAAGTTTGCCATCGGCGCTCCCATTGAGCTCGCCGCCGATGCCTATCCGGGCGAAGTGTTCAAGGGTGAGGTGGAAGCCTTCGACGCGCGGCTCAGCCAAGACACGCGGACGCTGATGGTGCGGGGCAAGCTGCCCAATCCCGACCGCAAGCTGCTGCCCGGCATGTTCGCCAATGTCGCCGTGCTCGCGGGCTCAGCCAAGGAACTCGTGACGGTGCCACGCACGGCCGTGACCTACGGTCTCTATGGCGACAGCGTCTGGGTGGTGAAAGAAGGCACGGCGGAGCCTGCCGCCAAGCCCGCTCCAACCGCCTCGGCCGAGCCGGTGGCGTCGGCGGCGGCTGCCGATGCCGAACCGGTGGGTGCCATCCCGGCCGAGCCCAAGCTTACCGTTGAGCGCCGTTTCGTGCGTGTCGGACCGACCGAGGGCGACCGGGTCGCCATCCTCGAAGGCGTCAAGGCCGGCGAGCAGGTGGTCACCAGCGGCCAGCTCAAATTGCAGCCGGGCGCCACGATCAAGGTCGACAATTCGGGCGCGCTCAAGCCACCGGCTGAGCTGCCGAAGCAGTAGGCCCATGCGCTTCACCGATATCTTCATCAAGCGGCCCGTGCTGGCCACTGTGGTCAGCCTGCTTATCCTCCTGGTCGGCGCGCAAGCCGGTTTCAAGCTGCCCATCCGCCAGTATCCCGAGCTCTCCAACACGACGATCACCATCGTCACCACCTATCCCGGGGCGAATGCCGACCTCATCCAGGGTTTCATCACCGTGCCGATCCAGCAGGCGGTGGCGAGCGCTGAAGGCATCGACACGCTCACCGCCACCTCGACCCAGAATGTGAGCACGGTGACGCTCAACCTGAAGCTCGACGCCGATCCCGACCGGGCCATGACCGACGTCCTGTCGATGGTCGCGCAAGTGAAGGGCATCCTGCCGCGCGAAGCGAACGACTCGATCGTCACCAAGCAGACGGGAGAGGGCTACGCGCTGATGTATCTCTCCTTCAACTCGAAGGTGATGAGCGCCTCGCAGATCAGCGACTACCTCACCCGCGTGGTGCAGCCGAAGCTGCAGACCATCAACGGCGTGGCAAACGCCCAAATCCTCGGCGGGCAGACCTTCGCTATGCGCATCTGGCTCGACCCCGACCGCATGGCCGCGTTGGGGGTCACGCCGCTCGACGTGCGGCTGGCGCTTGCCAGCAACAACTTCACCTCGGCGCCCGGCCAGGTGAAGGGCGATTTCGTGCAGACCAATATCGACGCCAAGACCTCGCTGGAGACGCCCGAATCGTTCGGCAAGCTCGTGGTGCTCGCCCGCGGGGATTCGCTGGTCAGGCTCGGCGACGTCGCCAAGATCGAGCTTGGGCCGCAGAGCGCCGACTCCTCGTCGGTCTTCGACGGGCTGAAAGCCGTGTTCATCGGCGTCTATGCGACCCCCACCGCCAACCCACTGACGGTCATCACCGACGTGCGCAAGGCCTTCCCGGAGGTCCAAAAGGAGCTGCCGCCGGGCTTGGAGGCGGCCATCGCCTACGACGCCACCAACTTCATCCGCGCCTCGATCTGGGAGGTGGTGAAGACCTTGGGCGAGGCGGCGATCATCGTCATCGTGGTGATCTTCCTGTTCCTCGGCAATCTCAGGTCGACCCTCATCCCGATCGTCACCATCCCGCTGTCGCTCATCGGCGTGCTCGGGCTGCTGCTCGCGCTTGGTTATTCCATCAATCTGATGACGCTGCTCGCGCTGGTGCTCGCCATCGGCCTGGTTGTCGACGACGCCATCGTCGTGGTGGAGAACATCTACCGGCACATCGAGGAAGGGAAGCGGCCGTTCGAGGCGGCGCTGCTCGGGGCGCGGGAGATCGTCTACCCGATCATCGCCATGACCATCACGCTCGCCGCCGTGTTCGCGCCGATCGGCTTCGTCTCAGGTCTCACCGGCGCCTTGTTCAAGGAATTCGCCTTCACGCTCGCGGGCGCGGTGCTGGTGTCGGGGGTGGTCGCGCTCACGCTCTCGCCGATGATGTGCTCCCGCCTGCTGAAGGCCCATAACGGGGGAGGGGGCGGGCGCTTCACGCGCTTCCTCGACCGCATGTTCGAGGGCCTGAAAGGGCGCTACCAGCGGAGGCTGCACGGTACCCTTAATTATCGGCCTGTGACCTTGCTCGTGCTTGCCGGCCTCATCGCCGGAACCGGGCTCATGTATATGACGACGCAAAAGGAGCTCGCGCCGGAGGAGGATCAGGGCATCCTGTTTACCCTGGTGAAGACCCCGCAATACGCCAATCTCGATTATCTCGAGGACGCGACCCAGCAGCTCTACAAGGTCTATTCGACGGTGCCCGAGAAGGAGCACGTGTTCACCATCAACGGCATGGGCGACGTGCATCAGGGCTTCGCCGGTATCTTGCTCAAGCCCTGGGGCGAACGGACGCGCAATCAGAAGGCCGTGCTGCAGGAGCTGTCGCCGCGCATCAACAGCCTGCCGACGGCGCTCGCCCTTGCCTTCTCGCCGCCCGCCTTGCCGGGCTCCACGGGCGGACCGCCGGTGCAATTCGTCATCACCACGACGC
>JBGQMX010000172.1:0-5163 GCA_041500805.1 Methyloceanibacter sp.
CTTCACCACCTCCTTGATCTTGGCCTCGGTGTCGAAGCGTTCGAACTCACGGATGTCGGCACCGGCGATGAAGCTACGCTCCTTGCCGCTCATCAGCACGAGGCCCTTCGCCTCGCCGCTCGCGGCCGCCGCCTCGACCGCCTTGACGATCTCGCCAAGCTCCTCGGTGGGACGACGGCCGAGCGAGTTCATGCTCTCGCCCTGGCGATCGATGATTGCCCAGCCGATCCCTTCGAAGTCGATTGCGAAGCGCCAGTCCTGCAAATTGGGAAGTGTCGTCGCCATGGTAAGCCTTACTCAGCGGCAATATGCTCGGGTTGCTCCGGAGGGACCGGCTGGCCGGCGAGCGCCGGCGCTTTTGCCGCAATTTCGGATGCTTGGATCTGCGAACGCCGCGGCGAAATGTCGGAAGCAGCGAAGTCGTCGACGCCGATGACGCGCGCCACGAGATCGCGCTGCTCGGCAAGAGCGCGCGCCTCCGCGGCGCTCAGCACGCCCTTCTCCTCGGCCTCGGCGATCCAATCATTGTTGTGATAGCGCCTCACCGCGCCGCTCCGAATGGCGCGCTCGAGCTTCCGCTCGGCCTCCTCGTTCGCCACCACCTTGAGGAGCGTGTATTCGAGCAGCCCCACCCGGTCGCTCGGATCGTCGGAGGCAAAAATGCCCATGGTGAGACGGTCGCGGAAGGCGCCAGGCTGAAGTGCCGCGCGCACGATCTCCTTGCCGTCTCTGTCGCTCGCCGGCCGCCTCACGCCCAAGGGGAAGACGAGCGGGCGCATCACCCAGCCTGCCGCGCTCACCGGAAAATTGCGGAGTGTGCCAAGCAGGGCCAAGTCGAAGCGATAGAGGCAGTTCCTGGCGCAATAGTCGACGAGCTTGAGGTCGGCGGCCGGACGCCCGTCGTCCTCAAAGCGCTTGAGCACCGCCGATAGGAGATAAAGCTCTGAAAGCGCATCGGCCATGCGGCCGGTAATCTTCTGCTTCACCTTGAGCCCGCCACCGAGCAGCGCCACCGTCATGTCGGCGACCAGCGCGAAGGAGCGTGAGGCGCGCGCAAGCTGGCGCCACCAATGGCGCGTCGCCCCGGCATTGGGGGGCGACGACGCAAAGACGCCGAAGGTCAGATTGTGGAAGAGCGCGCCCGCGGCATTGGAGACGGTGAAGGCCACATGCCGATCGAAGGTCTCTCCAAAGACTTCGAGCCCTCGCTCGCGATCCTCATTCTGCAGCGCCTCGATCTCGGTGAAGAGATAAGGATGGCTGCGCAGCGCCCCTTGGGCGAAGGTGATCAGGGTGCGGGTCAGGATATTGGCGCCTTCGACGGTGATGCCGACCGGCACCATCTGATAGGCGCCCTGGATATAGTTGGAGGGCCCGTCGCAGATGCCCCTGCCGCCATGGATGTCGAGTGCATCGTTCACGCTTTGGCGCATGCGCTCCGTCGAGACATATTTGAGGAGCGCCGAGATGATGGCGGGCTTCTCTCCGGCCGACACCATGGAGGCGGTCACCGCGCGCGCGGCCTCGAGCTCGTAAGCCGCCTCGACCATGCGGGCCAGGGGCTCCTCGACGCCCTCCATGAAGCCGATCGGCAGACTGAACTGCTTCCTGATGCGGGCATAGGCGGTGGTGGTCCGCAGCATGGACTTGGCGGCGGCGGCGCTCGTGGCGGGGAGCGAGATGGAGCGGCCCGCGGCGAGGCAGCTCATCAGCATGCGCCACCCCTGCCCCGCCCGTTCGGCGCCGCCGATGATCCAGTCGATGGGAATGAAAACGTCGCGCCCGCGTGTCGGGCCGTTGGGGAAGGAGGCTCCGGCAGGGAGATGGCGCCTGCCGATCTCGACGCCTGGATGGTTGGTCGGCACCAGCGCCAAGGTGATGCCCACGTCCTCGCCGCGCCCAAGGAGGTTCTCGGGATCGAACAGGCGGAAGGCAAGACCGAGCAGCGTGGCCTTGGGCGCAAGCGTGATGTAGCGCTTGTCCCAGGTGAGCATTAGTCCAAGCGTCTCCTTGCCCTCGTAGAGCCCGCGCGTGACGATGCCGATGTCGCGCATCGAGGCGGCGTCAGAGCCCGAGAAGGGGCCGGTCAGCGCAAAGCAGGGGATCTCCTGCCCACGCGCGAGCCTTGGCAGGAAATGCTCCTTCTGGGCATCGGTGCCGTATTTCTCGATCAGCTCACTCGGACCAAGCGAGTTCGGCACCATGACGATGGTGACCCCGTCGGGGCTGCGCGAGGAAATCTTGCCGAGAATGAGCGACTGCGCCTGGGCGGAGAAGCCCAAGCCGCCATGCTGCTTGGAGATGAGCATGCCGAGAAAGCCGTTGTCGCAGACGAAGCGCCAGATATCGTCGGGGATGTCGTGCAGCTCATGGCGGATGCGCCAGTCGTTGAGCCGCTTGCAAAGCTCGACCGTCGGCCCGTCGAGAAATTCGCGCTCCTCGGCGGTGAGCGTGATGGGGGCGACGCGGCGGAGCTTGGCCCAGTCCGGCGTTCCTCCGAACAGCTCGGCGTCCCAACCGACGGTGCCGGCTTGCAGCGCCTCGCGCTCGGTCTCGGAGATGGTCGGCATCGCGCCTTTCAGAGCGCGATAGGCCGGCAGTGTCACATATTTCCTTCGCAGCTCCTTGTAGGAGAGCGCGAACAGGGCCCCGGCAATGAGCCAGCCGAGAAGCGCCCAGAGCGTAAGGACCGGCCGATGCAAATGGCCGTGAACGAGGCCCATCTCGGCGCTCAAGGTGAAGACGGCGACCGCAAGCGCCCAGAGCCTGAGCGGGGCTCGGTTCATGGCCAAAGCAAATATGGCGAGAAGGGACAGAAGCGCGAAAAGGAACTCAGCCATGGGCGGCCTCTAAACTCGCCTTGGCCCTTACCCGTCCCCGACCGGAGAGCCCTGTGCGGGCATTTGTTTCCGCCGGTGCAACAGGCACCGGTCGGGATTTGCGCCCTCTATGGTCCCGATGGGCCATCGACTCAAGCTCTTTTGTCACTCGTTTGAGAGTGATTGCGGCCAGCTTCGCGAATCGGTCAATGACCATCTTGCGGGCAACTGATTCCCAGCGGATTAACGTGCGTTCTGGCGGCAAAAGTGCACCCCTAGCCGATGGCGGATGGCCTCCGGGCACTTCACTTTCTTGTGCCCTTCAGGCGAATTGGCTAATCAAGGGCAGGCAACGAACGGCCAAAGGCCGCTGGGTATAAGAATCATGTCAGAGCCAGAGCGACCGCAGCTCAGCCCCTATCAGGCCCAGCTCGAGGCCGGCAAACGCTATGCCTGGTGCCGCTGCGGGCGGAGCCAGAAGCAGCCCTTTTGCGACGGTTCCCATGCCGGCACGGGAATCGAGCCCCTCATGTTCACCGCCGAGCGCAACGAGACGGCGCTCCTTTGCGGCTGCAAGGACACGGGCGATCCCCCTTATTGCGACGGCTCGCATTTGCTGCTCTGATTTTGCGAACAGTCGTCATGGGCCACCTCGCCGCCGCAAGCTAAGAACTCGCCATGGCCTCCAAGATCTCCTTGGGGCGACGTTGGATGGCGAGAAGATAGGCCGCGGCGGGTGCATCCGGTTGCCTCCGCCCCTGTTCCCAGTTCTTCAGGGTCGGGAGCGGAATGCGATAGGCAGCAGCGAAGCGCTGCTGCGACATGCGTAGTGACCGGCGGATCGCCTTCACATCAGGAATGGCGACCTTCGTAAGCCGCATACCCGTGACCTTGCGGCCTCCGGCATGCGCTGCCGCCTGCTCCATGCTGGCTATCAACTCCTTTGCGAACTTGCTCATTCCTAAAATCCTCTCGACTCAGGGCTCATTCCTGACGCTTAAGCACCGCGGCGAGCTTCCGGAGCGTCCGCTTTTCGTCGGCCGTCAGATTCTCCTGTCGCGCCTTTGCGTAGACCATCAACAGGTACAGCGGGCATTCAGCGTGATGATAGAAATAGATCACGCGCGTGCCGCCGCGCTTGCCGGTGCCGGCTTTCGCCCAACGTATCTTTCGCAAGCCGCCCGCCTCAGGGATCAGATCTCCGGCCTCGGGATTGCGCGCGATGAAGTCCACAAAGGCTTCGCGTTCGGCATCATCCCAAAACCGTTCCGCCTGGCGGATGAAGAGCGGCGTTTCCGCTACAGTGATGGGCCTTCCTGGCACCCGCCTCTATACGCCAATGGCGCCCAATAATCTATAGGAATTGGGCGAGGTGTTGTGGTGACGTGCGCCGACGAGCGAGGTGGCAATATGCCCTGGCGGCTTCTTGCGTTGTAAGCAGCGACGCCTTCTTGCTAAGAAGGGGCCATAAGCGGGCGGCCACGCTCGATGCATAAGCTCTGCAAGCCCATTCAGGGGGAAAGGCGAGGCAGGCGCCATCCATGGCCTATTTCGTTCAGCAGCTGATCAACGGGATCGCGCTCGGCTCGATCTACGGCCTGATCGCCATCGGCTACACCATGGTCTATGGCATCATCGGCATGATCAATTTCGCCCATGGCGACATCTTCATGGTGGGCGCCTTCATCGCGCTCATCGCCTTCCTCGCGGTGATGAGCCTCGGGGTCACCATGATCCCGCTCGCCCTCTTCCTCGTGCTCCTCATCGCCATGCTGCTCACCGCGGTGTGGGGCTGGACGGTCGAGCGCATCGCTTACCGGCCGCTGCGCGAATCGTTCCGGCTGGCGCCGCTCATCACCGCCATCGGCATGTCGATCGTGCTGCAGAATTTCATCCAGGTGGCGCAAGGAGCGCGGGTGAAGCCGCTGCAGCCCGTGGTCACTGGCGGCTATGTGCTGTTCGAGCAGAACGGCTTCTCCGTCAATCTCTCCAACATCCAGATCCTGATCGTGGTGACGACGCTCGTCCTGATGTCGGTGTTCTGGCTGATCATCACCCGCACGGCGCTTGGCCGGGCGCAGCGCGCCTGCGAGCAGGACCGGTTGATGGCGGCGCTTTCGGGCGTCAATGTCGATCGCACCATCTCGCTCACCTTCGTGCTCGGTGCCTCGCTCGCTGCCGTGGCGGGGCTGCTCTACCTTCTCTATTACGGGGTGATCGACTTCTACATCGGCTTCGTCGCCGGCATCAAAGCCTTCACCGCGGCCGTGTTCGGCGGCATCGGCTCGCTGCCCGGCGCCATGCTCGGCGGGCTCGTCATCGGCTTGATCGAGACCTTCTGGTC
>JBGQMX010000173.1:0-5152 GCA_041500805.1 Methyloceanibacter sp.
ATCAAAGAGGCGCATGAGGGCTATGAGACGCCCGTCGTGCAGCTGCATCTGCGCTACGGCATGATCCTGTTCATCGCCTCCGAGGTGATGTTCTTCGTCGCTTGGTTCTGGGCCTATTTCGACGCAGCACTTTATCCTGCCAGCGTGATCACCTACGCCAATACGCAGGTGCTTGGCGGGCAGTGGCCGCCGGTCCCGAGCGCCGACACCGACGTGACAGGTCTCGGCTGGTTCGCGCACACGTTCAATCCCTGGGGCCTGCCCCTCGTCAACACGCTGATCTTGCTCACCTCGGGCACCACCGTGACCTGGGCGCACCATTCGCTGATCGAGAACAACCGCCGTGGACTCGTCATGGGGCTCGCCTGCACCATCGTGCTCGGCATCCTGTTCACCACCTGCCAGGCCTATGAATACTCCCATGCGGGCTTCGGCTTCGCCCACCACATCTACGGCTCGACCTTCTTCATGGCCACGGGCTTCCATGGCTTCCACGTCATCGTCGGCACGATCTTCCTGACCGTGATGCTGGTGCGGGCGCTCAAGGGCGACTTCACCCCGAAGCAGCATTTCGGCTTCGAGGCCGCCGCTTGGTATTGGCATTTCGTCGACGTGGTGTGGCTGTTCCTGTTCACCTGCATCTATGTGTGGGGAGCGGGCAGCAACTATCCTGCGGGTTAGCGGCGTTCCGCGCCGTTCACGAGGGGGCGGTCTGAGGCCGCCCCCTTTTCGTTTGAGCAAGTGAGGTTTGATGGGCCAAGGGGAGAGCGGGCACGCGGCGCCGTCCTTCGGGTCCACGCTTTGGGCGGGGATCGCCGGCCGCTGCCCCTCTTGCCGCCGCGGCAAGCTGTTCGCGGGCTATCTTGCGCTTGCTCCGCGCTGCAATGCCTGCGGCCTCGACTTCAGCTTCGCCGAGGCAGGCGATGGGCCCGCCGTCTTCGTCATTCTCGTCACCGGTTTCGTGGTGGTGGGCTTGGCCCTTATCGTCGAGATCCGCTATGCCCCGCCTTATTGGCTGCACGCCCTGCTCTGGGGCCCGCTCGCCATCCTCCTGCCACTCGTCCTGCTTCGGTCCTTTAAGGGCGCGCTGATCGCCCTTCAGTTCAGGCACAAGGCCGAAGAGGGCAAGCTCGCCTCCAAATAGGAGGCATTCCGCGATGCGCACCAAGGGACTTCTCGGGTTCACCGCGCTTATGCTCGCGGCCCTTGCCGTGCTGGTCGGCCTTGGCGTCTGGCAGCTTGAGCGGCTTCAGTGGAAGGAAGGCCTGATCGCCGAGATCGAGGCGCGGAGCAAGGGGGCGCCCATCACCCTTGCCGAGGCGATCGCCATCGCCCGCAAGGGGCGCGACCCGAGCTATTACCGCGTGCGTGTCGAGGGCCGCTTCGACCACGCCAAGGAGCGCCATCTCTTTGCCCAGTCGCTGTCCGACGGGACGCCGGGCTGGCATGTGATCACCCCGCTTAAGACCGCGGGCGGCGACATGGTCCTGGTCGATCGCGGCTTCGTGCCGGACGCCTTGAAGGACCCATCCTCGCGTCCCCTTGGACAGATCGAGGGCGTCATCACTGTCACCGGGCTCGTGCGCACTCCGTAAATCCAAAGCAGCTTCGTGCCCGACAACGAGCTGCAAGCCAATCGCTGGTTCTGGCGCGACCTTGGCGCCATGGCGCGGTCGATGTTTCCGGACGGCACCATCGAGGTCGCGCCCTTCTTCCTCGAAGCCGAGAAAAGCGAGGTCCCGGGCGGCTGGCCTGAAGGCGGCCAGACGCGGCTCGAGCTTCCCAATGACCATCTGCAATACGCGATCACCTGGTTTCTCCTCGCCCTTTGCCTCGTCGTCATCTATGTCCTTTACGTGCGGGGCCTTTATCGCCGGGCGCGCCCTTGAGATGAGGGCCTTGGCCCTTGTTGCGGGCGAAGTGTCCCGACGCTAGGGTCAGCCGGAAAAGCCCCGTTCGCCTAAAGAGGCCCACCTTGAGATTTGTCAGCACGCGCGGTGAAGCGCCGGCGCTTTCCTTTGAAGGCGCGCTCCTTGCCGCCCTTGCCCGGGACGGCGGGCTCTATATGCCGGAAGCCTGGCCGAAGCTTCGGCCCGAGGCCATCGCCGGTCTCGCCGGCCTCAACTATGCCGACGCCGCCTACCGGATCATGCGTCCCTTTCTCGAAGGCGATCCTTGCCTAGCCGACCTCGAATCCGTGCTCGAAGAGGCCTATGGCAGCTTCCATCACCCTGCCGTCGCCCCTTTGCGTCAGATCGCGCCGAATACCTTCATCCTCGAGCTGTTCCATGGGCCGACGCTCGCCTTCAAGGACCTCGCCATGCAGGTGGTGGCGAGGCTCATGAACCGCGCGCTCTTGCGCAAGGGCGTGCACGCCACGGTGATCGGGGCCACGTCGGGCGACACGGGGGCTGCGGCCATCGAGGCCTTTCGCGGGCTCGAGGCGATCGACATTTTCATCCTGCACCCCAAGGGGCGGGTGAGCGACGTGCAGCGCCGCCAGATGACCACCGCGACGGAACGGAACGTTCACAACATCGCGCTCGAAGGGACCTTCGACGACTGCCAGGGGATCGTGAAGGCGCTGTTCGGCGATGGCGAGCTTCGCGACCGGCTTGCGCTGACCGGCATCAACTCCATCAACTTTGCCAGGATCCTCGCCCAGATCGGCTATTACTTCACCGCAGGGGTCAGCCTCGGCGCGCCCTACCGCGCCATCGCCTTCACCGTGCCCACCGGAAATTTCGGTGATATTTTCGCGGGTTACGCCGCCCGTGCGATGGGCTTGCCGGTCGCGCGCCTCGTTATTGCCACGAACCTCAATGACAGTCTCGTCCGCACCCTGGCCACGGGGATTTACGAGCCCAAGGGCGTGATCGCCACCTCTAGCCCGAGCATGGACATCCAGCTTGCAAGCAATTTCGAGCGCCTGCTCTTCGAGCTTGCCGGCCGCGACTCCCGCCGGGTGAGGTCGCTCATGGAGGAGCTCCGCAAGTCGGGCTCCTTCCGCCTGAACGAAGCCGAGCTCGTGCAGCTGCGTGGCCTGTTCGCGGCGCATTCGATCGGCGAGCATGAGACGGAAATGACCATTCGCGGGCTGGCAGAGGAGACAGGCGTGCTGGTCGATCCCCACACGGCCGTGGGGGTGGCGGCGGCGCGGGAAGAGAGCGGCCTGGGGGTGATCCCCATGGTCGTGCTGTCCACCGCCCATCCTGCCAAGTTCCCCGAGGCGGTTGAGCGGGCGACAGGCCGCGTGCCCGAGCAGCCGGAGCGCCTCAGGCTCAGACTAGGCCAGCACGAGCGCTGCGCCTTCCTCCCCAATGACCTTGCCGCCGTCGCCGCGTTCATCGAGACCAACGCGCGGGCGGGCGACAAGGGCGCGGGCGTGCCCGGACGCCGGGCCGGGGTTTCCGCGTGAGCGTGGAGCGGTCAGAGCTTGCCAATGGCTTGACGGTGGTCAGTCACGCCATGGCTGAGGTCGAGACCGTATCGCTCGGCATCTGGATCGGGGCGGGGAGTCGGAGCGAGGGCCATGGCGAGCATGGCGTTGCCCATTTCCTCGAGCATATGGCATTCAAAGGGACCGCGCGGCGGAGCGCCAAGGACATCGCCGAGGAGATCGAGGCGGTCGGCGGCGAGGTCAACGCCGCGACCGGCGTGGACTCCACCGCCTATTACGCGCGCGTGCTGCGCAAGGACCTTCCGCTTGCGCTCGACATCCTGAGCGACATCATCCTCGCCCCGCGCTTCGATCGCGGCGAGCTCGCCCGCGAGCGCGACGTGATCCTGCAGGAGATCGCAGCTTGCATGGATTCGCCCGAGGACATCGTGTTCGACCTCGTGCAGGAAGCGGCCTTTCCCGATCAGCCCGTCGGCAGGCCGATCCTCGGCACGGCCGAAAGCGTGAGCCGCTTCAAGCGCGCCAATCTCGGCTCTTATCTCGCCGCTCAATATCACGGCCCCAATATGGTGCTGGTGGCCGCCGGCGCCGTCGATCATGCAGCCCTCGTCGCCGAGGCCGAGCGGCGGCTCGTGTCGCTCGAGGCGACGGCGACGCCGGACCCTACCGGCGCCGTCTATGGCGGCGGCTTCAGGCGCTCGGCCAAGCCCTTCGAGCAGACCCATCTCGTGCTTGCCTTCGAGGCGCCCCCTTACCGGCATGCTGATTATTTCACGGCGCAGATTTGCGCTGGCGCGCTCGGCGGCGGCATGTCCTCGCGCCTCTTTCAGGAGGTGCGGGAGCGGCGCGGGCTCTGCTACGCCATCTATGCCTTTTCGAGCGGGCTTTCCGACAGCGGCATGTTCGCGATCCATGCGGCGGGCGGGCCCGATCGCGCGCATGAGCTGTTCGCCGTGATCCGCGATGAGCTGGTCAAGGCTGCCGAGGGGGGTTTCCGCGAGGACGAGATCGCGCGCGTCAAGGCCCAGCTCAAAATGGGCCTGCTTGCCGGCCTCGAAAGCTCAAGTGCCCGGGCGGAGCAGCTCGCCCGGCAGATCCTCATCCATGGACGGCCGCTGTCGACGCAAGAGCTGCTCGACAAGGTTGAGGAGGTCGAGACCTCCGACCTGCAAGCCTTGGTTGAGCGGTTGCTCGCCTCCCCGCTCAGCCTTGCCACGGTTGGGCCCATTCTTCATGTTGCAAGATTCGATGCAGTGGCGGAGAAATTCACGGTTCCGTCGAGCAAGGCGGCTTGAAGAGGGTGCTATATAAGCCATGGCGTTGTTGCGAGCCGCCTCCCCGGGCGATCTTGGGCCAGTTATCGAGTCCGAGTCTGTCATGTTGCGTACGCCGCAGACTTCCGACTATCCCGCCTGGGCCGAGCTCCGGGCGGCGAGCCGCGATTTCCTGACGCCATGGGAGCCGCTTTGGGCCACCGACGAGCTCTCCCGTGCCTCATTTCGCCGGCGCGTCCGCCACTATCTGCGCGATCTCCGCGAGGATGTGGGCTATGCGCTTTTCATCTTCGCCGCCTCGACCGGGCCTCTGGTCGGCGGCCTCACCCTTTGCAACGTGCGCCGCGGCGTGACCCAATCCTGCACTCTGGGCTATTGGATCGGCGCCTATTACGCCCATCAGGGCTATATGACGGCTGCCGTCCGCTCGGTCATCCCTTTCGTGTTCGATTCGCTCGAGCTGCACCGGTTGGAGGCG
>JBGQMX010000174.1:0-5101 GCA_041500805.1 Methyloceanibacter sp.
AAGGATTTCAGCGATGAGACGAGGAGCAACGCGGCGATTCGTCTGCTCGAGCAGCTCGGCTGACGGCTCGGCCCGATGGTCTATTTTCTTGCCGGTTGTGCGCTCCTCCTGCTTCTCCTCTTCGGTGGCCGGATGCTTGCGGCGATCGATCCGCGCAAGCTTGCCGTCGGCATCCGCAAGGCGGCCGGCGTCGTGGTCCTCGCCATTGCCGCCTTCCTCATCACGCGCGGGGCGCTTCCGCTCGCCATCCCGCTTGCCGTGTTCGGCCTCGCGCTGATCGGACGAGGAGGCGGGCTTGGCTTCGGCGGTCCCTTCGGGTCGGCGCAAAAATCACCCGGGCAGACGTCGAAAGTGCGGACCGACCGGCTCGAGATGGAGCTCGACCACGATAGCGGGCGCATGGAGGGGCAATGTCTGACCGGGCGATTTGCCGGCCGCGCGCTGTCCTCCCTCGGCGATGGAGAAGTGATGGAGCTGCTCGCTGAGCTTCACTCTGAGGGTGCCCATGAGGCGGCGCTGATGGAAGCCTATCTCGATTGGCGCCTGCCGGGATGGCGCGACCAGGGCGAAGCGCAGAAAGAGAAGGCTGGCGCTCAGGGGCGGGGGCGCGGCGGGAGCAGCCGCATGAGCGCCGAGGAAGCCTACGCCGTGCTGGGGATCGAGAAGACCGCGAGCGAGGAGGATATCAGGCAGGCGCATCGCCGGCTGATGATGAAGATGCACCCCGATCAGGGGGGATCGACTTATCTGGCCGCGCGGATCAATGAGGCGAAGGAAGTCCTGCTCGGCCGCAGATGAACGAGCGGGGCTGCTGAAGCGTGTGAAAGAAGGACCCGAAGCATGACCGTACAACAATTGATCGCCAGAGCGACGATGTCGGCAGGTCTTGCTGCGTTCCTATCGTGTCTATGGCTGGCTACCGCAGAGACCGCCGAGCAGGGCAAGGTGGATGTTGTCCTCCGGAACGGAAAGATCTATACGGCCGATGCGGCGCGCTCCATCCGCCAGGCGATCGCCTTCACCGGTAATACCATTGTCGCTGTCGGCAATGATGAAGACGTGGCACCGCTGATCGGGGCTGCGACGAAGGTTGTGGACCTCCAGGGGAAACTCGTTCTACCCGGACTGATCGATACCCACATCCATCCGATCTTTGGTGCAGTCAACCGCGCTAAATGCAGCCTTGCCGGTGTGAAAGCCACCGTCGAGGCGCTGAAGCCTGTGATCCAGGCATGCCTCGCCGAGCAGCCCGGCGGCGCGGACGATTGGTTCGAGGCGGTGCAGCTCGACAATTACGGCTTCGCGGCGACGGCGCACGACCTCGACAGCATCGAGGCGAGCAGGCCGCTCGCGCTCGCAGGCAATGACGGGCATACGGTGTGGGTCAATAGCCGTGGCCTCGCGCTCGCCGGCGTTACCGCTGCAACGCCCGATCCGCCAGGCGGCAAGATCACCCGCGACGCTACGGGCGCGCCGACCGGAGCGTTCGCCGACAACGCCACGCTACTCGTTTCGGAGAAGATTCCGGCGCCAACCGTCGAGGAGCGAACGGCTCTTACCGCTGCCGAGCTGAAAGACATGTCGGCCTACGGTATTACCTCATTGATGGACGCCTATGTGACCCCGGCGGAGGCGGCGGTGTGGCGGCGGCTTTACGACACCGGCAAGCTCGGCATGCGGGTGCGCACTGCGATTTACGTTGCCGATCCCAGCGACGACAGCGACGAAGCGGTTGCCCGGCTCGTTGCGGCGAGCAAGGCAGGCGACGTCGATGCCGACTTCCTCCGCGCTGGCGTGGTCAAGGTCTTCGCCGACGGGGTAATGGAATACCCGGCGCAGACGGCAGCGCTGCTCTCGCCCTATCTCGACGCCGACGGCAAGCCGACCAAGGATCTCGGGGAGCTCTATTTCGATCCGCAGCGCTTCGCGCGGCTGGTCCAGAAGCTCGACGCCGCGGGCCTCGCCGTCCATGTCCATGCCATCGGCGACCGGGCGGTGCGTGCGAGCCTCGATGCTTTCGCATACGCCCGCAAAACCAATGGCGACCGGGACAACCGCCACCAGATCGCCCATTTGCAGCTGGTCAACCCGGCCGACTTCCCGCGCTTCAAGCAGCTCGGCGTGATCGCCGACATGCAGCTCGAATGGGCCAAGCGCGAGCCTGCGACCGAGGCGCCGCTCGAGCCTTATCTCGGGCCTGACCGCTATCGCTACCTCTATCCGGCCGGGAGCCTGCACGAAGCCGGCGCGACCATCGCCGGCGGGAGCGACTGGGACATCTCGTCCTACAATCCGTTCCGCGCGTTTCAAGTCGCCGTCACCAGGGCCGGCGGGAAAGCTACAGCGCCCCTCAACATCGACGAGCGCATCCCGCTCACCACGGCGATAGGCGCCTACACGATCAATGCCGCCTACGCCATGAAGCAAGACGCGACGACCGGCAGCCTCGAAGTCGGCAAACGCGCCGATCTCGTCGTGCTCGACCGCGACATCCTTTCGGTCGAGCCCGATACCATCGAGGAGACAAAGGTACTCGCCACCTATCTCGACGGGCGTCTCGTTTATGCCGCGCCGAGCGGCGCGACGGAGCATCCTGAGGAAAACGAGGAAGGCGCGTGGTGGGACGAGCGTGAGGCGCGGATGCGCGACTGGCTGCACCGCGACTGAGCTTGGGGTGGCGAGGGCGACAGCCGAATTTGGATGAGCCAGACTTGCGAGGGCTTATGAGGTCAGACGCTATTCGGCCTTCATCACCGCGCATTCGAGCGACATCTTCTTCAATGCCGCGCAAGCCGCCTGGGCGCTTTCCTTGGAAAAGCCGGCAAACCGTGCCCGGTACCACTCGGCGTCGTCCTTCATGAAGGACGCGGTAAAGGGCAGGTGGCCGTCGAGCAGATCGGCGGCACGCTGCTGCACCATGCCGAGCCGGTTCTCGGCCTCGCCCTCCGACATGAAGGCGCCCACCTGGACGTGGAAGGCACCGGCGTAGCGGGAGGGCTTTATCGGCATCTTGGGAGCGGGCTCGGCCACCGGAGCGCTCGCTTCGACAGGCTCGGCCGGCTCGCCGATATCGCCTTCCTCATCGGTGGTATCCTGCGCGGTGGTAGCGGGCTCCGCGGCCGCGGGCGTGGCGCTGGCAAGCGCAAAGACCGGTTTTTTCGGCGCCGGCGGCGTGGGCGGGGGTGCGAGCGTGGCGACGAGCGACTTGGCCGATGGCGACACGCCCGAGGCCTCGGCGAAGTGCTTGTCGAGAAGGGCGCGCATAGCGGCATCGCGCTGGCTGCCGGTCTTGCCGCCAAGCACCACCGCCACGAGATGCTTGTTGTCGCGGTGCACCGAGGCGGTGAGATTGAAGCCGCTCGCCCGCGTATAGCCGGTCTTGATGCCGTCGGTGCCCTTGTAGCCGAACAGGAGGTGGTTGTGGTTGCGGTATTTGCGACCGGCGAAGGTGAAATAGCGCGTCTCGAACACCCCGTAATATTCGGGGTAGTCGTGAATGAGATGCACCGCGAGCATCGCCATGTCCCGCGCCGTCGTGACCTGCTCGTCGTTCGGCAGGCCCGAGGCGTTGCGGAAGGTCGTGCCGGTCATGCCGATGGCCCTTGCCGTCTCCGTCATCACCCGGGCGAAGTTCTCCTCGGTGCCGGCGAGGTTCTCGGCGATGGTGACCGCGGCGTCGTTGGCGGACTGGGTGACCAGCGCCTTGATCGCATCTTCGGTCTCGATTGTCGCACCCGGCTTAAGGCCGAGCTTGGTCGGCGCCTGGCTTGCGGCGTGCGGCGTCACCACGAGGTCCGAGCTGACGGTGATCTTGCCGGCCCGCAGATAGCCGAAGAGTACGTAGAGGGTCATCATCTTGGTGAGCGAGGCCGGATAGCGCGGCGTGTCGGGCGCTTGCGAAAAGAGGATGGAGCCCGTGTTCATGTCCACGACGATGGCCGCCGCGACGGCTGGCGCGCTTGACCTCGATCGGCTCCTGGCGAGAGCCTCGCTCACAGGCGCCGCAGCTGCCGAGATAATGAGCACAAGCGCAAGCAAGAGGCGGCCGAAGCGAGCCAAGAACGCCCAACGATTACGCTTGATGATACCCACCGATCCCAAGAAGGCCTTGGCCTTCCCCCGTTGACGACTTTCCCTGACGCGTGCACTTCGCCACGCCGCCACCCCGAATCACGCCGATCGCGCGGTTTTGCGCGGTCTTCGGGAGGGTGGGATAAGAGGCTAAAATCCGCCTATTGCCAAAGCGTTAAGCGAGCACGTCTTAAACTATTGTGCAGTGCAAAAAATTTGAGTTGACGTTTATTGTGCGACGCATATATATCGTTCGCGTTCGCAGCAATCGCGCAACCCGGTTTTGAGAAGAGGGCTCCCCATGCTCAAAGGTTTCGAAGAGTTCCAGAAGGTAGGTAAAGACGGCTTTGATGCGGCCGTGCGTTCATTCGGAGAAGTCAACAAGGGCTTCCAGGCCATTGCCGCCGAGGTCACCGATTATTCCAAGAAGGCGTTCGAGGATTCGACCCGTCACTTCGAGCAGCTGGTCGGCGCCAAGTCGATCGAGCAGGCCATCGAGATCCAATCCCAGTATGCCAAGAAGGCCTACGACACCTACATCGCCGAGATGTCCAAGCTCGGAGAGATGTATGTCGGCTTGGCCAAGGACGCCTATAAGCCGGTTGAGGTTGCTTTGGCCAAGAAGGTCGCCTAACGGCGCCTGCCAAACTCCATCTTCCCATTGAAAAAGACCCGGGGTCGCTCCCGGGTCTTTTTTTTTGCCGTATTGATGTCGGCAAATCGCACTATGGTATGAGGGAGCGGCGTGCGCGATTTGCGATGACTTGCGCGATACCGCTAGAATGGACGAGGATGGTGGGCAGCGGGCGATAGCTCGCGCCCTTGGCAGATGCAATACGAGACGCCACATAGGCTTACGATGGCGCGGAACGGCGATCCTCGCCGGGGCGACGACGCCGGCACCCATATCATCACCAAGACGCGGCCGAAGACCAAGCGGCCGAACCTCTACAAGGTGCTGCTCCTCAACGACGACTACACGCCGATGGACTTCGTCGTGTACGTGCTGGAGCGGTTCTTCAACAAGCCG
>JBGQMX010000175.1:0-5000 GCA_041500805.1 Methyloceanibacter sp.
CGACGAGGTGGACCAGCCCGAGCACGGCGTGACCACGGTGTTCATCGAGCTGCCCAACACCAAGATCGAGCTCCTCGGCGTGCTCGGTGACAAGTCCCCGATTGCCGCCTTCCTCGAGCGCAATCCGAACGGCGGGATTCATCATCTCTGCTACGAGGTGCCGGACATCAAGGCCGCACGCGACCGGCTGGTCGGGCAAGGGGCGCGCGTGCTGGGTGGGGGCGAGCCCAAGACCGGCGCCCACGGCAAGCCCGTGCTGTTCCTTCACCCGAAGGACTTCTGTGGGACTCTTGTCGAGCTCGAGCAGGCTTAAGCATGACACTCTTCTTCGGCGCCTCCATGTACCTTGTCATCTGGTGGACCGTGCTCTTCGCCATGCTGCCGATTGGCGTGCGCACCTCGGAGGAAGTGGGGGAGGAGCCCTCGCCGGGCACCGCGGAGAGCGCGCCGCGTGCGCCGCATTTGCTGCCGAAGATGATCGCGACGACGGTGCTCTCAAGCATCGTCTTCGCCGCGCTCTACGTGATCATCGCCCATCAGGTGATCACGCTCGATCAGATCCCATTTTTTCCGCGCTACGAGCACTTGCAGTGAAGGTATTGCAGGGGGGCGGGGCGAGACGCGTCAGACAAAAAAAAGCAAGGCCGAACCGACCTTGCTTCAGTAGCACGACTCCTTATCTCCTCTGCCTGCGAGGCTCTCTCGTCAGTATGACAATCGAGATTGCTTGGCTTCAGAGCGGCTGCGCCCATGCTCCCGCATATTCGGCGCGCCTGGAGTTACTTCCTCCCAAGACTTGGACCTGGTCCAATCTCAACGCGTGAACCCGAGATCGCTACCGGTCCCGAACCATCGACGTTGTGCGGGCACCCTAGCGCGGCCGCGCCAAATTGTCACCACGATTGTGGCCAGCTGCCGAAGATTTATACTTGACGCCCACTCTTGACAAAGCGGGTTTGCTTCAAACCGGGCCGAACAAAGAATTTTCATGGCTTCGCGGGGGCAGCGATTCTGCCTGCCGAATAGGCACTCTTGGTCGTGCCTGCGCAGGCATGCTGCATGACAGCTTTGGGGCGCGCAAACGGCGGCACTTGTCCTGGAGCGAAACAAGCTTCTCTTCCCCAGGATTGCTTACTCTTGCGAAAGTAAGCTATTAGCCGCGCCAGGGGGCCGGCGGGGAGGCAAGGCCCCTCGCGTAAGGCATGGCTCAACTTTCACGGGCGGCGCCGACCCCGCATCCGCCCCTAACGCCCGAAAAAGCTGCCAATGCGCCTTAGCCGCTATTTTCTGCCGCTGCTCCGTGACGATCCCAAGGAAGCCGAGATCGTCTCTCACCGGCTAATGCTCCGGGCCGGGCTCATTCGCCAATCGAGCGCCGGCATCTATTCCTGGCTGCCGCTCGGGTTCCGCGTCTTGCGCAAGATCGAGCAGATCGTGCGCGAGGAGCAGGATCGCGCGGGCGCGCTCGAGCTGCTGATGCCCACGATCCAGCCCGCCGAGCTCTGGCGCGAGAGCGGCCGCTATGAGGTCTACGGCAAGGAGATGCTGCGCATCGACGACCGCCACGAGCGCGAGATGCTCTACGGCCCGACCAATGAGGAGCTGATCACCGCAATTTTCCGCGACGCGGTGAAATCCTACAAGGAGCTGCCCCGCATCCTCTATCATATCCAGTGGAAGTTCCGGGATGAGATCAGGCCGCGCTTCGGCGTGATGCGCGGCCGCGAGTTCCTGATGAAGGATTCCTATTCCTTCGATCTCACGCTAGAGGCCGCGCGGAGGTCCTATAACAAGATGTTCGTCGCTTATCTGCGCACCTTCTCGCGGCTCGGCCTGAAATCGATTCCCATGACGGCAGAGACCGGGCCCATCGGCGGCGATCTCAGTCACGAGTTCATCATCCTCGCCGACACGGGCGAGAGCGAGGTCCACTGCCACAAGGACTTTCTCCAACTTCGGCCTCCTGGCCCCGAGCTCGACTACGAGGCCGACCTTTCGCCCGTGATCAAGTCCTGGACGAGCAAATACGCCGCGACCTCGGAGAAGCACGACGCCGCCCGTTTCGCTCACGAGGTGCCTGAGAAGGACCGCGTGACGGCGCGCGGCATCGAGGTCGGGCATATTTTCTTCTTCGGCACGAAATATTCCGAACCCATGGGAGCACGCGTGCAGGGGCCTGACGGCGAGCTCGTGACGGTTGAGATGGGATCGTACGGGATCGGCGTGTCGCGGCTCGTCGGCGCCATCATCGAGGCCTCCCACGACGATGCCGGCATCATCTGGCCGAAATCCGTGGCGCCTTTCGATGTGGGCCTGATCAACGTGAAGGCCGGCGACGCCGGCACAGACGCAGCCTGCGAGGATATCTATGCGAAGCTTGAAGCGGCGGGCTTGAGCGTCCTTTACGACGACCGCGACGACAGGGTAGGGGCCAAATTCGCCGCCATGGACCTGATCGGGCTCCCCTGGCAGATCATCGTCGGGCCGAAAGGCCTCGCCTCGGGCCAGGTCGAGCTGAAAGAGCGCACAACCGGCGCCCGCCATAGTCTCACCTTCGAATCCGCATTGAATCGCCTTGTCACGTCGGCGACCGAGGCGAGGAGAGAAGCGGCATGAGCTCACAGTCGAGCACACGGGCGTTCGCGCCCTTCGAATGGTTGGTGGCGCTCCGCTATTTGCGCGCGCGCCGCAAAGAAGGCTTCATCTCGGTAATCGCGGGCTTCTCCTTTATCGGCATCTCGCTCGGGGTGGCCACGCTGATCATCGTCATGGCGGTGATGAACGGCTTTCGTCAGGAGCTGTTCGACAAGATGCTCGGGCTGAATGGCCACGTCGTGGTGCACAGCCTCGCCAACTTCACCGATTACGACGCCGTGGCCACGCGCATCCGCGGGGTTCAGGGGGTCAAATACGCGCTTCCCTTGGTCGAGGGCCAGGTGATGATCTCGACGCCCTCGACCTCGAGCGGCGCGCTGGTGCGGGGCTTGCGCGAGACCGACCTCAAAGAGCTCAAGTCCATCTCCAACAACATCCGCTTTGGCACTCTTGACGGCTTCGACAAGGGGGACCCTGGGGTTGCGCTTGGGAGCCGCCTCGCCAACGAGCTCAATGTGAAGGTCGGCGACCAGGTCTCGCTGCTGACCCCGCGCGGCGCCTCCACCGCGCTCGGCACCGCGCCGCGGGTAAAGCGCTATCCGGTGGTGGCGATCTTCGAGATCGGCATGTCCGAATATGACGCGAGCATCCTGTTCATGCCGCTCAACGAGGCGCAGCTTTATTTCAACCAGCCGGACAGCGTCACGGTGCTCGAAGTGGTGCTCGATTCCCCCGACGAGGTCGGCACGCTTGCGCCGCGGATCATCACCGCCGCCGGCCCGAGCATCTATATTAGCGATTGGCGGCAGCGGAACGCGACCTTCTTCACCGCGCTCCAGGTCGAGCGCAACGTCATGTTCCTCATTCTCGCTCTGATCGTGCTGGTCGCCGCGCTCAACATCATCTCCGGCCTGATCATGCTGGTGAAGGACAAGGGCCACGACATCGCCATCCTGCGCACCATGGGTGCCACGCGCGGCGCGATCATGCGCATCTTCTTCATCACCGGGGCGAGCATCGGCATCGTCGGTACGCTCGCCGGCCTCGTGCTCGGCGTGCTCGTCTGCGTCAACATCGAGAGGCTGCGCGAGCTGATCGGCTGGCTCACCGACACCGACCTGTTCGCCCCTGAGCTCTATTATCTCTCGCAGCTGCCGGCCGAGATGGACACCGGGGAGACCGTCTCGGTCGTCGTCATGGCGCTCGTCCTTGCCATTCTCGCCACGCTCTATCCCTCCTGGAGGGCCTCGCGTCTCGATCCGGTCGAAGCCTTGCGTTACGAGTAGGCCGCCGGTGGATAGCCCCAAACCTGCACCCGTGCTCCGCCTTGAGCGGCTCGAGCGTGGCTATACCCAAGGCAACCGCCGCATCGATGTGTTGAAAGGGGCGTCCGCCGCGTTCTTCCCCGGCGAGACGGTGGCGCTGCTCGGGCCTTCGGGCGCCGGCAAGTCGACGCTGCTGCAAATCTCCGGTCTCCTTGAACGGCCCGACCGGGGCGCCGTGGTCATCAACGGGGTGGATTGCGGCAAGCTCTCCGACAAGGACCAGACCCGCGTGCGCCGCATGGAGATCGGCTTCGTCTATCAGTTCCACCATCTCCTCCCCGAATTCTCGGCGCTCGAGAACGTCGTGCTCCCCCAGCTTATTCTGGGCCTGACAAAGAGCCAGGCGGAGACCCGCGCCAAAGAGCTGCTTAAGATCCTCGGTCTCGAGGAGCGTTGGGACCATAGGCCCGCTGAGCTGTCCGGCGGCGAGCAGCAGCGCGTGGCCATTGCCCGCGCCGTCGCCAACGGCCCCAAACTGCTCCTGGCCGACGAGCCGACCGGCAATCTCGATCCTCCCACGGCCGACCGCGTGTTCGAGGAGCTTCTGAAGCTCGTGCGCCAGTCGGGCGTTGCGGCGGTGGTGGCGACCCACAACCTCGATCTTGCCGCCCGTATGAACCGCACCTTGCGCCTCACCGACGGCCTCCTGGTCGAGGAGGAGGTCGTGGTGGTGAAAGCCGCCCGAAGCTAAGGCTTGCAAAGACCAACTTGCAGTGAGAACATAATGGGAACATTATCGTTCCAGCGGCGAACATTGGTCATGGCCGGGCTTGTCCCGGCCATTCACGATTGGTCTCGCTTCGGGCGAAGAAAGACCGCGACGTGAATAGCTTGGATATGTCGCTCTTTCCCTTCGAATAAGGCGCCTGAATGCGAGAGGGTGTGGGCGCGTGAGGCGAGTCGCTTGGAGCGGAGTTGGAAGGCATGGCTGAGCGGAGCGAACCCTTCGTGCATCTACGGGTGCACTCCGCCTATTCGCTGCTCGAAGGGGCGCTCACCATCGCCAAGCTCGCGGCGCTCGCCAGTGCTGATCGCGCGCCGGCGCTCGCGCTCACCGACTCCAACAATCTCTTCGGTGCG
>JBGQMX010000176.1:0-4537 GCA_041500805.1 Methyloceanibacter sp.
AGTGTATCGTTGAGGTCCTGGAAGCGGTCGAGGTCGACCAGCAACACCGCGATGCCGGCCGCATCGGAGAGCCCGGTGAGGGCATAGCGGAGGCGCTCGACCAGGAGGAGCCGGTTGGGGAGCCCCGTCAGCGCATCGTGATGCGCCATATGCGCAATGGCCTCGTTCTGCCGGCGCAGCTCCGCGGCGAGCGCGGTCTGCTCGGCTTCCGCCTGTTTGCGGGGCGTGATGTCGACCCTGATGGAGATGTAGCCGACGACCTTGCCGCCGCGGTTGAGCGCCGGGATGATCCAGGTATCGACCCAATAGAGCGAGCCGTCCTTGGCGCGATTGCGCAGCTCGCCGCGCCACACTTCGCCCCCGGAGATGGTCCGATACATCGCCTTGAAGAAGGCGGCCGAGTGCTCGCCCGAATTCAGGATGCGATGGTTCTGCCCGATCAGCTCGTGCTCTTCGTATTTGCTGATCCGGGCGAACTGCTTGTTGGCGTAGACGATCGTTCCCTTGGTGTCGGTCACGGCGACGATCGCCACCTGATCCAACGCCCAGGCATAGGCCTCGGCGCTGCAAATCTTGCGCAAGGCGCTGCCCATCAAGGGGCGCACGGCGCGGCGCGGCTCGGCTTGCTCTCCACGGGGGATGAGACTGCTGGCGGTCATCATAGCGCCTCTGCCTCGCGCTAAGGCGCTGGCGGAGTGAGGAGGGTGGAGGGCACCGCCGTGCAATGGGCAGCTGGCTCCCAGGATCGCCCAATTCTATCGCGCCAATGGAAAACGCTTCTTGAATGGGCACGCCGGCGCAAAGTGCCGGGTTCTGCGCCTTTTGCGCGCGCCTCTGACGTCCGATTTCTGATCTAGATCAGAACATCGCGGGATGGACGCGGTCGGGCGGGGCGTGCCCGTCGAGAAAGGTCTTGATGTTGATGATGACCTTCTCCCCCATGTCGACGCGGCCCTCGAGCGTCGCCGAGCCCATATGCGGCAGGACGACCACCTTGTCGCTCTTCAAGAGCTTCGGGTTCACCGCCGGCTCGTGCTCGAATACGTCGAGGCCGGCGCCGCCAAGCTCGTTGTTCTCGATCATGCGGGCCAGCGCATTCTCGTCGATGACCTCGCCCCGCGCGGTATTGACGATATAGGCGGAGGGTTTCATGAGCGCGAGCCTGCGCGCCGAGAGCAGGTGATAGGTCGCCGGCGTATGCGGGCAGTTGACGGAGATGATGTCCATCCGCGCCAGCATCTGGTCGAGGCTGTCCCAATAGGTCGCCTCGAGCGATTTCTCGATCTCGGGGGCCACGCGGCGGCGGTTGTGATAGTGGATCTGCAGGCCGAAAGCCCGCGCCCGCTTGGCCACGGCCTGGCCGATGCGCCCCATGCCGACAATGCCGAGCCGCTTGCCGTAAATGCGGTGGCCAAGCATCCAGGTGGGGGACCAGCCCTGCCACTCGCCGTTTCCGGCCCTGAGCATGGCCGCGCCCTCGGTGAGCCGCCGCGGTACGGCAAGGATCAGCGCCATGGTCATATCGGCGGTGTCCTCGGTCAGCACGCCCGGCGTGTTGGTGACGAGGATGCTCCGGTTGCGCGCCGTCTCGAGGTCGATATTGTCGACGCCCGTGCCGAACTGGGCGATCAGCTTGAGGTCGGGCCCCGCCTGGCTCAGCACTCCCCGGTCGATGCGGTCCGTGACGGTCGGCACCAGCACGTTTGCGGTCTTCACCGCCTCGATCAGCTCCTCCCGCGAGAACGGCTTGTCGTCGAGATTGAGCCGCGCGTCGAAAAGCTCGCGCAGCCTAGTCTCCACGACATCGGGGAGCTTGCGGGTGACGATAACGATCGGTCGTTCAGCCATTACCAGTCCAGTTAGGAGTGGGGCAGGAGGGCCCCTCCCGCGTCAGATTGAGGCGCTTCCAGCAAAGCGCGCCGCTTTCTCTAACAGAACCGGCTTTGCGAGATAAAGCGTCATCTTGGCTTAGGGCCACGATCCTTTCACTTTTCTGGTCCATCCAGAAGGCAGCCGATTCGGGGGCATCCGGCTCCCGGCAACGCTTGCATCATCGGGCGCCAAGGCGGGGGTGAGACGGTGTGGCATCGGATTTTCATCGCGGTCGGGATGGCCATGGGGCTGATCCTCATGGTTGGCATCGAGGGAAGCGCCGCCGAGGATAACGTCAAGCAGGCTGCGGTTGAGGGCAAGACCTCGCTGCCTGTGCCGCGCTTCGTCAGCCTCAAGTCGGACAAGGTCAATGTGCGGAAGGGGCCGGCCACCGATCAGGCGATTGTTTGGGTGTTCTCGCGCGCCGGCCTCCCCGTCGAGGTGATCGCCGAATCGGACAATTGGCGGCGCGTGCGCGACAGCGAGGGGGCCGACGGCTGGGTGTTCCATAGCCTGCTCAGCGCCAGGCGCACGGTGCTTGTCGCGCCTTGGTCGAAGGACCAGGCAAGCGTGCCCCTTTACGACAGCAAATCGACGAGCTCGCGCGCGGTGGCTGAGCTTCAGTCGGGCGTCCTCGGCAATGTGACGACCTGCGACGGGACCTGGTGCGAGCTGTCGGTCGACGACTATTCGGGCTACGTGCAGCAGGACCAGCTCTGGGGGGTCTATAAGGGCGAGGAGATCAAGTAGCCCGCCCTGCGCCGAAATGCCCCCACCCCAGCGCCGTCTGAAGGCGTCGCCGGCCCTCCCCACGAGGGGGAGGGATGGAACCCCGCCGCCATCACTCAGGCTTCATACCTCCCCTTGATGGGGAGGTCGGCGCGCTAGGCGCGCCGGGTGGGGTGAGAGTCGTCTGGGAACTTGACTAGCGGCTGCGCTTGTCGACGAGCCGCACCAGCACATCGACGCGGGAGATGATCATGCCGTCCGGCGCCTCGGGAAGCCCCTCGATGCGGATCGAGCCGGTCGCGATATCCATGAGCTGGCCGGAAAGCTCGCAGAAGAAATGATAGTGGTTGGAGGTGTTGGTGTCGAAATAGGTCTTGGCGCCTTCGACCGCCACCTCCCGCAAGAGGCCCACTTCGGTGAATTGGTGCAGCGTGTTGTACACCGTGGCGAGTGACACCGGCACCTTGCGGGCTTGCGCCTCCTCGTGCAGCGTCTCCGCCGTGACGTGACGATCGCCGCCAGTGAAGAGGAGATGGGCAAGTGCCACGCGTTGCCGCGTGGGCCTGAGACCCGCCCCGCGCAACAGCTTGGCGACATCTCCCAACGCCGTTTCGGCTGGCGATTTTTGCGTGCTCAGGTGCGACCGATGCATCTTCGTTGACCATGCGGGACAGTTAAGTCGAAATATAGGCTGAAAGCGGCCTCCGCCGCAACGCCGCGCCAGACCCATGCCTGACCTAGGTCAGCTCACCCACCATGAGCCGGGCTTTTCAATCCGCGGGAAAATGCTGCCGTGCGCAGGACCGAGCACGCTCCATGTGCGCTTCGACGGTAGCCTTGGAAAGGTGAGGCTCAACCTCGTCGAAATGCAGATGTTCGAGCAGCTCGAACCCGGCCGAACGGAAGATATGGGTGTCTTGCAGAATCTGCACCGCATTCCAATTGCCGCTCTTGACCAGCAGCGGCAGCGGCGCTCCCGAGATGGTGATGAGAACGGCTTTCTTCCCGGCAAGAAGCCCATCTACGATGCCGTTGTGGGCTTCATAAGCGAAGCCACGCGCGAAGACCCGATCGATATACCCTTTCATCATCGCTGGCATCGACAGCCACCAGAGCGGGTAGATGACGGTAAGGACATCGGCGGCGCGGATATCATCTTGTGCCTGCACCAAATCGGCGCTGACAGGATGATCGGCGCTGACCGGCGCAAGCTCGGACGCGGCCAGAACGGGGTTGAATCCCATACGGTACAGATCGTATGTGCGCTGGCTATGCCCGAGCTTTTCCAATTCGGCTCCATAGGTGCGCGTGAGCCCCATGGTGAAGCTGTCTTCGGCGGGATGAGCAACAACGACGAGGTGCTTCATCTATGGCTTGTTCCAACGAGTGGTGGCGGCATGCTTTCCGGCCCATCATGGCAAAGTCATGACGCCTCGCCCCCGGGCTTTTGATGGCGGCTGGTCTGTGTTAGGAAGCGAGCCGCGTGCGTGAAGGGCGCTCAAGGAGCGGTGAAGGACGTGCAAGAGATGGCACACCGGCGGGGCCAATTCGAGTATGAAGACCTGCTTGCCTGCGCGCGGGGGGAATTGTTCGGCCCCGGCAACGCGCAATTGCCGCTCCCGCCGATGCTGATGTTCGACCGCATCTCGCAAGTTCAGGAGGAGGGCGGCGAGCATGGGCAGGGGCGCATCATGGCCGAGCTCGACGTGAAGCCCGACCTTTGGTTCTTCGCCTGCCATTTCAAGGGAGACCCGGTGATGCCGGGCTGCCTCGGCCTCGATGCGCTGTGGCAGCTGCTCGGCTTCTTCCTCGGCTGGCTCGGCGCGCCGGGCAAGGGGCGGGCCTTGAGCGTCGGCGAGGTCAAGTTCTCCGGCATGGTGCTGCCGACCATGCGCAAGGTCGAATATGTCGTCGAGCTCAGGCGCGTGATCCGGCG
>JBGQMX010000177.1:0-4475 GCA_041500805.1 Methyloceanibacter sp.
CGGGCTGCACGCGCGTCCGATCCGCGCTCGCGCGGAAATGCCGATCTCTGATCGACACCATAGCCGGTCGCTATTGGACCTCGCGCCCAGGACGGGGCCATATCGGAGGCTCAAGAAACGCGTTCGAGCGCGGCCAAGAAAGTCGAGAGGCATGTCGAGACCAGGAGCCCGTCCCAACCCCGACCGCCAGCAGGCCGGATGAGTTGGCCTCCCCATGGAACATCTTCTGATTGCGGTCCCTGGTGCCGGGTGCCGCGCCTCGCCGCAGATCGGGCTGCGCCGGCGGTAGAGGAGGCAGTGCATGAAAATTCCGGCCTTCGCCACCCTCGAAGAGGCCTTCCGCTATTGCCGCGACATGGATGCATCCCTGAACGAGAGGCTCGAGGCCTTCAGCGAGGCGACGCGCTATTTAATCCCGGGATATCAGGAAGCCGTGGATCGAATGGTTGGGCGGCTGAAGGACTACGATGCCGGCCAGGCAGCCCCTCAGCCCGGCGATCCGATGCCGCCTTTCGCCATGCCCGACGAGGAGGGGCATATCGTGACGCTCGACGATTTGCTGAGCGAGGGGCCGCTGGCGATGACTTTCCATCGCGGCCACTGGTGCCCCTATTGCCGCATCAACACGAGGGCGCTCGCCGAAGCCCAGGCCCAGATCGCCTCTGACGGTGCTCATCTCGCGGCAATCATGCCCGAGCGGCAACAATTCGCGGCGACCTTCAAGGCCGAGGGACGGGTGCGCTATCCCGTCCTGACGGACATCGACAACGGTTACGCGCTGTCTCTGAACCTCGCCATTTGGGTCGGCGACGAGATGCAGCGGATTCTGGAATCCGGCGGCCGGAAGGTCCCTGAGTATCAGGGCAACCAGGCTTGGGTGATGCCGATCCCGGCGACCTTCATCGTCGCCGAGGATGGGCTCGTCACGGCCCGCTTCATCGATCCCGACTATCGGAACCGCATGACCATCGAAAACCTGCTGGCGGCCCTGAAAAACGCGCAAATCCCAGCGGAACGCGACCAAGAGCCTTGGGCGGTGTAATTAATGGCGGCTACCCATGAGGAGCGGCGGATGGTATGGAAAAGCGTCGGGTAACCTTGAGGAATTTGGATTCCTTGCGGGCTTTGGGCCGGCCCTTTGCCGCCTTGGCCTTGGGACTTGCGTGAATGAACTCGAAACCGCTCTCAGACCTGCTCGAAGAGGCCTTCGTCCAGTGCCGCGACATGGACGCGTCCCTGGCGGAAAGGCTGCAGGCCTTTGCCCAGGCGGTGCGGCGGCTCGGCCCGAATTTCCACGACGCCGTGGACCAGCTGGTGGCGAGACTGAGAGAGCACGACGTGGGTGAGAACGCGCCCAAGCCCGGCGAGACGATGCCCCCCTTCGTCTTACCCGACGAGAGGGGTCAGCTCGTCAGCCTCGACAAGCTCCTGAAACAGGGGCCCGTGGCCGTCACCTTCCATCGCGGCTACTGGTGCCCCTATTGCCGCATCAACACGCGCGCCTTGGCGGAAGCGCAGGATCAGATCGCGGCCGAAGGCGGACAGGTCGCCGCCATCATGCCCGACCGGGAGCACTTCACCGCCGAGCTCAAGGCAGAGTCGGATGCGCCGTTTCCGATCCTGACCGATTTCGACAACGGCTACGCGCTCTCCCTCAATCTCGCGTTCTGGGTGGGAGCGGAGATGCAGGAGCTCATGTCCCGCGCGGGCTGGGACGTGTCGCGCTCGCAGGGAAGCAACACCTGGCTGCTTCCGGTCCCCGCCACCTTCGTCGTCGGCACCGACGGAGAGGTCAAGGCGCGCTTCGTCGACCCTGACTACCGCAAGCGCATGACCATCGAGGATCTGCTGGCTGCGCTCAGGAACGCGCACTAAACCCCGTAGCTCGACCAATCATAAGCGCGCAGCATCTTCATCATGGCCGACGCGACCGCCGTGCGCTGCCGGCCGGCGACGCCGTAGAGATGGACGGTGCGCTTGATCTCGATGTCCTCCACGCCGATGCGGATCAAAGTCGCCGTGCTTTGCGTGCTGCGCGGAACGAGCGCCACGCCGAGCCCGGCCTCGAGCAGGGCGATCAGGTCGCCATCGGCGCTCACCTCGTGGAAGCGGGTGACGTCGAACTCGCGTCCGCGCAAGAGATCGAGCAGGTCCGGCGTCGTCTCGCAATAGGTGCGGATCATCAGGCGCTCTTGCCTGAGATCGTCGAGCGCGATGGTTGGGCGCTCGGCAAGCGCGTGTACGTTGTTGAGGAGGAGGTGAAAGTCCTCGGTAAAAAGCGGCCAGCTATCGAGCCGCTCCCACTCGTCGCCGATCTGAGCGGCGATGCCGAGCTCGACGTCGCCGCGCTTGAGATATTCCAGCACCTCGTTGCCGGTGCCCCTGAGGAGCTTCACTTCGAGGCCGTGGAACAGCTTGCCGAGCTCGACCACGTGAGCGGTGACCAGCGACGGATTTATGGTGCTCGCCAGGGCGAGCCTGAGCGAGCCGACCTCTCCCTTCTTGATGGCCGAGGCGAGCGAGCGGGCGCTGACCGCGCTGTCGTAGCATTGCTTCAAGAGCGGCAGCATGCGCTGGCCAAGCTCGGTCATCTGGGCTTGCGGCCGCTCGCGCCGGAACAGGTCGCCGCCGAGCTCGCCCTCGAGCTGCCTTATGGCGCGGGTGAGAGAGGGCTGGGCGACGTTGCACTCCTCGGCGGCGCGCGTGAAATTCAACGCCCGCGCCACCGCGAGGAAGTAGCGGACTTGATGCATCTCCATGCAGATAAGCCCCGCTGCCCTAATCCATGGGTGAATTCGGTAGAAAGGCGGCATCCCTGCGCGCCACGCGGCTCGTCAGCCGGGCCGGATGGATTCTGGCCTCGTTCCTCACGATGCAAATGGTCATAGGCCTGGAAATAGTGGGTTCGCGCCTTCGTTGACCGAGTTGTACGATTGATACGACTTTCCCGTCGAGATGCTTTGATAGGCCTGCCCGTTTTTTGATCAGGCCCTTCTGCCGCAGATGCGGGACGGAATCGGGGCGTTTTTGGGCGTCCTGGACCCTCAGGCGGCGATAGCGCTCCCCTATCGACTCCTTAGCCAATGGGCATTTCCCGTCAATGGTGTAGGGCGGGCATGATCACGCCTCGAACAGGAGCCTGTTCCGCTACGGCAACGTAGCCGGCCCAAACGAGGAGTGCCCGGCCCATGAATATCGCCATGACTGAGCGCGGGGTCGCCACCGCGCAGCCGCTCAAGGACAAGGTCGCCGTGGTTACCGGCTCGACCAGCGGGATCGGGCTCGGGATCGCCCGGGCGTTGGCGGCAGCCGGCGCATCGGTCGTCCTCAACGGCTTCGGCAAGCCCGAGGAGATCGAGGCCACCCAGTCGGCCATCGGCGCGGACTTCGGCGTTCCGGTTGCCTATTCCGCCGCCGATATGTCGAACCCCGCCTCGATCGCCGAGATGATCGAGATGGCGATCGACATGTTCGGCAGCGTCGACATCCTGGTCAACAACGCCGGCATCCAGCATGTGGCCCCGTTGCAAGAGTTTCCGGTCGCCAAGTGGGACGCCATCATCGCCATCAATCTCAGCTCCGCGTTCCACACCACGCGGCTTGCGCTGCCGAGCATGATCGCCAGGAAATGGGGCCGCATCATCAATATCGCCTCGGCCCATGGGCTGGTCGGCTCGCCCTTCAAGTCGGCCTATGTGGCAGCCAAGCACGGCATGCTGGGCTTGACCAAGGTCACCGCGCTCGAGACGGCGGAAATGGGCATCACCTGCAACGCCGTCTGCCCCGGCTACGTCTATACGCCGCTGGTCGAGGCCCAGATCGACGGCCAGGCCAAGGCCCACGGCATCCCGCGCGAGCAGGTGATCCGCGACGTCCTCTTGGCGCAGCAGCCGAACAAGCGCTTCGCCACGACCGACGAGCTCGGCGGCATTGCCGTGTTCCTCGCCTCCGACACGGCAGCATCGATCACCGGCGCCGCGATCCCGGTCGACGGCGGCTGGACCGCGCATTGAGGCCAGAGACAAAGCACCGGAGCCGGGAGGAGCAGCCATGACGAAGGCGACCAAAAATCTGACGCCGCTCGAAGCGGTCAACGAGATCCGCAACAACAACGGCGGCCAGGTGGCGCTCGTGCTGCAAGGCGGCGGCGCGCTCGGCGCCTATCAGTGCGGCGTCTATCAGGCGCTGCACGAGGCGGGCGTCGAGCCCGATTGGATCATCGGCACCTCGATCGGCGCCATCAATGCCGCCATCATCGCCGGCAATCGGGTCGAGGATCGGCTTCCCAGGCTCCAGCAGTTCTGGCGCCGCGTGGAGAGCAGCACCTTCTGGGGCGCCTTCCCCGCCTTCACCGGTGTCGCCGACGCGCTGTCCTCATGGACGACGCTCACGAGCGGCATTCCCGGCTTCTTCGAGACCAATATCCGCGCCTTTCTCGGCGCGCATGTGCCGCTCGGCGCCGACCACGCCGGCTA
>JBGQMX010000178.1:0-4410 GCA_041500805.1 Methyloceanibacter sp.
CGCTCGCCGACCTCGTCAAGATGCGCTGGATCACCCAGAAGCGGCTCGACGACATCGTGCAGCGCACCCGCGACGGCGGCGCCGAGATCGTGGGCCTGCTCAAGACCGGCTCCGCTTACTACGCGCCGGCCGCCGCCGCGCTCGAGATGGCCGAGTCCTATCTCAAGAACCAGAAGCGGGTGCTGCCCTGCGCCGCCTATTTGAACGGCGAATATGGCGTCAAGGGCATCTATGCCGGCGTGCCCATCATCATCAGCGCCAAGGGCGTCGAGCGGGTCATCGAGCTCGACCTCACCTCGGCCGAGAAGGATGCCTTCATGCATTCGGTCGAGTCGGTGAAGGCGCTCGTCGAATTGTGCCAGAGGATCGCGCCGAGCCTCGCCGCGGCGTCCTAGTTATTGTGCCCATAACCTTTAGCCCCGCCTTCGATCGGCGGACGCGAGCGCTCCCATGAACATTCACGAATATCAGGCCAAGGCCCTGCTTGGGGAGTACGGCGCCCCGGTGGCCGAAGGCCGCGTCGCCCACTCCGCGCAGGAGGCTGCGGCGCATGCCCGCGACCTCGGCGGCCAGACCTTCGTGGTCAAGGCGCAGATCCATGCCGGCGGCAGGGGCAAAGGCGGCGGCATCAAGCTCGTGCGCACGATCGAGGAGCTGCACGCCGAGGCCGGCCGCATGCTGGGCATGACCCTCGTCACGCCGCAGACCGGACCGAAGGGCAGGCTGGTGCGGCGGGTCTATGTGGTGCAGGACGCAACCATCGCGCGGGAGCTTTATCTCTCCCTTCTGGTCGACCGCGGATCGGGGCGCGTCGCCTTCGTCGCCTCGACCGAGGGCGGCGTCGATATCGAGGCCGTGGCGGCCAACACCCCTGAGAAGATCGCCACGCTCACCGTCGATCCGGCCTCGGGCATCAGCCCCTTCCATGGCCGCGTGATCGCGTCTGCGCTCAAGCTCGAAGGCGCCCTTGCCAAGCAATGCGCTTCACTGGTGGGCGCGCTCTACCGGCTCTTCGTCGAGAAGGACGCAAGCCTCATCGAGATCAACCCGCTGGTGGTGACCAAGGAGGGCAACCTGCTCTGCCTCGACGCCAAGATCGGCTTCGACGACAACGCGCTGTTCCGCCATGACGATATCGCCGCGCTGCGCGATTTCGACGAGGAGGATCCCGCCGAGGTGGAGGCCTCGCGGCTCGGGCTGTCCTATGTGAAGCTCGACGGCACCATCGGCTGCATGGTCAACGGCGCCGGCCTCGCCATGGCCACCATGGACATCATCAAGCTCTATGGCGGCGAGCCCGCCAATTTCCTCGATGTCGGCGGCGGGGCGACCAAAGAAAGGGTGGCGCAGGCCTTCAAGATCATCCTCTCAGACCCGCATGTGAACGGTGTGCTGGTCAACATCTTCGGCGGCATCATGCGTTGCGACACCATCGCCGAAGGCATCATCGCGGCGGCGCGGGAGACCAACATCGCGGTGCCGCTCGTGGTGCGGCTCGAAGGCACCAATGTCGAGCGAGGCAAGACACTGCTCCGCGAGTCGGGCCTCGCCATTATCCCCGCCGACGACCTCGACGATGCGGCCAAGAAAGTGGTCGCCGCGGTCAAGGCCGCGGCTTGATTCTTTACACAGTTACACATATCCTGTGTAAATGAAGAATATCACCCTGGCCATAGACGAAGAGGTGCTCCGTGAGGCGCGCCGTTACGCAGCCAAGCACGACACGACCGTGAACGCCCTGGTGCGCGAGTTTCTTGGCGACCTTGTCGCGCAAGAAGATCGTGCTGCCGAAGCCCGCCGTCGCCTTGTCAAGATGAGCGAGGAGTCCAAAGGGCGTTTGGGACCCGATTGGAAATGGAACCGCGAGGAAATCTATGAAGACAGATTATTTCCTCGACACGAACGTCCTCCTGTACGCGGCTTTGGGGAAGGGGATGGAGGAGGCGAAGAGGGCAATAGCAGCTGACTTAATCGGGCGCTCAGCCTTCGGTATATCGACACAAGTTCTACAGGAGTTCTATACAGCCGCCATCAAGCAGCAACGGTCCGGCCATGCGCTCACGCCGATCGAAGCGCGGCAATGGGTCGCCGAACTCAACGGACAACCTTGCGCACTCGTGGACAAGGCGCTGATCGAGGTGGCAATCGAAATTTCCTGGCGCTATCGCATCAACTATTGGGATGGTGCGATCCTTGCAGCGGCTGAGCGGCTGGGGGCTGATACGCTGTTTACTGAGGACCTCAATCACGGGCAGAGATACGGCGCGGTCCGCGTTCTCAATCCCTTTCGCTAACCTCACGGGAAAATCGCTGCGCAATGTCCATTCTCGTCGATAAGAACACGCGCGTCATCTGCCAGGGCTTCACCGGAGCGCAAGGCACGTTCCACTCCGAGCAGGCGATCGCCTATGGCACAAGAATGGTCGGCGGCGTGACGCCCGGCAAAGGCGGCTCCAAGCATCTCGGGCTCCCGGTGTTCGACACGGTGAGAGAGGCCGTCGAGGCCACCGGCGCCGACGCCAGCGCCGTCTATGTGCCGCCCGCCTTTGCCGGCGACGCCATCCTCGAAGCGATCGACGCCGGCGTGCGGCTCGTGGTCTGCGTCACCGAAGGGGTCCCGGTTCTCGACATGGTCAAGGTGAAGCGCGCGCTATGCGGGTCCGCGACGCGGCTGATCGGCCCGAACTGCCCGGGCGTTATCACCCCTGACCAATGCAAGATCGGCATCATGCCGGGCCATATCCACAAGCCCGGCAAGGTCGGCATCGTCTCGCGCTCTGGCACCTTGAGCTACGAGGCCGTGGCCCAGACCACGGCTGCGGGGCTCGGGCAAACGACTGTGGTCGGCGTTGGCGGCGACCCTGTCCACGGCACGAGCTTTGTCGATGCGCTTGGCATGTTCCTCGAAGACGACGCCACCGAGGCGATCGTCATGATCGGGGAGATCGGCGGCAGCGCCGAGGAGGAAGCCGCTGCCTTCCTCGCCAGCGCCGGCAGCAAGAAGCCCGTGGTCGGTTTCGTCGCAGGATCGAGCGCGCCGCCTGGGCGGCGCATGGGTCACGCCGGTGCCGTCATCTCAGGCGGCAAAGGTGATGCAAAGCACAAAATTGAGGCAATGCGCGACGCGGGCATCGTCATGGCAAGCTCTCCTGCCGCCCTTGGAACGACGCTTGCACGCGTATTACATGAAGGATGAGGCGGGCGCCCAATGCTCGCCTTTTTTGCCCTTCACGCCGGTGGCCTTCAACGACCGGCAGGATTGATTCGATGACGAGACATGAACTGAACGAGGTGTTTGCCCGCACGTCGTTCCTGCAAGGCGCCAACGCCACCTATCTCGCCGAGCTTTACGCCCGCTACCAGGAGGAGCCCGCCTCGCTCGATCCCGAGTGGCGCGCCTTCTTCGCCAGCCTCGACGACGACAAGGACGAGGTGCTCGCCGAGGCGCGCGGGCCCTCATGGGCGCCGGCGAACGGCGCCGGCCTCTTGCCGGCAGTTCCGGCAGGCTCGGTCACCGAACAGCAAGCGCTTAACGCCGCGCGCGATACTTTGGGCGCCCGCATGCTGATCCGCGCCTATCGGACGCGCGGCCATCTCGCCGCCAAGCTCGATCCGCTCGAGCTCGTCACCCGCCGCGAGCACCCCGAGCTCCGGCCCAAGACCTACGGCTTCACTAAGGCCGACTACGACCGCCCCATCTATATCGGCGGCGCGCTCGGGCTCGAGTTCGGCACGCTGCGCGAGATCCTCGACATCCTGAAGCGCACCTATAGCGGCCATATCGGCGCCGAATACATGTACATCTCCGATCCCGAGCAGCGCTCCTGGATCCAGGAACGCATCGAAGGCCGCGAGGTGAGCTTCACCCCCAACGGCAAGAAGGCGATCCTGAAGAAGCTCATCGAGGCCGAGACCTTCGAGCGCTTCCTCGACGTGAAATATACCGGCACCAAGCGCTTCGGCCTCGACGGTGGCGAATCCACGGTGCCGGCGCTCGAGCAGATCATCAAGCGCGGCGGGCAGCTCGGCGTCGGCGAGATCGTCATCGGCATGCCCCATCGCGGCCGTCTGAACGTGCTCGCCAATGTCATGGGGAAGCCCTACCGGGCGATCTTCAACGAGTTCAAGGGAGGCTCGGCCCACCCCGACGAGGTCGAGGGCTCGGGCGACGTGAAATACCATCTCGGTGCCTCCTCCGACCGCGAGTTCGACGAGAACCGCGTGCACCTGTCGCTGACCGCCAATCCCTCGCATCTCGAGATCGTCGATCCCGTCGTGCTCGGCAAGGTCAGGGCCAAGCAGGACCAGCGCCACGACAAGGAGCGCAAAGAGGTGCTGCCGCTCCTGCTGCATGGTGACGCCGCCTTCGCCGGACAGGGCGTGATCGCCGAATGTTTCGGCCTGTCGGGC
>JBGQMX010000179.1:0-4384 GCA_041500805.1 Methyloceanibacter sp.
AAGCGGGATGGCCAGGGGCAGCGCCCCGCGCGTGATGAGGAAGGCGGCAATGGCGAGGACAACGACGCCGGCCCCCTTGCGCATGCCGACGGCAAGCTTGCGCGGATCGACCGCCGCAAGCATCCGGCCACCGAAGAGGAGAAGCAGGAGGAGCGCACAACCGGCAAGAAAATAGACCATCTGGCCAAGCCGTCAGCCGAGCTGCTCGAGTAGACGAATCGCCGCGCTGCTCCTCGTCTCGTCGCTGAAATCCTTGAGCGCCTTGCGACCGCCGGTGGCATAGACCGCAACCGCCGTCAGGAGCTCGCGGAGCTGGCGCGCCGAGCCTGCATCGAACGGGCAATAGGCCCCGCGCGAAAGCCGCGCGATCTCTCTGAAGACGCGCTCGGCCTTGGGCTCGCGGCCTTCCTGGAAGACGAACACTGGCACCCCGATCAGGCCGAGCTCGCCGGCGAGTTGGCTCAGCTCGTCGACATCCTCCTCCATGCAATCGCCGACATAGATGAGCGCGTTGACCTTGGAGGTCTCGCTCTCGCGGCGGGCGTGCGCCAGGACTTTGCGGATCTGCGTGTAACCGCCGGCGCAGGAGACCTGGCGCATGAGCCGCGCCAAAGCATCGGGGTTGCCGACCCATTTGCTGGCCTGGCACTCGCCAAGCCCGCGGAAATAGACGAGCTGCACGTCGAGGCCGCCGACCGCCTTGACGGCGTTGAACATGTCGGCCTGAAGCTCGAGCGCGAGGTCCCAGCTAGGCTGCCGGCTCATGGTCGCGTCCATGGCAAAGATGAGCCGCCCGCGGCCGGAGCCTACCGGTTGCAGCCCCTTCACCTGCTTGAGGAACGCGTCGACCTCCGAGCGCGACGAGCGCTGCCGCGCGACCTCGCCCGTCTCGGTCTTCGCCGGGGCTTTCGGCTGAGCCATTGCTCTCTCAACTCCGCGCCAAGCGTATCTGCCGAGCTATAGATGGACCCTTATGCCGCCTCGGACAATGCTTGAGCCCGCCTCAAGTCTCATCGGTGGCGGCCGCAAGCAGGCTCGCATTGCCGCCCGATGCGGTGAGGTCGGTGGAGCGTACCCGCTCCACGGCAAAGGCTTGCAGATAATGGGGCCCGCCGGCCTTGGGTCCGGTGCCGGAAAGTCCTTCGCCGCCGAAGGGCTGCACCCCCACCACAGCGCCGATCTGGTTCCGGTTCACATACATATTGCCGACCTTGACCCGCCCGGCCACGAAGTCGGCGGTCGCCTTGATCCGGCTATGCAGCCCAAGCGTCAGCCCATAGCCGGTCGCATTGATGGCATCGCAGACCTCTCCCAGGCGCTCGCCGGCAAACCGCACCACATGAAGGATCGGGCCGAACACCTCGTGCTTCAGCAGTCCGATGAAGGGGATCTCGTAGATCGCTGGCGCCACATAGGTGCCGTGCACATGCGCCTCGCCTAAAGGCAGATCGAGCAGCTCGCGCGCGACTTTGCGCATAGAAGCCTTGTGGGCTTGAAGCGTGGCGCGTGCCTCCTCGTCGATCACCGGGCCGATATCGGTCGCGTAATCGAGGGGATCGCCGATCTTGAGCTCCCGCGCTGCGCCAAGCAGCATGCGAAGCGTCTGTTCTGCCACGTCCTCCTGTAGGAAGAGCACGCGGAGCGCCGAGCAGCGCTGGCCGGTACTGTCGAAGGCCGAAGATAGCGCGTCGTCGACCACCTGCTCCGGCAGTGCCGAGGAATCCACGATCATGGCGTTGAGGCCGCCGGTCTCGGCGATCAGCTTCACGGTCGGGCCGTCGCGGGCAGCGAGAGCGCGGTTGATGGCAGTGCCGGTGTCGGTTCCCCCGGTGAAAGCGACGCCGTCGACGCGGGCGTCGCTGACAAGCGCCGCGCCCACGGTCTCGCCCGCACCCGGCAAGAGATGCAGCACGTCAGGCGGGATACCGGCCCGATGCAGAAGCCTCACCGCGCGGCCCGCAATGAGCGGCGTCTGCTCGGCGGGCTTCGCCACCACGGCGTTCCCGGCAGCAAGAGCGGCCGCGATCTGACCGGTGAAGATGGCGAGGGGGAAGTTCCACGGCGAGATGCAGGCGAATACGCCGCGCCCATGGAGCGACACCTCGTTCCGCTCTCCGGTCGCGCCTTTGAGCTCAAGCGGCGCCGCGAACTGCCGGCGCGCTTCCGCCGCCGAATGGCGCAAATGATCGACTGCCTCGCGGAGATCATCTTGCGCGTTGCCAAGCGTCTTGCCCGCTTCCCGCACCATGAGCGCCATCAGCCCGGCGCGATCCGCCTCGAACAGATCAGCGGCCCGATCGAGCATCGCGGCGCGGGCTTCCCCTCCCAAGCGATCGAAGGGCCTGTACGCGGCCTTCGCTGCATCGAGGGCGTTGCCGATGGTTTCCGGGCTGGCAGAGCGACAGGTGCCCACCACGACCCTGCGGTCATGGGGCGAGGTGATCCACCCGACCTCACCCCCCTCCTCGATCTCCTCACCTGACACGATGGGATTGGCCGTTGCCGGGCTCACAAGAGCGGCGCCGATGGATTGGAGCAAGGGCTCGCGCACCGCCCTGTCCCACAGCGGCAGCCCGAGACTGTTCTTCCGCTCGGGCGCGAACAGATCCGGCGGCGACGGGATCAGCGGGTTGGCTTTCTCTTGAAGCGCTGCCGCCTTCTCGACCGGATCGGCGACGATTGCGGAGATCGGTGCCGCATCGTCTGCCAGGCGATTGACGAAGGAGGTATTGGCGCCGTTCTCCAACAGCCTCCGCACGAGATAGGCGAGCAGATCCCGGTGTCCGCCAACCGGGGCATAGATGCGGCACGGCTTCGCCAACGATTCGGGGTGCACCACCTCCCGATGCAGCGCCTCACCCATGCCATAGAGACGCTGGAACTCGTAAGGACGGTCGCCGACAAGCGTCGCGATGGCAGCGATGGTGTGGGCATTGTGGGTTGCAAATTGCGGATAGAAACAGTCGGGACGAGCAAGAAGCGCACGCACGGCAGCAAGATAGGCGACGTCGGTGTTGACCTTGCGCGTGAACACGGGGTAGCCGGCAAGCCCCGCACCTTGCGCCCATTTGATCTCGCTGTCCCAATAGGCGCCTTTGACGAGACGCACGGGAATGCGCCTTCCCGTGGCGGCAGAGACCGCTTCAAGCCAATCGATCAGCGGGAGAGCGCGTTTGCTATAGGCCTGCACGGCGAGGCCGAGCCCGTTCCATCCGGCAAGCGTGGGATCGGTGAACAGCGGCTCCATAAGGGCAAGCGAAAGATCGAGCTTGTCGGCCTCCTCGGCATCGACGGTGAGCGGCAGCCAGGCTTCCTGCATCACATGAGCGAGCTCAGAGAGACGCGGCACGAGCTCGGCATGGAGGCGCGCCTCTTGTGAGGACTGGTAGCGGGGATGGAGCGCGGAGAGCTTCACCGAGAGCCCGGGGCGGCGATGAAGCTCCTCCTCGGTCCGTGCCTGAGGAGGACCGGCCTTGCTGGCGATGGCCTCAGCGGCCTCTCGATAGCGGAGCGCGTGGCGTATGGCGTCGTCCTCGGTGCGCGCCGCCTCTCCCAGCATGTCGAAGGAGAAGCGATAGCCCTGGCGAACCTCGTCCTCGCCATTGGCAAGCGCCTCCCCGATGGTCTGCCCGAGCACGAACTGACCCCCAAGAATGCGCATGGCTTGGCGGAGCGCCTTGCGGATCACCTTCTCGCCGCTTCGCCCGATCAGGCGCTGGGCGAGGCTTGCAAGGTCGGTCTGCCGGCTTTCGCTCCAATCGAGGATGCGCCCCGTCAGCATCAGGCCCCAGGTGGAGGCGTTGACGAGGAGGGAATCGGAATGGCCGAGATGGCGCGCCCAATCGCCTGAGCCGATGGTGCCGGCGATCAGCCGGTCGGCGGTGGCGGCATCGGGAATGCGCAGCAGCGCCTCGGCGAGGCAGAGCAGCAACACCCCCTCCTCGCTCGACAGTCCGTATTCGTGGAGGAAGGAGTCGACGCCGCCCGCCTCGCGCCTTCCGTCTCGCGCCGCCTTGACGAGATCGCTGGCGAGAAGCTCGATGCGGCACCGCTCCTCGTCGCTGGTGCGCGCCTGCTCGATCAAGGTCTCGACCAGCGGGCCTTCCTCGACAAGCAGCGCCTCGCCGATCGCCTCGCGGCCAGGCAAGGGGGCAGTCGCGCCGATGTCGCGTTTGGGCTCGCCCATGGCGCAAGTTTAGCCCTTTGGGCCTCGCCCAACTATTGCGGTCTTGTTATGGTCGCCGCCCCGGAGAGGAAGCATGACGAGCGCCATCACCACCGTCCGCACGGTCAAAGACTTGAGGACCCAGATCGCCAAATGGCGAGCGGCGGGCGAGACGGTCGCGCTCGTTCCCACCATGGGCGCGCTCCATGAAGGCCATCT
>JBGQMX010000180.1:0-4380 GCA_041500805.1 Methyloceanibacter sp.
CAAGATCGGCACTCGGGCGGCGTCGGGGCTCCGCCCGTGCCCATTACGAGGCCCTGCCAGGCGCTGGTTGACGACCGTAAGGTCTATCCACACGCTACCGTCGGGTTCGAACGGGATGCGGGGCACAGAAGGCGAAAGCGCGGCCCGGCGCCGATAAATTGCCGCCCATGGCGCGCCGAGAGGCGCCCGCGTGCCGCAAGGCACGAGCCACAGGATTTGCGCTTTTCGGCGCGCCATCCCCTCATTCGAGGGACAAGTGGTCAAACGCCGGACGCTGAAACGCGTCGCGGACACGGAGTCGCATGCCTATACAACATCAGCCCGCGCGGGCAGGGGACACTTGACTTCGCGGCCGTCCGCGAGCAGTCAAGACGGTAGGCTCGCATCGCCACTTGCGCGGCTCATTCCCGAGGAGATGACATGGTCCGTTTCGCCGATCGATTGCTTGTCGCCTGTTGCGCAACTCTGCTGTCGTCGCTGGCAGCTCATGCCTCGCCGCAGCTTTCGATGTATTTGAAGAACTACTATGCGGATTATCAAATCGTCCAAGATTGCTCCGACAAAGAGCAGTTGACGGCGGCAGAAGCGCAAACGGCCAAAGATGCCATGGCGAAGATCGAGGCCTATTATCTACAGCGAGACGCGTCGATCGACAAAGCGCGCGTGCTGAAACAGGCGGCTTCCAACAAGAACGCCGCCTACAAGATGATGAAGGAAACAAATAAGGTCGATGCCCGCCAATTTTGTCGGGCGTCTCTAAATGATCTCGTCAGCAAGCTCCATGAAATTGACGCCGACGCGACCCCGAAGAAAAGCGGCTCCTGACCGGCGCATCGGCTGAAAACATCAAGCTGGAGCCGACATAGCACTCGGTTTCACATCTCTCGGCGGCGGCCCATCCCGCGCGCGAGATCATGGTGGCAAAAAGGCATGGTCTCGCGCTAATTTCGCTGGCGTCGCGAGGGGATGAGGGGATGCGCCGGCGTTACCTAATCGCCGTCCTTCTATGCACGGCCCAAGCTTATGCTTTGGCGGCCGCCCTGCCGGCTTGCGCCGAGGATCGGCCGGCCGCCGAGCCCGCTTTGCCATCTTCTGCTCAGGCCTCGCCCGCGCCTTCAGTCGCGCCCGCCGGCCAGTCACCGCTTGCCGCCGAGCCCCTTGCCGCTGAGCCGCCTGCGGCCGAGCCGCCTGCGGCCGAGCCGCTAGCGGCCGGAACGGCGCCGCCCTCGTCGCCGGACCCGGTGGTCGCCATCATTCGCACAAAGCTTGCCGACCCTTCCTTGCGCAAGAGTGCCAACGCTGACGATCTCGCCGCGCTCGAGACCTTCTATCGGACGAGGGCCGGCGGTCCTTTGTGGATGACGGAAATGGGCTTATCGGCGAAGGGACAGTCGGCCCTGTTCGAGATCGAGAAGGCCGACGATTGGGGTCTTGACGCCGCCGCCTTCGACCTGCCGTCCCAGGGCGTGCTTCCGGCCAATGCCGAGGCGGAAGCCCTCGCCGAGATCACGCTCGATCTTGCCGTTCTGAAATATGCCCGCTTTGCCCGCGGCGGGCGGTTCGACCCCCTGGCGCTCAGCAAGCTGCTCGATCAAGCGCCACCCTTGCGCGATCCGAAGACCGTTCTGACCGAGATCGAGGCGGCGTCTTCGCCCGATCTCTATCTGCAGTCGCTGCATCCCAAGCACGAGCAGTTCGTGCGCCTGCGCCAGGCGCTGCTCAACGCCCGCGCCAGCGGCGATGAAACCGGCAAGCCAGCGAGCAACACGGTTGCGATCGAGCGGATCGTCATCAACATGGAGCGCTGGCGCTGGATGCCCGACGACCTCGGCGCGCTCTATGTCTGGAACAACTCGCCCGAATTCATGCTCTACGTGGTGAAGGACGGGAAGCCGATCTACGCCGACAAGACTCTCGTCGGCACGATTGCCTATGCGACCCCCGTTTTTACCACCGACATGAAGACGGTCGTCTTCAATCCCGATTGGAATGCGCCAGAGACGGTGGTGACGGAGAATCTCCTGCCGCCCTTGCGTGACGGGAACTACTCGATCCTGAAAGTGCACAAGCTGTCGGTGAGCCTGAACGGCACCCCGGTCGATCCGACACGGGTCGATTTGGGCCGTGTCAACATTCTCAATTACACCTTCAGCCAGAGGGCAGGGCCCGAGAACGTTCTCGGCAAGGTGAAATTCCTCTTCCCTAACAGGCACACCGTCTACATGCACGATACGCTTGCCTACCGGAAGAAATACTTCCAGAAGCCGATGCGCGCGATCGGGCATGAATGCGTGCGCATGGAGAAGCCGCAGCACTTCGCCGAGGTTCTGCTCGCCGAGGACAAGGGATGGCCGGCGAGCCAGGTCAAGGATTTGTGGGACAAAGGCGTCAACAGCCCGATCACGATCGACCACAAGATCCCGGTGCATATGGTCTATTTCACGACGGTGGTGGACGATGCCGGCAAGGTCGCGAATTTCGCCGACCTGTACGGGCTTGACAACAAGATGGCCGCGGCGCTGTTCGGCAGCGCCGCGGGCTTTCCCATGCCGCCGCCGGAAAGCAGGCTGTCGGAAGAGGAGGCAGCGGCCGAGGCCCCGGCGCGCGCGAGCCGAAGCGCTGCTTCGCACAACGACATTGCCGGCTCGCTTGGGGGATTCCTCGGCGATTAGCGCCTGAGGCCCGTGGGACCTTTATCCGGTGACGCGCTTCACCCGTTGGGCGTACACACGCTTTCCCATCAGCATGCTAGCCAAAACGTCCCATGATGAACTGCTGCGTGCGCGGTTCGTGCGGGTTCAGGAACATTTCGTGCGCAGTGTCGAACTCGAGCAATTGACCGAGATACATGAAGCCGGCGAAGTCGGATATTCGCGCAGCCTGTTGCAGGTTGTGCGTCACGATTACGATTGTGTGATCCGTCTTTAGTTCCTCTATTGTCTGCTCGATTTTTGCAGACGAAATTGGGTCGATCGCGGAGCAGGGTTCGTCGAGAAGAAGAACCTCCGGCTGAATCGCGATGGCGCGAGCGATGCAGAGGCGCTGCTGCTGACCGCCCGAAAGGTTGAGGCCGCTTTCGGTGAGGTTGTCTTTCACTTCATCCCACAGCGCAGCTCGGCGAAGCGCCGACTCGACTTCCGCATCAAGCTCGCCGCGCGGCAGTTCGCGGTAGAGGCCGATTCCGAATGCGATGTTTTCGTGGACCGACATCGGAAACGGCGTTGGCTTCTGGAAGACCATGCCGATTCGTGCTCGCAACAGTGGCAGATCCTTATTGCCCAGCAGGATGTTCTCGCCGTCGAGCAGAACTTCCCCCTTTACGCGCTGGCCATGGTAAAGGTCATAGATACGATTAAACACGCGCAGCAATGTTGATTTGCCGCAGCCTGACGGTCCAAAGAATGCGGTCACGCTTTGCGCATAGATCGGCACCGATATGTCTTTAAGCGCCTGGTTGCCGTCCTCGTAATAGAAGTTCAGTTTGCGGACGCTGATTTTTTCGGTCGTTGGCTGCGATCGAGCGGGGACATGCAAGGCATCACCTGTCGCCCCGAATGTGGTAGCGCGCTCCTGCGGTGGTTCGATGGCGACCGTCTCTGGTTCCGGCAATTCGAGGGTCCTCTTTTATGAGGCGCGGACCAGTTAACGCGAAGGAGCAGAGAAAGTCTTTGATTGCGATCAACGGCAAGGGGAACAAGAGCGACTAAAATGATGATGTACTGTCATAGAGGTGTCATGAATGCGGGCGATGCCGGATTGGCGTTCGTCTTCAGCTGGGTAGGAGGTGACGAGCAAATGTCTGCAGAGCAGTCGAAGAATCTCATGGAACAGCGGGCGGACCTTGAGAAGCAGCTTCGGGGCCTGAAACAGAGAAGAAATCTCCTCTACACTCCGGGGATTACGATAGTTTCCGGTCATGCCGCCTCGAGCGACGAGCAAATCGACCTTCAGATCGAAGAGCTGCAGGCCACAATCGCGCAAATCGATGAGGCTCTGAAGAACGCCAAGAACGCCTAGCGGTGGCCGCAATGACGCCCTCGGACGACTTCTGCCGTCCGGAATTGGCTTTAATCGCGATGCGCAATGGGCTTCCCTCCTCAATCCCGGACCGAGAGCGTCCCGACTTCACAATCGCTCCCGCACTTAACGGATTGAGACCTTCCGCTTGAAACTTATCCCCGCGGGCTGAACCACCTCTATTGTTGCCCTCACCTCGTCCGCTGAAGGGGCGTTCTCATGAGGCGTCGTGAGGCGGGATGAGGTGCGGCGCCCGCGGGCCGGCATGCAAAGCCGGCACCCGGGCGGCGTCGGAGCTCCGCCCGTGCCCATTACGAGGCCCTGCCAGGAGCTGGCTGACGACCGTAAGGTCTATCCAAACGC
>JBGQMX010000181.1:0-4315 GCA_041500805.1 Methyloceanibacter sp.
AACACCTATCCCATGACCTCGGAGGTGGCGCTGAAAGTCGGGATGGCTGCCGGCAAGCTGTTCTCCAACGGCTCCTATCGCCACCGCGTGGTGATCGGCAAGGATACGCGGCTGTCCGGCTACATGATCGAGTCCGCGCTCGTCTCCGGCTTCACCGCCGTGGGCATGGACGTGTTTCAGCTGGGGCCCATGCCGACGCCTGCCGTCGCCATGCTGACCCGCTCGCTCCGCGCCGATCTCGGCGTGATGATCTCGGCGTCCCACAACCCCTATATCGATAATGGCATCAAGCTGTTCGGGCCCGACGGCTACAAGCTCTCCGACGAGAAGGAGGAGGAGATCGAGAAGATGATGGGAGGCGACTCCTCCGAGCTTCTCGCGGCCTCTGAGAGAATCGGGCGGGCCACCCGCATCGATAGCGCGCGCGAGCGCTATATCGAGTTCGCCAAGCGCACGCTGCCGAAGAACATCCGTTTCGACGGCATCAGGGCCGTGATCGATTGCGCCAATGGCGCGGCCTACAAGGTGGCGCCGGAGGCCCTGTGGGAGCTCGGGGCCGAGGTGATCAAGATCGGCGTCGATCCTAACGGTCTGAATATCAACAAGGATTGCGGCTCGACCGCGCCCGATGACCTGATCCGCAAGGTCAGTGAGGTGCGCGCCGATATCGGCATCGCACTCGACGGCGACGCCGACCGCGTGGTCATCGTCGACGAGACCGGTCGCATCATCGACGGCGATCAGCTCATGGCGGTCATCGCCGAATCCTGGCTGAAGCGTGGGCGGCTCGCCGGCGGCGGCATCGTCGCCACGGTGATGTCCAATCTCGGGCTTGAGCGCTATCTTGAAGGGCTCGATCTCGGTCTTGCGCGCACCCCTGTCGGCGACCGCTACGTGGTCGAGCATATGCGCCAGCACGGCTACAATGTCGGGGGTGAGCAGTCGGGCCATATCGTGCTCTCCGACTACTCGACCACCGGCGACGGGCTGGTGACCGCCTTGCAGATCCTCGCCGTGGTCGCCCAAAGCGGCAAGCCGGTAAGCGAAATCTGCAATCGTTTCGAGCCCTTGCCGCAAATCCTGAAGAACGTCCGTTACAAGAACGGCGGCCAGCCGCTGGACAATGTTGCCGTGCGGAGAGCCATCGACAGCGGCAAGTCCAAGCTCGGCAAATCGGGGCGCCTCGTTATCCGTCCGTCGGGCACCGAGCCCGTGATTCGTGTCATGGCGGAAGGCGACGACGAGAAGCTTATAAAGACCGTCGTCTCGGACATCGTCCACGCGCTCACCGACGCCGCGGCTTGAACCCGCGGCAGAGCCCGCGTGCCAAAAAACAAAGCAATTCAGCCCCTCGACGGCCCTCAGAGGCCGAGTTTGCGCGCCCTAGGTCCCCTTGGCCACAGCGCCATCCCGCTCCGGGACCCGGGTTAGGGCTCCATTAACCAATTCCCTTCCATAGTCCCGAAATGAAACAGCCCGCGTGACCTGAGCCTTCCGAAGGTTTGATCGCTCCGGCTGCAGTTAAGAGGGGACAGAGATGGGACAGACTCGCTCAATCATCGTCGGATTAGCTCTGGTTCTCGGCCAGACGGCAGGGGCTGCTGCGGCAGATCTCGGCCTTCCGCCGCCGCCACCCATTGAGGTGGAGGCTCCCTGCATCGGCTGCTCGGGCCCCTGGTATCTCAAGGGCTTTGTCGGCTCGGCGAACCCGCATGTGGACGACATCAGCTCCGAGCTCTTCCAACTTAACGACTTCCAGGTCTTCCATGACGACATCAAGAGCTCGCCCTTGTTCGGCGTTGGCGCCGGCTACGAAATGAACAAGTGGCTGCGCTTCGATATCACCGGGGAATATCGGGGAAAGTCCGTCTTCCAAGCTCAGGATAGATTTCCCGGTAGTGACGGCTTCAACCGTGTGGGCCCTCCCTTCGGCCCCGGTGAATTCAATCCAGGCACGAACGAATACACGGCTGACATCCAGAGCTGGGTCGGCCTGGCCAATGCCTATCTCGACCTCGGCACCTACCACTGCGTCACGCCTTATGTCGGCGGCGGTGTTGGCTTCGCTTCGATCTCGGTGCTCGGCTTGAAGGACGTCAACGTTCCCAACAACAGCGTGTTCTACGGGGCCGACAATACCGAGACGAACTTCGCCTGGGCTGTCTACGCCGGCTTGGCATATGACGTGACCCCTGGCCTCACCATCGACCTCTCCTACCGCTACACCGACCTCGGCGATGCCAGTAGCGGCAGGGTTACGGCCTTCGACAATTCGAGCTCCTACAACAGCCTCAACATCAACAACATCACGTCCAACGACGTCATGCTCGGCGTTCGCTGGAAGCTGGGGTCGCAACCCGCTCCCATGCCGGTCGCCTTCAAATAAGCCTAAGCCCCATCCCACCCGGCGAGACTGCTAGCCCCTGTCGCCCGTCTTTTCGACGGGCGCTTCTTTTTTGGCTTCCCGCAAGACGCGGCACTCCCGCGGAACCTTCCTGTTCCCACCGCACTTGACGGCCATGGCTGCCGAAAGTATGGGCAACTCTTTCTGCGCCTCGCAACCGCATCCAAAGGAGTAGCCCGTGAGCGTGCTCAAAAAGCCGGCGATACGCCCCGCCAATCCGCGCTTCTCCTCGGGGCCCTGCACCAAGCATCCCGGCTGGTCCTTGGATGGGCTCAAGGGGGCGCTGCTCGGCCGCAATCACCGCCAGCCAGAGACCAAGGCAAGGCTCGAGCTTGCGCTTAACCGGACCCGCGATCTGCTCAAGCTCCCCCCCGGTTATCTCGCGGCGATCGTCCCTGCCTCCGACACCGGCGCCGTCGAGATGGCGCTCTGGTCGCTGTTGGGCCCGCGCGGCGTCGACGTGCTCGCCTGGGAGGCCTTCAGCCGGGACTGGGTCACCGACATCGTCGAGCAGCTCAAGCTCAAGGACGTCCGCGCTCTGCTCGCGCCTTATGGCGACCTGCCGGACCTCGCCCAGGTCGATTTCGACCGCGACGTGGTGTTCGCCTGGAACGGCACGACCTCCGGGGTGCGCGTGCCCAACGGCGATTGGATCGCGGCAGACCGCAAAGGCCTCACCATCTGCGACGCGACCTCCGCCGTATTCGCGCAAAAAATCGATTGGGAGAAGCTCGATGCCGCAAACTTTTCCTGGCAGAAGGTGCTCGGCGGCGAAGCGCAGCACGGCATCCTGATCCTAAGCCCGCGCGCCGTGGCGCGCCTTGAGAGCTACGCGCCGCCCTGGCCGCTGCCGAAGCTCTTCCGCATGACCAAGGACGGCAGGCTCATGCGCGAGCTGTTCGAGGGCTCGACCATCAATACGCCGTCAATGCTGTGCCTCGAAGACTATCTCGATGCGCTCGATTTCGTCGAAGGCGCTGGCGGCGTCGAGTGGACGATCGCGCGCTCCGATGCCAATGCGCGCGTCATTGCCGAATGGGTGGCGGGAACCCCCTGGGTCGACTTCGTCGCCCGGGTGCCTGAGACGCGCTCCAACACTTCGGTCTGTCTCAAGGTGGTCGACCCCGAGATTCAAGCGCTTCCGCCAAAGATGCGCGACGACTTCCCGAGGGCCATGGCTCTTCTGCTCGACGCGGAGAATGTCGCCAAGGACATCGCGTCGTATCGCGCTGCGCCTTCGGGCTTGCGCATCTGGACCGGCGCCACGGTCGAGAGGAGCGATATCGAGGCGCTGCTGCCTTGGCTCGATTGGGCCTTCGCCCAAGAGAAGCAGACCCTGGCCAAGGCGGCGTGAACCGGACTCCGCGTTATTCCGGCGAAAGGACGGTTGGATCGGTCCCGGCCGCCGGTATGACGATGGGACGCTCGCATCTGCCGAAGCCCCGCGCTATAAGCCAACACGGCCCCGGCACGCGCGGGGCCGTTTGTGCGTCTCTGTCCAGGGCTTAGAGGACCTCCGAAAGTGGCCAATGTCGTGGTCGTCGGCTCCCAATGGGGCGACGAAGGCAAGGGCAAGATCGTCGATTGGCTGTCTGAGCGCGCCGATATCGTGGTGCGCTTCCAGGGCGGCCATAACGCCGGCCACACCCTGGTTGTCGACGGCACCACCTATAAACTCTCGCTGCTGCCTTCTGGCGTCGTGCGCAAGGGCAAGCTCTCGGTGATCGGCAACGGTGTGGTGGTCGATCCTTGGGCGCTCGCCGAGGAGATCGCCAAGATCGAGGCGCAAGGCGTGAGCATCAGCCGCGAAAACTTGCGCATCGCCGAGAATGCCACCCTGATCCTGCCGCTCCATCGCGAGCTCGACTCGCTGCGTGAGGCATCCGCGGGTGACGGGAAGATCGGCACGAC
>JBGQMX010000182.1:0-4237 GCA_041500805.1 Methyloceanibacter sp.
AATCTATATTGCGCGCCAGACTCCTATCTTGACTCAATGTTGCGCACTCGCCCCTCGAAAAGCGTTTATCGACAGCATCGGTCAGAAGCTGACGCTTGTCCGCTTATCGACTTGGTCGGCTTTGTGCCAACAACGGAAGTCAACGGGCCCATCGCATAGCATGGTCACAGGCTGTTCTTGTAGATCTTCAGGTTCTTCATGATGACGATAAAATTCTTGGCCGGGCCCGCGATGAGGTCGACGTTCTCGAGCGGATTGCCGTCGACCAACAGGAGATCGGCGAGAGCCCTTTTTTCGTCGACGCCGAGCTTGCCGGGAGCGAAGGCCGTTTTGATCTTGTACTTCTTCGCGAGCGCGTAGGCTCGTTCGCCCGGGGTCAACATTGAGAGCGCGCTGCCTTGCTTTCTCGCTCGGGCACGCCCAGTTATAGGGATTAGCACTCTTCTTCTACGAGTGCCAAAGCGCTCCATCCCGAGCTCACGCAATCCCGAGAGGGGACCCCATGAAATTCAGGCCTCTGCATGACCGCATCGTCATTCGCCGCCTTGAAGGCGAAGAGAAGACGAAGGCCGGCATCATCATTCCCGACACCGCCAAGGAAAAGCCGCAGGAAGGCGAGGTCGTCGCCGTTGGTCCTGGCGCGCGCGACGAAGCCGGTAAGCTCATCCCCATCGATCTCAAGGCGGGCGATCGAGTGTTGTTCGGAAAATGGTCGGGCGCAGAAGTGAAGATCGATGGCGAAGAACTCCTCATCATGAAGGAATCCGACGTTATGGGGGTGCTCCAAGGCGCCAAGGCCAGCAGGAAGGTCGCATAGGCTTGAAGTAGCCTTCCATCAGTTCAACTTAGGAGAATCAAAATGGCTGCCAAGGACGTCAAATTCTCCACTGACGCGCGCGACAAGATGCTGCATGGCGTCGATATCCTCGCCAACGCTGTCAGGGTGACGCTCGGGCCCAAAGGCCGCAATGTCGTCCTCGACAAGAGCTACGGCGCGCCGCGCGTCACCAAGGACGGAGTCACCGTCGCGAAGGAGATCGAACTCGAGGACAAGTTCGAGAACATGGGCGCGCAAATGCTGCGCGAAGTGGCATCGAAGACCAGCGACATCGCCGGCGATGGCACCACCACCGCGACAGTGCTGGCTCAGGCGATTGTGAAGGAAGGGATCAAGCTGGTTGCAGCCGGTATGAATCCGATGGACCTGAAGCGCGGTATCGATCTGGCAGTAGGCGAGGTCGTGAAGGACATTGCGCGGCAGGCCAAGAAGGTCAAGTCGTCGGAGGAGATTGCCCAGGTCGGCACGGTTGCCGCGAACGGCGAAAAGGCGATCGGCGACATGATCGCCAAGGCCATGCAGAAGGTCGGCAATGAGGGCGTGATCACGGTGGAGGAGGCGAAGAGCTTCGAGAGCGAGCTCGAAGTGGTCGAGGGCATGCAGTTCGACCGCGGCTATATCTCGCCCTACTTCATCACCAATGCCGAAAAGATGATGGCCGAGCTCGAGAGCCCCTACATCCTCATCTACGAGAAGAAACTCTCGAATATGCAGTCGCTGCTACCGCTGCTTGAGGCGGTCGTCCAAGCCGGCAAGCCGCTCTTGGTGATCGCCGAGGACGTCGAGGGCGAGGCGCTCGCGACCCTCGTAGTCAACAAGCTGCGCGGCGGCTTGAAGGTCGCGGCCGTAAAGGCCCCCGGATTTGGCGACCGGCGCAAAGCGATGCTGCAGGATATCGCCGTGCTTACCGGGGGTGAGCTCATCTCCGAGGATCTCGGCATCAAGCTCGAGAACGTCACCGTGCAGATGCTGGGGCGCGCCAAGCGCGTGACCATCACCAAGGATGACACCACTATTATCCACGGCGCGGGCAAGAAGACTGACATCGAGGCCCGCATCGCTCAGATTAAGCAGCAGATCGAGGACACGACCTCTGACTACGACAAGGAGAAGCTGCAGGAGCGGCTGGCCAAGCTCGCTGGCGGCGTCGCCGTGATCAAGGTCGGGGGGTCAAGTGAAATCGAGGTGAAGGAGAGAAAAGACCGCGTCGACGATGCGCTGAACGCGACCCGCGCCGCGGTCGAGGAGGGCATTGTCCCCGGCGGCGGGGTAGCACTCCTCTGGGCGGCGAAGTCGCTGAAGGTCAAAGGCGACAATGAGGACCAGGAAGCCGGCATCAACATCATCCGCCGGGCGCTCCAGGCGCCGATCCGCCAGATCGCCGAGAATGCTGGCGTCGAAGGTTCGATCGTAGTCGGCAAGGTGACCGACCAGAAGTCGCCCTCCTTCGGTTATGATGCCCAAACCGGCGAATATGGCGACCTGATCAAGAAGGGCATCATCGACCCGGCCAAGGTCGTGAGGGTCGCCTTACAGGACGCGAGTTCCGTCGCGGGCCTCCTGGTGACAACGGAAGCGATGGTTGCCGAAAGGCCCAAGAAGGATTCTGGCTCTCCGGCCATGCCGGGCGGCGGTATGGGCGGGCTGGGTGGGATGGATTACTGAGCTCTGGCAAGGAGGCTATGAGCCCTGAAATGCGCCCTGAGGATAGAACCCATGAACCTGATTCAATCGATTTGTTGTTTCTTTTCCAACCGATGTGCCAGCGGAGAAGTTGAGCCGAAGAAGGCGGACAAGGACGGCTGCGTTGAAACCCGCGATGCGGGCACCGCTCCGCCACCGCCTCGTCCCGCAACTCCTGACACCGAAGATTCGCTTCGGGGTCGGCCTTGAACGCGCCTTGAGGAATGGCAGGCACTTTGCGCCGGAGCTGCGGCATGCATTTCGCGAAAAGAGATTCCCCGCCGTCGCCCTTCGTCCCAGAGCGCCATCCGTACACACCTGAGGCTTTCCAACAGCGTTAGACGCCCCACGGCAGCAAGCTGCGGGTGATCCCGTAACACCCGCGGCAAGCGGTAGTACGGGATACGGCTGCACAGATGGTGCACGTGGTGAACGCCGATATTGGCGGTGAACCAGCGTAGGACATCCGGCAAGTCATAGTGCGAACTCCCGCGCAGCGCCGCCTCGCGAAAATTCCACACCTTATCGTGATCCCAGAAGGTGTCTTCAAACTGGTGCTGGACATAGAACAGCCAGACACCAATCGAAGCTCCGAGAAATGTAATCGGAAGGTGCACAAGCAGGAACGGACCAACGCCGACCAGCCAAATCATCGTCGCGACGAAAATCGCAATTGCGATATTCGTCGCCATCGTACTCAGCCAGGGCTGCCAACCACTGCGCATCAATCCCAGCGGAAGTCGTTGCCGCAAGACAAAGTTGTACACGGGACCAACGCCAAACATCACAAGGGGGTGGCGGTATAGGCGATACAAGAGCCGGCGCCACCGGGACAATGCCAGATACTCGCGCACCGTCAGCATGTCGATATCACCGATTCCGCGATGATCGAGATTGCCTGAGTTCGCATGATGAATGGCGTGGGTCCGTCGCCAAAAGTCATATGGTGTCAAAGTCAGCACACTGATCCCGCGACCAACCCAGTCGTTCACGACGCGCTGCCGGAAAAAGGCACCATGACCGCAATCGTGCTGGATCATAAAGAGGCGCACGAGAAAACCAGCCGTTGGCACCGAAAGCAGCAAGCAAAGCCAGTAGCCGACGTCGAGCGAGGCCCACATCAGGAGCCAGAGGAACATAAGCGGCAGCACCGTAATCACGATCTCGAGGATGCTGCGTGCACTGCTCGGCTCGCGGTAGCCGGCGAGGATCTGTGTCCACCCGCGTAAATCGGGGGTGAGGCGGAGAGTTGGCTCTGGTTCATTCATCCGACCACCACCCTTCAAGAATTCGCTCGCCACCTCTGCCCCGACGCACTTGCGCTAGGTACTACGCCATGGGAGCCAGCACCAGCGGCAGTGGGCGAACCCCTACTTGGGAGACGTCGGCTGTGGGTCAGAGGCTGTCGATAAAGTCGGCGGCGCGACCGGCTTGGTCGCCCCCGGTGCTGCGAGGCTGAGTTGAGGTGGTTCTTGCCTTCATCCGCACCCAGCCGGGGCTGCGGGTTTGACACCGACGCTACGGGACGCCACTGGCACCGACTCTCACGCAACTGAGGCGGCCGCGAGGTCTGGCGGCGGGCGGACGAGACGCAGGGCGAAGCACTTCGCGGTCCGCTCGATCATGGTCCTCGTCGCCAGCACCTCGTCATAGGTGCGGGCCGGCGTCGCCTCCACGTCGACGATGACGGCGTTCTCGATGTCGATCAGGTAGTTG
>JBGQMX010000183.1:0-4041 GCA_041500805.1 Methyloceanibacter sp.
CGGGCCTTGCCGATCTCGGAAAGCGCAAATGCCGTAGCGCGCATCCCTTGTGGGACGCGCTTCGTGCCGCCAGGGCCGGCCGTTGTTCTGACGCATGATCTTGTCCGAAAAGTCTGCAACTTTTCGGGATCATGCTCTAGCGGCCCGGTTATTTCCGGCGATCGACTTCCGTTTGGCTGACCTCGCCCGATTTGATCAAGGCCTGCACGCAACTTTTGGACAAGGCCTTGCCGGCCCGGTCCATGCAGGATCGCAGCGCCGTGCTTTCGAGCCCATAATCGCCGCAGAACTTCTTGTAATCGTACCGGCAGTTTTGCTGCACGATATTGCTGTAGGTCTCCGCCTGCGCCGCGCTAGCCAAGCAGGCGATGGCGACGGCAGCGATCAGCAGTCTCGAGCGATAGGCCTTCATCCCCGCATCCCCCCGAATCGCAGTCGAGCAGCGAGTTTAAGGCAAGAGCGGTCAAAGCGTTCCCCTTCGAGCGCGCTTCTGGTCAAAAAAGTCGGATGTTGGCATTCGCGCAACAGAGGGGGATTCCTTTGCTCCGGCTCGGGCTTTCGAAGGCGGATCATCGCCGCTTGGCCTTGGCTGCCCTGCGCCAGGCAAAGAAGGCCTCCGTCTCCTCTCGCCCCTCCATCTCGTCCTTGAACACCTCGAACGACACTCCGGCATACTTCGCCGCGAGGAAGGTCTCGAACCACTCGCGCACGCCCTCCGGCAGGAAGGGGAAGTTGCGCCGGGGGCAAAGATGCACGCGCCCGCGGCAGGCGCCCGCGCGCCGGCACGACGCGTTGCCGCATAGCCGCCACAGGCAGAGCAGGTCGGCGAGGCGCCGCAGCGTCTCAACCTCGCTTGGTTTGCTTGGGTCGCCGCCAGTCTCGGTTGTCGCCATCTCTGCCTTTCCTTTTTCGTCATTGCCGGGCTTGACCCGGCAATCCAGTCCATTCGGGTGAGAGGAATCTCTCTCTCGCCTCCGCGAATCCCCTACCTCCCCCTTGTGGGGAGGTCCGGCGGCGCCGGCCACTTGTGGCAGGCGACGCTGGGGTGGGGGGCACCGTCTCACCCCACCCGGCGCGCTCTCAATAGCGCACCCCCCTCCCCATCAAGGGGAGGGATGGAGTCCGTCCCGCCGCCGCAGCAGGCATGCGTCCTCCTTGCCGCGACGCGCGAGGCGCCCGGGGTTTGCTCGTAGGGTGGGCAAAGCGAAGCGTGCCCACCGGTCTCTCCCCTCATGAGAGGGGATGGCGCGCCGAAAAGCGCAAACCTATGGTTCGCACTCCTCAACGGAGTGCGCGGGCGCCTTTCGGCGCGCCAGAAGCGGACGATTATTCGGCGCCGGGCCGCGCTTTCGCCGTAAGTGTCCCGCTGCCGTCCTTTGTCCCGTTGGGGTTCCTCTCTCCGCGATCTCGCCGACGAGAGAGGCGACAGTCAGCGTTTGGTGTGGACCTTACGGTCGTCAGCCAGCTCCTGGCAGGGCCTCGTAGTGGGCACGGGCGGAGCCCCGACGCCGCCCGGGTGGCTCGTCAAGCGAACGAGCCCCGCAGGCGCCGCGCCTCGTCCCACCAACGCGCGCTTCGCGACAGCGCCCCTCAAGCGGACGAGGCGGATGCAGGATAAGGGAGGTTTGGAGGGCGGGGATTAGTTTCAAGGCGCGCCGGGCTGACATTTTTAGAGCGTAATCGAACGCTGTATGTCGGCGGGGCGGCAAACGGCAGCCTCATGCTAAGCCTGAATCAGAGGAATACCCCATGGGATATGGTTTGCTGTCGTCGTTCCCTCATAAGGCTTTTGCTCTCGTAGGGCTCATCCTTGCCGCTTCCTTGGCCTCGCCCGGCGAGGCCGCCCCGCCAAAGGCACCCGCCGATCCGTTCGACCAGCTGAAGGGCGACTGGAAAGGTGGCGGCATCGTCATCCAGGACGACGGCCAACCCAAGAAGGTGAGCTGCTCGGTGAAGTATGCCGTGACGGGCAGCAATGTTGCTCAGACCCTGCATTGCACCGGCAACGACTACGAGGTCAACACCACGCTCAAGGTCACCGATAAGGCAGGCAAGATCAAAGGCTCTTGGAACGAGAGCGTCTATGATGCAAGCGGCACCGTCACCGGCACGGCCAAGGACAACACCATTCATGCCCTCATCGCGGGGGACAAGTTCTCAGGCCGCATGAGCATCAAGGTCTCCGATGCGGGTCACACGATCAACATCGTGAAGCTCAACGCAAAGTCCGGCATCTATCGTTTAGCCACAAGCTTGACCTTGCGCCGTTAGCGACCGCCGACGGAGCGCAAAATTTTGTGGGAGAAAAATTTGTCGCCCGCCCGGGAGACGTTTTTTACCCCCACGAGGGAGACGGAAAGGTCCTACAAATAAGACGCAGACCGCATCACGCAGTCTCAGGCGCCGCGCCTCGTCCCGCCAACGCCCGCTTCGCGACAGCGCCCCTCAAGCGGACGAGGTGGGTGCAAGATAAAGGCAGATTGGAGCGCGGGGATTAGTTTCAAGCGGGCAACTTAGCAGGGGCGACTCTCGGTCTTTCGAGGCTGAACTTTCGCCAACGGCGACTTCGGCTTAGTGCCAAAAGCAGACATTGAGCGGGCAGAGACGAGGCTATGGGCCGCTGGCTCCAGAAACGACATTTCCGCCAGCCTGTGCATTGGCCCACACTCCGCCTCAGCCAGCCTAGAAGCTTGCGAACAAGCGCCAGATTCTAACTTAGAGGTGATGGCCGATGCGTCGACCAGCCCGATACATCACTGGGCACAGGCGGCATCGAATCCGGCCGGCAGCGCGATCACGGTGACCTCGTCGTCACCGGGGGTAGCGTCGCGGGCGTTGAGCTCGGGGATCACCACCAGCTGCGCGCCGTCGGCGCTGCGCCGGACCGCGAGGTCGGCGGGGCCGCTCAGGTCGGACATGGTGCCACCCGGCTGGAGCGCGAGGGTGGTGGCAATTTCGCCTTTGCAGTTGACAGTAACCTTGCCGGGAATGTCGGCACGGATCTGGGTGTTCAGCATCACGCCACTAGCGGTGAAGTCGAGGCCGTCGAGCGCGCCCAGGTCGCCGTCGACCGGCGGCGGCAGCTTGTTGTTGGCGATGTCCTCCTTGGTCAGCGCGTAGATGCCGCCATTCGCCGGGTCGGCCAAGTTGGCGAATGCCCCGACGGTGTTGACGTAGACCTTGCCGTCGGTCGGTGAGACCTCGACCCCGTCAGGGTTGCCGGGGATCTCTAGGAACATCGGCGGATTGGCCGGCGCCCGGCCGCCCGCGAGGGCGTCAAGCGCGCTGTGCGGGATCATCCAGAGGCCGCTCTTACCCTTGAACGGCGGGTTGAACTGATCGGCCCCGATTGCGGTGTCGGTGACGTAGACGTTGCCATCGGCGTCGAACCCCAGCGCGTTGATCAGGATGATCGGGCTGCCGTTGATCTGCTCGAACACCGATCCCTGGCCGGTATCGATCTCGCCGAGCACTTCGCCGGCGTCGTTGAACGCCAGAAGCTTACTGCGCATGCGGGTTGGGTCCTTGACCACCTGACCGTCGCTATCGACGAACGGTGCCGAGCCGGTGCACAGAAAGATCGTACCGGCCGGGAACTTCTCTGTAGCCACTGGCAGGACGCCCATGCCGAGCGGCCCGGTCAGGCCGTCGATCAGCTTCTTCTCGACCATCGCCAGCTCACCGTTGGCCTTGACTTCCAGCTTGCTGATGTATCCCGCGCCCTCGACCCAACCAAAGTTTTCGGACAGATTGCCGGCCTCGGCAGCATTGGAGACGAACACATGGCTACCATCGGCGCTGAAGATCGCGCCTTCCGGATTGTCGAATGCCTTGAGCACCTGAAGGATCACCGCGGGTGACGGGTGGACCCCGTCGTGTATCTCCGCCGCCACGCCACGATTGTCGGCCACGGTGCATGCGACCAGGGCCGCGAGGGCGATCGCACCCCCGAAGCGCTGTTTCATCATTTCTTCCATCTTCATTAGAGCGGGTTTGTCGTTTTCCGATTCGTAAGGGATTCCGATTTTTTGCGAACAGTGC
>JBGQMX010000184.1:0-3864 GCA_041500805.1 Methyloceanibacter sp.
CCGCCGAGGATGCAAGGATTGTGGTTAAGGCGGGATTAAGAAGCGTACCGCGCTGGGACAGAGGCGAAACGCGAGGCACAAATGCCTCGCGAAAACGCTCGGCCTAGCGGCGGCGGCGGCTCGCCAGGATGCCGGCGACGAAGGCGACCGCAAGCAGCGTCACCGGGCCCACCTGCTGCATCGCCTTGCCGACGCTCTGATCGAGCATGCCCACGCCTTCGCCGGTGGCGGCCAGCATGCTCGGCGCCTGCTGCCGCTTCGGCCTCCGCGCGAGAAGCGGGAGCGTGGCGAGGATGAGCACGCCAATCAGAGTGAGCGCGGCGGCGATGATCCCTGCCGCTGCGGCCGGAGTAAAGCCATAGACCGAGATGAGCGCGTGATAGGCTGCGAGCAGGCCGAACGCGGCGGCGCCGATCAGAAAGACCACGGCAGTGGCGACGACGACCGCTTGCCTGAGCGAGCGTTCGATCGATTGCTTGAAGCGTAGTCCGATCTGCAGCGACGACAGCAGCGCGAGCGCCGAGCGGAGCATGGAGGCTTCGCCCTAGCGCCGGGTGAAGACACCAAACAGGAACCCTAGCCCCACGGCGATGGCGACGGCCGAGAGGGGATTGCGCCTGATGGCCTCCTCGGCCTCATTGGCCGTCTCCATGGCCTTGTCCTGCGCCCGGCCGATCTGCTTGTTGGCGATGCGGCCGACCGTCGAGGTCAGGGTCTGGATGTCGGCGCGGATCGAATCGATCTGATTGGCCAAGTCCTCGGCGTCGCGGCCGCCCGAGCTCCGCTTGGCTGCGCCCGCGCGCATATCGCTATCGGTGGATGACATGGGTGCTTCCTTCCGTGAAGAGATGGTTGGGGGTGGCGAGGCATAGGCAACTCTGTGCGGGCGAGCTTCGTTCCATGTGGCGCCCGCTGGAAGGCTCTGCCCGGCACGACTTGATGGGCGCGAGGCCGTCCCTGTCAAGGGCGCAGTGCGCGCGATGCGCCCTTGACGCGTGGCATGGTTGCCGGAGGCTTGCGCTGCGAGGACCGCCCTTCTAGACTTTGCGCGCCGAGATGGTTGCCCTGGGGGAGCGCGAGCATGGGTTATTGCAGGCTGGGGCTAGCCGTCGCCGTCACTTTCAGCCTCTTCTTCGCCGTCAAGTCGGAGCCGGCAGCGGCCGGCAGCGTCGCGGCGTCCGCGCTGACGCGTACGAGCCAGGCTGTTGCGCTCGGCACGGCGCAGATGAGCCCGCGCCTGAGCGTCCATTTCCGGCGTCAGCAATCCTTTTATTGCTTGCCGCGCAATTATTGGTGGTTCTACCGGCCCTACACGACGGCCCAGGAGAACAATCCCCGCTGCATGCCCTACTTCCATTATCTCGAGCAGCCCAGTTACCGCCGTGGGGCGAACTCCGACCGGGTCATCAAATAGCTCGAGCGGCGAGGGCGGCGAACTTCAATCGTCGCTGCCAGCACCCACGTTAGCCGATGGCCGGGCTCGTGATGGTGGGATCGCGGGGATGGGGTTCGCGGGATCCAATGGGTCTGCCTCCTAAAAGGAGAAACAACCGACGCGCGAACTGATAGGGTTTGCGGCGGCGCTTACCGTCGCTATTTGCTTCGGGGCGGCTTTTGCACAGGTTCAGCCGTAGCGGATTTCCCTGCCTCGCAGGTGATGTGACTTGAATGAGGAAATGCTCGACCCAGACGAATGATGTCGATCGCGCAAGAGAGGAATGTCATGCGCAAAGCCGTAGGAATGCTGGCCGCAATTCTCGTCGCCGTGTGCTTCGTCGCAGCGTTCGTTGGTACGGGAGAGGCCGTCCCGGTAGAGAGTGCGAAGCTCCCTCTAAGCTTGCAGAAGCTCATGGACAACCCTGTCATTCAAGTCAAGAAGCACGTTTGCGACTCTGGAATGTGCTTGGGTTGCCATAAAATGAAAGTCTGCGACAGCTGGAAGCATAATGACAGCTGCACAGACCATGTTATGGACGGTGACGATCACTGCTGTAAGCATTGGCACTGGAAGAAGGACTGTTCTTGTAGTGCTGACTATTGTCACCTGTAGACAGCGCTAGACTGTAGACGGCGCTAGACTGTTCGGCGGGCGGCTTCGGCCGCCCGTATCGTTTCACGACGCTGCGGCGCGGGTAGCCGGCGCGGCCTGTTCGATCGCGCGCCGCTCGTTGGCACTTCCGCAATTCCTGGACGGAAGTAGCAGACATTAACCCTACCGATACTCGCGGGGCGTAATTTCGGGAAACCTTCCGCTGGCGACGAAAAGGCCAGGAGGGGGTTAGTCCTAGTGGAGTCCCCAAGATGAAAGTTCTGTTGAGTCTCGCCGCCGTGCTGGCGCTCGCGGTCGGCCTGAATCTTACGGCAGTCGATGATGCCAGCGCCCGGTGCGGTGGCTGGCGCTGCGGCGGCGGCGCCGTTCTCGTTCCCGCTCCCAATCCAATTCCGATCCGGCGCCTCCGCGCTCCTTGTGGAGGTTGCGGTGGCGTCGCGGTCGTCGCCCCAGCCCCGTGCGTGAGCCCCTGCGGCGGCACGGCATTTCTTTATGCCCCGACGCGGTTCTACGCCTATTGGGCCCAGCCCGGTTACACCGCATGCTACCCCGGTCCCGGCAATTGCTACTGGCGCAGAGACTGCTGGTACGATTCCTTCGGCCGCCGCTTCTGCAACTGATCGTGAAGCGTGGGCGACGCGCCCGCGCCGTCGGCGATGACCTGACAGTGGAGACGGGGAGGGGGATTATCCCCTCCCGCGTCGCTGCTCGCCTGCGCGCGGCCTTCAGTCCTTCTCCTTGAGCGCTTTCAGGCTCGCCCAGTGAAGCGCGACCGCTGCGGCATTGGAGACGTTGAGGCTGCCAAACGAGCCATGCGTCGAGATACGGCAGAGACGGTCGCAATGCTCGCGCGTGAGCTGTCGCAAGCCTTTGCCCTCGGCACCGAGCACGAGGGCGAGCGGCCGCGTGAGGGGCGCGGCTTCGAGGGCTTCGCCTGCTTCTTCGGCCAGTCCCACGCGCAGGAACCCGCGTTCGCCAAGCTCGGCCAAGGTTTGCGCGAGATTCTTGATGAGGATGACGGGCACGACGTCGAGTGCCCCGCTTGCCGCCTTGGCCAGGACGCCTTGCAGGGGAGGGCTGTGCCTTTCGGTGAGGACGAGGCCCGCGGCGCCGAAGGCAGCCGCTGAGCGCAACGCGGCGCCCACATTCTGCGGGTCCGTCACCTGATCGAGCACGAGAAGGATGCCGTCGGGGCTCACCTCGTCCAGTCCCATAGGCGGCAACGGCCCGGTCTCGAGGGCCACGCCCTGATGCACGGCGTCGGGGCCCAACAAGCGATCGAGATCTCTTGGGCTTGCCGGATCGAGCGGTACGCCACGCTTGGCGATGAGGGCGCTTAGCCGTTGGGCGGCGTTCTCGGTGGCGAGAATCCTCACCACCGGCCGGTTCGGATTGGCAAGCGCCGCCTCGACGGCGTGGAGGCCGAAGAGCAGGATGCGGTCGCTGTCGGGGCTTCCGCGCGCGTGCCGAAGCTTGCCGCGAAAGCCATGGTTTGCAGGCTTATTGGGCCTAGGTCTTGGGCGCCGCATTGGGAAGCTTATGCTCTCTCGAGAAGGGTGGTGGACCCAAACGGCCTTGGGAAGGTCGAGGAATTTCGCTCAAGCGGCCTGATTTACAGTTGACAGAGCCTGAAGCGCTACCCATAAAACCCAGTCATGGCGGACCCTGCCGGCCGACGGCGGGGCGTTTTTGCTTGGTTACAATCACCAGTCAATCCAACCTAGCTCAAGGAGGGGTGCCCGAGTGGCTAAAGGGGACGGGCTGTAAACCCGTTGGCTATGCCTACGTAGGTTCGAATCCTACCCCCTCCACCA
>JBGQMX010000185.1:0-3767 GCA_041500805.1 Methyloceanibacter sp.
CGACATTACCCGGGCGGGATGTCCCGAGATGGCGCGGAAGGCAATTTAGCCGTCTCACACTGCACACTTACGGGCAGTCCGTGCTCAGCGACGGTTCGGCGGCAAAGGATCTCGGCTCTGGAAGTCCGCTGTCCGGGATCTCAATCGCTCTTGGATCGAAGCTCAAACGGCGCCCCGCTAGCGACGCCGCCTTGACCTGGGCGCACCCCCGATCAGCTTCCTGTGAAGGTCAGCAGCTTGCGCGCCCTGGCCGGGTGGCTCAGCTTCTGGAGTGCCTTCGCTTCGATCTGGCGGATACGTTCACGGGTCACGCCGAACATCCTGCCTACCTGTTCGAGCGTGTGGTCGGGCATTCCGATCCCGAACCGCATCCGCAAAATGCGCTCCTCGCGGGGCGTCAGCTCAGCCAGGACCTCGGCCACGCATTCTCGCAGCGCGGCAGCCTCCGCCGCGGTGTGAGGATTGACAGCGTCCGGCGCCTCGATGAGATCGGCCAAGGTGGCATCACCATCCTCGCCGATTGGGATATCAAGCGAAGTGGGGTCTCGCACCAGCGACAGCGCCTGCTCGACTTGGGCCTGTGCAATGCCCGAGCGTGCGGCAATCTCGTCGGCTCCTGGCTCGCGCCCGTGCTGCTGATGAAGTTTGCTCCGCTCACGATGAACCTTCCTTGCGGTTTGGGCCATGTGCACGGGGACGCGAATCATGCGGCCCTGGTCGGCCATAGCGCGGGTGATCGACTGCCGGATCCACCAAACGGCATAGGTCGAGAGCTTGACGCCATGCCGATAGTTGTACTTTTCGACCGCACGCATTAGGCCCAGATTGCCTTCCTGGATAAGATCGGAAAGATCCAAGGAGCTGTGACCTCGATACTTCTTGGCGATGGCGACCACGAGACGGAGGTGCGCGCGCACCATCTCCTCGCGCAGCCGCTTCAGCTCTCGCCGCGCCTCGTTAACCTCCGTAAGGCCAAGACGCAGCTCAGACAGCGGCAAGCCCAGCCGCCGGGCTACAGCCTCGAAGTCTGCGCGAAGCTCGGCCAGACGCTGCGCATGCGTTTGCATAAGAGCGCACCAGCTTCGGTCGGATAGAGATGCGGCCTCGCCGATCCAGTCCGGATCGAGCTCGCGCCCAAAGAGGCGGTCAATCACCTCCGCGCGTGCGATGCCACAGCCTTCGGCCAGCCGCAACAGCTCTCGCTCCGTCCGGCGTAGACCTCGTGCCTCGGTGTCGACCTCGGCCACAAGATCCGAAATTCGGTCCTGCTGCAGATGCAGGCCCGCAATATCCGCCGCGGCGCGCGACAGAAGCTCGTCAAGCCGCCTGCGCTCGCGTCGTGAAAGCTCCTTGCCATGGGCGAGCGCAGCGATGCGCTTCCGAGCAAGACCGGCGATCTCGGCACTCAGGGCGCCAACGAGTTCCAGCCGCGGGATGAGGTCCACCGCTTCGGCGCTTACGAGGCTACCACCATCGCCAAGGAGATCGTCTTCGGCCGCTTCGCGCTCATCCGACGGAACGGCATCAAGCAAATAACTCAAGCGAAGGCGACCCTCGCGCAATTCGTTTCCCCAGGCACCAACCCGCTCTACGATCAGAGGAATTCGGCAGAGGCAGATTAGCAACGCCCGCTGCGCCTCATCGATCTGCTTGGCAAGCGCGAGCTCCTCGCCGCGGGAGAGCAACTCGGCATTGTCGAGGTTACGGAAGTACGCGTCGAGCGGGTCACGCGAGCGCGGCGCATCGTCGACCTGATTCGTGATGCTGCCGGTGGCGGCTGCGCCATCCCGGCGCATGGGTACGCTGGGTTCGAGCCAGTCCGAGCGATGCTCACGACCTGAATCAATCCCAGCTACTTTGGCGCCCGGAAAATCGGCAACGTCAGCCGGAAGCTCAACGGCAGAGCCATCGTGCTCCTCTTCAAATTGATAATTCCGCATCGAATCCATTTGATCAAATTCCTATAGCGCCGAAAAGAGGGGTGACGCCCCTGGCCAGGAAGGGCCAGAGTTGCTTAGCACCGCTCTGCCGATTGAAATCTTCGGGGATACTGGCGCGCCAGCGTCTCAGCGTCTCAGCGTCTCAGCGTCTCAGCGTCTCAGCCTCACGAGCTGGAAATGGTGCCAAGGAGCCTGAAAATCAAGGTTTTTTGAGGAGCTCAGATACCTGATGGCGGCCGACACCTTTGGCTGACCGGCCCTGGGCGTCTGTGAGAGTTAGGATGCCGGACCAGCGAATTCCCTAAGACTTGCGAACAACTCGGCGTTGTTGATGATCCGCGGCACTTTGTGCTGCCCGCCGAGTTTGCCCCCGCTCTTCATCCAAGCTGCGAAGCTACCAGGAGCGACGGCCTCGGTCGTCACGACGGATGTGGACCAAACTATGCTGAATCGCGCGCGCAAAGGCTGCTATTCCGGAGGCAGTCTACGAGAGCTGCCGGACGCTCTTCTCCGTCAAGGCTTCGATCGCAGCGACAGCCTCTTCTGCGTGCGGCAGCAACACCGGGAGGACGTGACCTTCCTGCTTCAAGACCTGCGTTCAGAAGCGCCAGAAGGTTTGTTCGATCTCATTCTCTGCCGCAATGTTGCGTTCACCTATTTTGAGCCTCCCCTGCAAGGAGAGGTTCTGGATCGGCTCGGCGACCGCCTCGCTCACCCCGGCTATCTCGTAATCGGAGCGCAGGAAAGGCCACCGCATGAGATAAGCTGCCTCATTCCGCTTCCGGGCGTGCCAGAGATTTTCAGATACGAGACGGCGCTCCCGGGGCTTAGGTTCGGGCCATTTCAGCCTCACAGCCTTGGCGGCCCTGTTGGTTCCCGAAGACCGGCTCCCTATTTTAGTATTGAGTATCGGAAAAAGCGGTAGCCGTGAGTGAGGAAGCGAGGAGTTCAGATGCCTTGGTCGTTGAATATCGGGAAGATCGGCGGAACCGAGATTCGCATCCATGTCACCTTCCTGCTCTTCCTCGCCTGGATCTGGGTGGCGAGCTACATGTCAGGCGGCGCTGACGCGGCGTGGAGCGGGCTGCTCTTCATGGTGCTCCTTTTCCTGTGCGTGCTCGTGCACGAATACGGACACATCCTCACGGCGCGTGCCTTCGGCATCTCCACCCGCGACGTGACTTTGCTGCCGATCGGCGGGGTGGCGCGGCTTGAACGCTTTCCCGAGGAGCCTCGGGAAGAATTTCTGATCGCCATCGCCGGCCCAATGGTCAACGTCGTCATTGTGCTTGCGCTGATGCTGGCTGGTGCCGACCCCAGTCCGGACAATCTTGCTGCGGCGGACATCACCAAAGTCTCCCTCATCGATCGGCTGGCAGCGGTCAATGTGGTCCTCGCTGCGTTCAATCTAATCCCGGCCTTTCCGATGGACGGCGGCAGGGTGCTGCGCGCCTTGCTCGCCCGGAAATATGGCTTCGTGCGCGCGACAGAGATCGCCGCGAATATCGGCCAGTGGTGCGCCTTCGCCTTCGGCTTCATCGGACTTTTCTTCAATCCGATGCTGACCTTCATCGCGATCTTCATTTACCTCGCCGCGACCTCCGAGGCGCGTCTTGCGCAACTGCGCGGGATGTCACGCGGAGTGCCAGTCACGGCGGCCATGATGACGGAATACAAGGCGCTCTCGCCCTCGGCCCGCATCGAGGAGGCGATCGAGACCCTGCTGCGCACGAGCCAGACCGAGTTCCCGGTGGTCGACAAGGATGGCCGCCTCGTTGGGGTGCTTGGCCGCAGCGACATGATCAAGGCCCTCAAACAGGACGGACC
>JBGQMX010000186.1:0-3677 GCA_041500805.1 Methyloceanibacter sp.
ATCCAACCTCAGACCGCCGCGCCAAAGAGCTCCCGTTCTGGCTGCATCGATATAACTGGCATCGCCCGCATGGCAGTCTAAAATCCAAACCGCCCATCAGCCGACTCGGCTTGACCGAGGACAACCTGTTGAGGCTCCACACCTAGAGCATGATCCGGAAAAGTGGGAACCAGTTTTCCGAAAAGATCATGCTCAAACAATAAGCTAGAGCGTTGTCGCGATTCAAATCTCAGGCGATAGCGCGCTAGCCTTGCGGACCTCTCCCGGCGAGCTTCTCGGCGTCTTCGAGGATGTGCGCATGATCGAAGGCAAGCTTGAGCTTTCGCCAATCCTCGACCCATTCGGCGTCCTCAGCGTCGGACCCGGCGCGCGGGCTGAGCCCGCGGGACAGAAGCGCGAGATAAGCGACGCTGACGGTATGCCCGCGCGGATCGCGGCGCGGGTCCGAATAGACCCCCACGAGACGAAGGTCCCCGACCTTGATGCCGGCCTCCTCGAGCACCTCGCGGCGGCAGGCCGCCTCGACCGTCTCGCCGAGATCGACGAATCCGCCGGGAAGCGCATAGTCACTCTTGAACGGCTTGTTCTTGCGGCGGATGAGGAGCACGCGGCCGCGTCTGTCGAAGATGACGCAGTCCGTCGTGAGCGCAGGGGTCTTCGGAAATCCCATGCCGCATGGCCTCCATCGCTCTCGCTCAAAGCCTGTCGAGCACCGGCGGCGTCATGTTAGCAGCGGTCCCCGGGGACAGCTCCGCCTAATTTCCGGACAGTCGCCGCGATTCCTTGAGCGCCATGGCCAGCAAATAAGCGAGGAAATCAAATCCATTGGCGCGCGCGAGCCGAATCAGAGGGGCGATCTGATCGGCAATGCGTCTAGCGGCTTCACGTGACTTTTCGCCGGTCCCGGATGGGTCCGATCGGCTTGGATCGCACATGGCCCCCTGCCCAGCATTTTCCTGGCCGGCGGGCCACCGCCGAACCAGTTTCTTGGACGGACCGATATGATCCGTACACACCATTTCTAGCATGAAGGTCGCGGGGGCTGCCAACCGATTTTTGCTACGTATTTATGACAGGTGTCGCCGCCTAAAGTCGGGCGGTCCCTTGCGGTCAGCTCCCCGGCTGCCGCACGATGCGGATATAGGGCCGCGGCGACTTCCACCCATCGGGGTAGATCTTCTTCGCCTCCTCGTCGGTCACCGAGCCGGCGATGATCACGTCGTCGCCCTGCTTCCAGTTGACCGGGGTCGCCACCCGATGCTTGGCGGTGAGCTGCATGGAGTCGATCACGCGCAGCACCTCGTCGAAATTCCTGCCCGTGGTCATCGGATAGACCAGGACGAGCTTGATCTTCTTGTCGGGGCCGATGACGAACACGTTGCGCACCGTCTGATTGTCGGCGGGCGTGCGTCCCTCCGAGCTGCCCGCGGCGCTCGCCGGCAACATGCCGTAGAGCTTGGAGATTTTGAGGTCGGGATCGCCGATCATGGGGAAGTTGGGGGCGAAGCCTTGCGTCTCTTTGATGTCCTCCGCCCATTTCGCGTGGCGATCCACCGGATCGACGCTGAGGCCAATGATCTTCACCCCGCGCCTGTCGAACTCGGGCTTGATCCTCGCCATGTAGCCGAGCTCGGTGGTGCAGACCGGCGTGAAGTCTTTCGGGTGTGAGAACAACACGGCCCAGGAATCGCCGAGCCACTCATGGAAGCGGATCGGCCCTTGCGTCGTAGTGGCCTCGAAATCCGGGGCGATCTCGCCAAGTTGGAGTGTCATCTCACCCCCTCCTTTCACTTGCGTGGCCTGGACGGAACTCCACAAGCTGCACGCGTTGAGTGAATGTAGGATGCCGTTCCATTCTGCCGCAATCCAGGTGGGACAAAAGAAATATCATTCTAGCCCTGACCATCGGTATGAGCATAAGCGACCTGGACCTACACCGGCGCGGGACAAATGCCAATGCCGGCCACGGCCCGGCGCAGAAAAAGCTGAGCTGGCGACATGGGAACAACCTCCTGGCCGGGAGATTGCTTCGGTCGAGATTTCGGCTGCTGTAGCCCTCATCGCGCCGTCCCGCTCCGGACCCGAACGGGCCCGGAGCATTCGGGCGAGGCTTCAGCCTAGATGCTGCCGTGGATCAGCTCGTCCGCGGACTCTTTCTGGGTATCGCTCAGCGCGTCATAGAGCGGCTTCAACGCCTTACTGGTGGTCCGCAAGGCCTCAAGCCGCGCTTCCATGAACTGCTCGCGCCGATCGAGGCGATCGGGCAGCGGCAAGCGCTTGCCGCCCTGGTCCTTGACGGCGGTGCAGCGGTCCGACACGGCCTGCGCATTGCTGCGCATCGCGGCCGCATAGTCGTCAAAGAGCTTCTCCTGGCTGTCGGTGATCTTGAGCTCGGCTTTCAGGAAGGCGATACGGCCGTCGATGTGGCGGGCCATGCCGCACATCCCCTTGCCGCGGTGGCTCATCCAGCCGCCCATGTGGCCTCCGCCATCACCATCCATCGTAGCGCCCATCATGTGATGGTGGCGGGGACCGCCCCACTGCTCTGCGCGCACGGTACCGACGGTGGCCACCGCCAAAACGACGGCAACGACTGCCAAGACCTTGGTCTTATTCATGGCTTTCTCCCGATCAAGTTCGGCACCCGGGCAACATGCTGCCAAGCCTTTGTGGCGTTCCGGTGAGCGGCGTTAGGACCGTTTGCCGCAATGCGCGCAAGCCAGCCGGCAACCTCAGAACGGCCTGGCCGGTCCCAGCGAGGCGGCAAATAGAAGCGCCCCGAAAAGGAGGATGATCGTCGCGCCGCCGATGCTGCACGTGGTCCAGACCGCGTTGGCCCAGGTGCTGTTCGCGCCTCCGAGCTTGAGCGCAAGCTCGCGCGAGCCGAGCGCGAGGCTCGCCAGCGCAGCGACGGTGATGGCGGTGCCGAGCGCCATGGCAAAGGTCGCCGCCACGCCCGCCCAGAAGAGGCCCTGGGTCACCGCGAAGACGAGCACGAGGATGGCGCCGGTGCAGGGCCTGATGCCCACCGAGAACACCACGGCCATCACCTTGCGCCAGGAGAACGGGCCGGCCAGCTCCCGCGCATCGACGATATGGTCGCAGGCCTCTCCGGGCGCGTGATGGTGATGAGCGTGGTGGTCGTGATCGTGATCGTGGTGATGATGATCGCCGTGGCCCTGCGCTTCATGGCTCGAAGCGGCCTGAGCTGCGGGGATCCCCCTCCAGCTGCGCCAGAGGCGAAGGAGCTGGGTCGATAGCAGGTAAAGGCCGACCAGCGCGATCATCGCGTAGCTCACGCTTTCGAGCTCATTCGACCAGGCATTGATCTGGAGCCCAGTGGCATTGAGCCCAAACAGCAGCAGGCCGACCAGCGCGACCGCGGTCAGCGCCTGCAATCCTGCGGCGATGAAGGAGATGATCACCCCGCGCCTGACCGTCTCCTCATTGGCGACGACGTAAGAGGAGATAATGGTCTTGCCGTGCCCGGGGCCTACGGCGTGCAAGATGCCATAGACGAAGGAGAGCGCGGCAAGGGTGAGCGCCCCGCCCATGGGATGGTCGGTCTTGAGACCCTTGACGCTCATGGCGAGCGAGCGTTGCAGGGTCTGCTGCTTGTCGAGGACCCAGGCGAAGAGCCGCCCTAGCGGCCCTGGCGCCTGAAACGCCGTGGCCAC
>JBGQMX010000187.1:0-3565 GCA_041500805.1 Methyloceanibacter sp.
ACCTCATCGTGCCGAGGCTGTGGAAGCTTTACTTCCGCCGTCACCCGTTCCTCGCGGAAGTGGCGCGGGTGACGCAGACTGCGGATGGCCACCCTGGCGACCCGATCAACGTCGCGCTGGTGGGGAGCGATATCGAAGTCGTGCGGGGGATGGCGGCGGCCGGTTGGTTCCCGGCCGACCCGATCACCTTGGCCACCAGCATGCGCATCGTTGCCGACTCCGTGCTGCGCCGGTCCGACGCCGATGCGCCGGTGAGCAATCTGTTTCTGTTCAGCCGCAAACAGGATAGCGCTTTCGAGCAGCCCGTCGGCGGCAGCCCGCGGCAGCGGCACCATGTTCGCTTCTGGCGTTGGGACAAGCTCTACGAGGGCCGGTCCGCCTGGGTCGGTGCCGCGACGTTCGACGAGCGGGTCGGTCTCAGCCACACTACCGGACAGGTCACCCATCACATCGGTCCCGATGTGGATGCGGAGCGCAACCGCATCGCGAGCGAGCTGCAGAAGGCAGGTCTTGTGGACACGATCGACTGGGACAACAACTTCCACGCCCAACGTGAAGGGCGTAACGGCGGCGGCGATCCCTGGCACACCGATGGTCGCCTGGCGATCGTGGTGTTGCGCGATTCCGCCGCGGAAGCAGCGGAGTGACGCCTCAATGGTCGAAGCCAGACCGATCTCGCCATGAAGCCGGTTGCAGGGGGAGACGCCAATGCGTAGCGAGACAGAGGCGCTGAACACTGAGCGCGATCATGCGACGGCGCAACAGCGCAGCCGGGGGTTGGATATCGTCGTTCGCGAAGTGAAGAAGTTCGGCACCCTGTTTTTGTACCTGGCTCTGGTGTTCGGCCTGTTCACGCTTCACCAGTGGGTGGTCCTGGCCAGCAACCATATGTCCTATGTGTTTTACGGAGCCTCCGTCATCAATGCCTTGATCCTCGCGAAAATCATGCATGTGGCGGAAGCGCTGCATTTTGGCGAGCGATTCCGGGACAAGCCCCTAGCGTACCCAATTCTCTACAAGTCCGTCGCGTTCGGACTGCTGCTTGTCGTTGCCTATGTCGTTGAGGAGGTCATCGTCGGTGTGTTGAAGGGAGAGAGCCTGGCGCAGAGCGTGCCGGATTTAGGGGGCGGAACGCCGGTCGGATTTCTGGCCGTTGCGGTGCTCATGTGCGTGGCGCTCATTCCGTTCTTCGCCTTCAAGGAAATTCGCCGCGTTTACGGCGGTGCCGCGTTCGACTCGCTTGTTTTCAAGGGGAGAGACGCCCCGAGCGGGAAGAAACCGGCTTAGGGCCGTTCACATGAACATCTCGTGGCGGCATGTGATGCAGCCTCTGCGGCAGTCCGCCAGCCGCGGCGTCGAAGTGCCCCGCTGAGGCTCGACCTCATGCCAAGTGCTGCCCGCCATCGACGGGGATGATGGTGCCGGTGATGCGGCGCGCGCCGTCGCTCACCAGAAACGCAGCCAGAGCGCCCACGTCGTCGACGTCCACGACATGGTGGTCCGGCGCAACCGCCGCGGCGGCGGCGATGAGTTCGTCGAAGCGGTCGATGCCGCTGGCCGCTCGGGTGCGGATCGGCCCGGGCGAGATGGCGTGCGCGCGGATGCCTTTCGGGCCCAGCTCGGCGGCGGTGTAGCGGACCGCGCTTTCCAACGCCGCCTTCACCGGACCCATCAGGTTGTAGTGGGCGACCACCCGTTCCGAGCCGTAGAAGGTGACGGTCAGCAAACAGCCGCCAGCCGTCATGAGCGGCTCGGCCAGACGCGCCATGCGCAGGAACGAATGGCAGGACACGTCCATGGCCAAAGCGAATCCTTCGGCGCTGCAATCCACCACGCGGCCGTGCAGATCGTCCTTGGGCGCGAAAGCGATAGCATGCAGCAAGAAGTCCAGTTGGCCCCATTCTATGCGTATCCGCTCGAATGTTGCCTCCAGCTGGCCCGGGACACGCACGTCACAGGCGAGCAGCAACTTGCAGCCGAGGGAGTCGGTGATAGCGCGGACATGCGGTTGCGCTTTGTCGTTCAGGTAGGTTGCCGCGAGAGTGGCGCCGGCGGCAACGAAAGCACGCGCACAGCCGGCGGCAATGCTGGCCTCATTGGCAATGCCGACGACGAGGCCGCGCTTGCCGTGCAGGCTGGTTGTGATGGAGAACTCCATGGTCCCCAGTCTTGTGGCAGCCGTGCATGACGATTGATTGGCAGCGGTCTCGGACCTTTGGCCGCGGGCAGCCGACCTCGGGAGGCGGAGAGTTTGGTGTGGGGATCGACGGGTACGAGGCTAGTGGACGGCCTCGGTTTCCCGATAGGCGCGCTGCAGGTCGGTGACGTAGTCGCGCACGATGGGCGCCGCGTCGCGCTTGCGGGCAAGCTGCATGTGAAAGACGAGCTGGCTGCCGGTCAGGAACATCATCTCGGCGCTGACCAGATAGAACTCCCACATGCGGCAGAAGCGCTCGTCATACATCGCCGCGATCTTGGCGCGGTTGGCCTCGAAGCGCCGCCACCAATGGTTCAGGGTCTTGGCGTAATGCAGGCGCAGGATCTCGAGATCCGTGACCCACAGGCTTGCCTGCTCGACCGCGGTGAAGACCTCCGACAGCGCCGGCGAATAGGCGCCGGGGAAGATGTATTTCCGCAGCCACGGGCTCGCCGTGCCGGGCGGGCTCATATGGCCGATCGAGTGCAGCAGCATGAGGCCGTCGTCTTGCAGGAGCGCGTTCACCTTGGCGAAGAACTCGCCGTAATGGTGCACGCCGACATGCTCGAACATGCCGACCGACACGATGCGGTTGAAGCGGCCTTTAAGCTCGCGGTAATCGAGGAGCTCGAAGCGGACGCGATTGGCGAGCCCCGCTGTCTTCGCCTTCTCGTTGGATAAAGCATACTGCTCCTTGGACAGGGTGACGCCGGTCACCTCAACCTCCGCCACCCGGCCGAGATAGAGCGCAAGATCCCCCCAGCCGCTGCCGATATCGAGGACGCGCAAGCCGGGCTTCAGATCGAGCTTGGCGGCGATCAGCCTGAGCTTGTTCATTTGCGCCTGCTCGAGGGTCTCACGATCGTCGAGGAAATAGGCGCAGGAATATTGCATGCCCTCATCGAGAAAGAGCCGGTAGAAAGCGTTGCCGAGGTCGTAGTGGTGGGCGACGTTCTTCTGCGCCTGGCCCAAAGGGTTCGCCTGCTGGAAGCGCTTCAGCCCGCGCGAGATGCGCCTGAGCGCCTTGTGCAAGGGATAGGAGCCGAGCGCGAGCCGGTTCCTGGAGAAGAGCGCGAGGAAGTCCCGGAGCGTGGAGTCCTCGAAGCGGAGCCGCCCGTCCATATAGGCTTCGCCGGCGTGCAGCTCGGGATTGAAGAAGAGCTTGCGATAGAGCGTGCGGTCGGTGAGCACCATGGTGGCCTCTGGCCCCGGCGCGCCGGCGAAGACGTGCACGCCGCCGTCGGCATCGACCACCTTCAGCGTGCCGACGCGCACGAAGGACTTCAGCATGTGCGACAGGGGAAACATGCGGGGCGCTCCGCGCTTGCGTCGGTTTCAGTGCGGCAAGGAGGGCCTCGTCAGTCGCCC
>JBGQMX010000188.1:0-3535 GCA_041500805.1 Methyloceanibacter sp.
CCCTTCGTGCAGGCGCTGAAGCGCGGCTGCCTGTCGCCTGATCCCCTCGAGCTCAAGCAAGGGGCGATCGTGATGTTCACCAAGAACGATCCGGCCGGCCGCTTCGTCAACGGCACGCTCGGGGTGGTGGAGGAGTTCGACGCGGCAGACGGTTCTCCAATCGTGCGGACGCGTTCTGGCCGCCGCATCATGGCGGAGCCCGCCAAGTGGAAGATCGACGAGGCTGGCCGCGAACGAGCGAGCATTACGCAGGTGCCGCTCCGGCTCGCCTGGGCGATCACCGTGCATAAGAGCCAGGGCATGTCGCTCGACGCGGCGGTGATCGACCTCTCGCGCGCGTTCGAATATGGCCAGGGCTATGTCGCGCTGTCGCGGCTCCGCAGCCTCTCGGGCTTGCACCTGCTCGGCCTGAACGAGCGGGCGCTCCGGGTGCATCCGCTTGCGGTGGAGAAGGACGCCGAGTTCCGCGCCGCGTCGGAAACGGCCCTTGGGCCCTCCTCTCGCCTCGATGCAGCCGAGCTCGCGCAGAGACAAGAGGCTTTTTTAGCTGCCTGCCGCGGGCGCGAAGAGCCGCGAGACCCTCGCCCGGCAGCCCAGCCCAGGGCCACGAGCTACCCCAAGGGCGCCGAGCTTGCGGCCATCAGGGAAACCCACGGCAAGGCCTATGCTTCGTGGACAAAGGCGGAGGAGGAAGACCTCAAGCGCCGCCACCATGCGGGCGAGACGGTGGACGCGATTGCCGCCCGGCTCGGCCGCAAGCCCGGCGCCATAAGGTCCCGCCTGAAGAAGCTTGAGCTGATTTAGCGCTAATCGTTGCGTTCAAAATGCCCCCTCACCCTTCCCGCCATGCGACTTGCGCAAAGCGCCGCTTGAGAGCGTCGCGCGCAAGATCGCGGCGGAAAGCCCTCTCCCACAAGGGGCGAGGGTAGTCGTGGCATCGCCACAAGCTCCAACCCCTCTCCCTCGATGGGAGAGGGTGCCTCGCGAGCCTTGCTCGTGAGGCGGGTGAGGGTGAATAGCTCTTGCCCCTGCCCTTGCCGGTCTAACCCATGGGGGATAAGCCTTTGCGGGCCTTGTCTAACCGACCGGCCACGCCGACATTGCTGACATAATGACCTCAAAATTCATCTCCGTCCGCGGCGCGCGGGAGCACAACCTCAAGAACATCTCGCTCGATCTTCCGCGCGAGAGGCTCGTGGTGATCACCGGGCTCTCGGGCTCAGGGAAAAGCTCGCTCGCCTTCGACACCATCTATGCCGAGGGGCAGCGGCGCTATGTCGAGTCGCTCTCGGCCTATGCGCGCCAGTTTCTCGACATGATGCAAAAGCCCGACGTGGACCATATCGAGGGTCTGTCGCCGGCCATCTCCATCGAGCAGAAGACCACCTCGCGCAACCCGCGCTCCACGGTCGGCACCGTCACCGAGATCTACGACTACATGCGGCTCCTGTGGGCGCGCGTGGGCATCCCCTATTCGCCGGCGACCGGCTTGCCCATCGAGAGCCAGACCGTAAGCCAGATGGTCGATCGCGTGCTCGCGCTGCCCGAAGGCACGCGGCTCTATCTGCTGGCTCCCATCGCGCGCGGACGGAAGGGCGAATACCGCAAGGACTTCGCCGAGCTGCAGAAGAAGGGCTTTCAGCGGGTGAAGGTCGACGGCAAGTTCCACGAGATCGCTGAGGCGCCTGCCCTCGACAAGAACGTGAAGCACGACATCGACGTCGTGGTGGACCGCGTCGTGGTGCGGCCCGACATGAGCGCGCGGCTCGCCGATTCCTTCGAGACGGCGCTGCAGCTCGCCGATGGCATCGTAACGGCTGAGTTTGCGGATCAGGCGGGGGAGAGGATCATCTTCTCGGCGAAGTTCGCCTGCCCGGTCTCGGGCTTCACCATCGAAGAGATCGAGCCCCGGCTCTTCTCCTTCAACAATCCTTATGGCGCCTGCCCCGCCTGCGACGGGCTCGGCACCGAGCTCTTCTTCGAGCCGGACCTCGTCGTGCCCGACGAGAATTTGAGTCTCGCCCGCGGCGCCATCGCGCCATGGGCACGCACGAGCGCCACCTCGCCCTATTACCAGCAGACGCTGGAGGCGCTGGCGCGCGCCTATCGCCAGCCCATGAGCAAGCCGTGGAAGTCGCTGCCCGAGGATTTCCGCAAAGTGGTGCTGTACGGCTCGGGCGAGGACGAGATCACTTTCACCTATGACGACGGCGTGCGCCACTACTCCACCACCAAGCCGTTCGAAGGCGTCATCAACAATATCGAGCGGCGCTGGCGCGAGACGGAATCCTCCTGGGTGACGGAGGAGCTGTCGCGCTATCAGTCGGACCAGTATTGCGATGCCTGCAAGGGCTATCGCCTGAAGCCGCAGGCGCTGGCGGTGAAGATCGCCGGCCTGCATATCGGCCAGGTCACGGAGATGTCGATTCGGCAGGCGGCGCGCTGGTTCGAGGAACTGCCCGAGAAACTCACCCCGAAGCAGAACGAGATCGCCGCGCGCATCCTGAAAGAGATCCGCGAAAGGCTAGCCTTTCTGAATGACGTGGGCCTCGATTACCTCACTCTGGCCCGCGCCAGCGGCACTCTGTCGGGCGGCGAGAGCCAGCGCATCCGCCTCGCCTCGCAGATCGGCTCAGGCCTCACCGGCGTCCTCTATGTGCTGGACGAGCCCTCCATCGGGCTGCATCAGCGCGACAATGCGCGGCTGCTCGAGACGCTGAAGTCGCTGCGCGACATGGGCAACAGCGTGCTCGTCGTCGAGCATGACGAGGAGGCGATCCTCACCGCCGACCATGTCGTGGATATGGGACCAGGCGCCGGCGTCCATGGCGGCGAGGTGGTGGCCGAAGGCACGCCCGAAGAGGTGATGGCCAATCCGAACAGCCTCACCGGGCAATATCTCACCGGCTTCAGGCAGATCCCGATGCCTAAGGCGCGGCGGAAGCCCACCAAGGGCCGCAGGCTGTCTATCATCGGCGCGCGGGCCAACAACCTCAAAAACATCACCGTCGACATCCCGCTCGGCCTGTTCACCGCCGTCACCGGCGTCTCGGGCGGCGGCAAGTCCACCTTCCTCATCGAGACGCTCTATCGCGCCGTGGCGCGTAAGCTCAACAATGCGCGCGAGATTCCCGGCGAGCATGCGGCCATCGAGGGGCTGGAGCAGCTCGACAAGGTCATCGACATCGACCAGTCCCCCATCGGGCGCACGCCGCGCTCGAACCCCGCGACCTATACCGGCGCCTTCACGCCGATCCGCGAATGGTTCGCCGAGCTGCCCGAGGCCAAGACGCGCGGCTACAAGCCGGGGCGCTTCTCCTTTAACGTCAAAGGCGGGCGCTGCGAGGCCTGCCAGGGCGACGGCGTCATCAAGATCGAGATGCACTTTCTGCCCGACATCTACGTCACCTGCGATGTCTGCAAGGGAAAGAGATATAACAGGGAAACCTTGGAAGTGCTGTTCAAGGACAAGTCGATCGCCGACGTGCTCGACATGACGGTCGAAGAGGCGCTGGAATTCTTCAAGATGGTGCCG
>JBGQMX010000189.1:0-3353 GCA_041500805.1 Methyloceanibacter sp.
CGCCCGCCTTCTCATAGGCTGCGTCGTCGGCGAAGATGCCTCCGCCGGCGCCCGACTGCACGACAACCTCGTGCCCGCGCGCCGTCAGCTCGCGAACCGAGCCTGGCACGAGTCCAACCCGGAATTCATTGCTCTTGATCTCGGTCGGCACGCCAATGCGCATGATGATCTCCGCTTTCAGGGCTTGATTCAGCTGGGAGCGAGGATGCCAGAAAGCCGGAAAAGAATGTTGGCGTTTTAAGCGGAGAATTGGCAAAATACGCAATATTTGAGCGTCTAGATTAGAAAGCGCGCCAGAAAATGAAAGAAATTGATCTCGATGCGCTGGATCGCGCGATTCTTGGCGCGCTGCTCCAGGACGGCCGCCTGAGCCAGGTCGAGCTCGCCGAGCGCATTCCGCTGTCGGCCACGGCAATCGCCCGGCGCATCCGTGCGTTGGAGGAGGAGGGCGTCATTCAAGGCTACCAGGCGCGTATCAGCCGGCAGGCGCTTGGCCTCACGATGACGGTCATCGTGCAGATCGGCCTCAAGAGCCAGAACGAGGATCTGCTCAAGGCCTTCGAGGAGGCGATCGCCGGCGCGCCCTCGGTCGTCTCATGTCATCTGATGTCGGGAGAGGACGACTACCTCGTCACCGTCATGGCGCGCGATCTCGCCGATTTCGAGCGCATTCACAAAGAGCAGCTCTCGCGGCTGCCGGGCGTCGTGCGGTTGAAGTCGAGCTTCGCGCTGAGGCAGGTCGCCAACAAGGCGCTGCCCGCTTCATGCCTGTTGCCATCGCGCAAATGAGAGGGGCGATCTAGGATGTGGCATTCGGTTGCTTCAACAATGTCGCTATTTGTGACACAATGTTGAGACGGGAGGGCCCATTGCATGTCGCGCACGCCTTTGTTCGCCGCCGTGAAGAGAGCCCTTGCCCTTGCTTCTCATGATAACGGTGTGGTCTGGCCGCGATCCTCCGCGCTGACCAGGCGGCAACTGTTGCGGCTCTCCGCGGCCGCGGCCGGCGCAGCGGCGCTCTCGCCTGTCGCGGACTGGAGCGCTTACGCCAAAGAAAATCCACCGCGCTCAATCGCCATTATCGGCGGCGGCGTTGCCGGTCTGACCGCTGCCTATCGACTGCACGAAGCCGGCGCGAAGCCAGTGCTGTTCGAGGCGAGCAATCGCTGGGGCGGACGCATGTTCACCCAATACGATTTCTACAAGGGCATGTTCTGCGAGCTGGGCGGCGAGTTCGTCGATACTGATCATGAAGATTTGCAGAAGCTCGCCAGCGAAGTCGGCGTTGAGATGCAGAACCTGACCACCGACGGTGGCGACGATCTCTATTTCTTCAAGGGCGTGTTCCATACGCCGAAGGACATGATCGACCCGAAAACGAAGACCGGCGCCTTTGCGCCGATCGCCAAGCAGATCGCCAAGGACGCCGCCAAGCTCACCGACAAGGACGACAACTGGACGGCGCATGCGCGCAAGCTCGATAGCACGAGCCTGAAGGCCTATCTCGAGCAGTTTCGCGGCAAGACCGACGACTGGACGATCGATTTGCTCGATGTGGCCTATAACATCGAATACGGGCTGCTGACCGAGGACCAGTCCAGCCTGGCTTTGGTGGATTTCATCACCACCGATATGAGCAAGCCCTTCTCGATGTTCGGCCCCAGCGACGAGATCTACCGCATCAAGGGCGGCTCGTCGGCGCTCATCACAGCTCTCGTGAATGCGCTTCAGAACAAGATCGAGATGAAGCAGGGGTTCGCGTTGACGGAGCTCGATCAAAAAGACAAGCAAATCGTCATGAGCTTCGATGCTCCCGGAGGTGCGCAGTCGGCAAGCTTCGATGCCGTGATCCTCGCTTTGCCGTTCACCAAGCTGCGGCAGGTGAAGGGCTTGGAGGGCCTGAAGCTTGGAGCCGAGAAGCTGAAATGCATTCGTGAGCTCGGCTACGGGATAAATGCCAAGATCATGAACGGCACCACGTCGCGCGCGTGGCGGGGCTCCGACACGGGCCTTCCCGCGCCGTCGAACGGCACCTTCTACTCCGATCTCGGCTTCCAGACTCTCTGGGACACAAGCCGCGCTCAGCCGGGCGAGGCCGGCATCATCACCAACTATCTGGGCGCCAAGCCTGGCCTGACCGATGCGAAGTCCGCGCTCGACGCCTTCCGCGCCGACCTCCCCAAGATGTCGCCGAAGATGGCCGAAAGTCTCGACCCGAATGCGGTTACCTCGTGGTTCTGGGCTGTCTATCCCTTCACGCTCGGCAGCTATGCCAGCGCCAAAGTGGGCCAATATACCACGATGTTGGAGGTGGCCTCCGAACCCGCTCTCCACGGCCGCCTGCAATTTGCCGGCGAGCACACCAGCAGCGACTTTCTTGGCTTTATGAACGGTGGCGTCCAGAGCGGAAACCGTGCTGCCGCTGCGCTTATCAAGGTCATGGCGCTGCACAAATAGATGTGCGGCCGCCTCGGCCGCCTGAGCAGGTGCGAAAGGTTGCTTTCCTGTGGCGCTTGGCCCCGCGCTGGACTAACATTCTTCGTGGTTTACCGGGGGGTTGCGCGTCCTGTCCAAACCCAGAATCCCAAAAATTCGCGGTCGCTCGCGCCTCGTTTGAGGGGACAGTCGTATCTCGTTTGAGGAGACAGTCGAATGAAGCCCACTTTCAGTGTCGTAGCAGCTGCCGTCGCTCTGTTTGCCCTTGGCAGCACCGCGCTCGCCGAGATGCCCAAAACCGTCGGCGAGGGCGAAGGCGAGGTCGATATCGTTGCCTGGCCGGGCTACATCGAGCGCGGCGAGTCCGACAAGGCCTATGACTGGGTCACCGCCTTCGAGAAGGAGACGGGCTGCAAGGTCAACGTCAAGACGGCGGCCACCTCGGACGAGATGGTGACGCTGATGAACCAGGGCGGGTTCGATCTCGTCACCGCCTCGGGCGACGCCTCCTTGCGCTTGGTCGCTGGCAAGAAGGTACAGCCGATCAATGTCGACCTGATCCCCAGCTGGAAGACCGTGGACGATCGGCTCAAGGACGCGCCCTGGCACACGGTCGACGGCGTCCACTACGGCGTTCCGTACCAATGGGGACCCAACGTGCTCGCCTACAACACCGATGTGTTTAAGGAGGCGCCGAAGACCTGGTCGGTGGTGTTCGAGGAGCAGACCCTCCCCGACGGCAAGAGCAACAAGGGACGCGTGCAGGCCTATGACGGCCCGATCTACATCGCCGATGCCGCTGTCTATCTGATGAAGAAAAAACCCGAGCTCGGGATCAAAAATCCGTACGAGCTCAACGCCGACCAATATGCCGCGGCGATCGCTTTGCTTCAGGCCCAGCGAGCGCTCGTCGGCCG
>JBGQMX010000190.1:0-3347 GCA_041500805.1 Methyloceanibacter sp.
AGCGAAAACGAAAGAGCTTATGGCACTCGCGATCGGTATCGCAGTCCACTGTGACGGCTGCGTCGCCTTCCACACGAAGATGGCCCATCAGCATGGAGCTAGCCGAGAAGAGGTTGCAGAGACCGTTGCCCTTGCCGTCTACATGGGAGGTGGGCCGGCGGCCGTGTACGGAGGGGATGCGCTGCGCGCATACGATCAGTTTGCCGGTACAAAGCCATAACACATAGGCGGCGGGCGAGAAGCGCGGCACACAGACCACAGATAAGGCTGGAGCAACTGACGGAAGCCGCTCATTCGTGCTGGCATCGCATCAGTAATCTCTATCTGTTCAAAGCGGATGGTATGCCAAAGTCAACGATGGGAAACCATTCAGATGTGACGCGGAGACGGCTATGGCATTGTCAGACAGACGCGCGGTAACAATTCTCCTCACAGAGGAGCATCTGCGTAAGATGGTCGAGGATCATCTCCTGAAGGAGGATGAGATCGGCGATCGGGTCAAGGTCGCCCGCATCGCGCAAAAGCTGTTGGACGCCGGTTTGGGACTTCCGGACAAGCCATGGCACGACTGGGACGACTGGGTTAAAGGGCTTGAATGATCGATGGTTTGTGACCGACGAGAAAGACGGGAATAATCAGCATCCCAGAATTCCTCTCAAAAGCGGTTTACGGCGCGCGCGCAGAAAGAAGCGTGATGTCTCTTTGCTGGCCCGAAGCGGCGGTTCGCTGCTGCGCAGCGATATGTCTGCAATTGTGAAGGTTTTCGGATGCCGGCCCATGACGGACGGCGCCGCGAACGCTGAAGCTGGGGGTCGGCGTTCGAAAACCTCCAGGGGAGGAAATCGCGGGAATGGATACGAGAGGCGGTGCCGCACGCTCTATGGCGATTTGGCCGCTGCACGTGGGGTGGCGGATGGGAGCTGTTGGGGTCGAGCGCGATGATCAACGGCGTTGGCGCAGCTGAGCTGGTCGCTTCGGCGGTCCCGGGCGACGGCAGACGATGACGATCGGGACTCGATTTGAGACCCAGGCCCCGCGTTCGGGCGAGCGTGATCGTGGCCAGTCGAAAGCCTGTGCAAAGGACGAGCAGATTTGCGGCGTCGGAACTCGAGCTTGGTCGTCATGAGGTGTCGATCCTGATCGCGACGGTCGGCGCCGCTGGCCGATAGCGTGGCGAGCAGCCGCGCTCGAAGATCTCGATGATGATCATGCGGCCACCGCAGCAGGGACAAGGATGCGCGAGCGTCGGCGGTTGCTCGAGGGTGTCGGCGTCGGGGGCATCGCTCTGGGGCTTCGGCACACCGAGCAGCTCGCGTGCTCGTGCGATGTTGTCGGCGCGGCCAGTGTTGGCGAATAGGCCGTAGTGACGGATGCGGTGGAGGCCGCGTGGCAGAATGTGGATCAGGAATCGGCGGATGAACTCATGGACGGCGAGCGTCATGAGCTTGAACCGCGCGCGCCCTTCAAGGCGATAGTCCTTCCACCTGAAGGTGACGCCGGTGTCATCGAGCGCGATCAGTCGGCTGTTGGCGATGGCGACGCGGTGGGTGTAGCGCGACAGATAAGCCAGCACAGCTTCGGGTCCGCCGAACGGCCTCTTGGCGTAGACCACCCATTCGATCTTGCGTAATGGCGCCAGATATGTGGCGAAGGCGTCGCGGTCGGCGAGAGCGGTATGATCGCCGAAGAACTTGAGGCGGCCGGCCTTGTGCGCTGCGACCAGCATTGTGAGGAACAATCGCCGGAACAGGCGCGAGAGCACGCGAACCGGCAGGAAGAAGCCGGGCCGGCACGATACCCAACTCTTGCCGTCAACTGAGAGACCGCCGCCCGGCACGATGATGTGCACATGCGGATGGTGTGTCAGCGCCGAGCCCCAGGTGTGCAGTACAGAGATGACCCCGATCCTGGCCCCGAGGTGCTTAGGATCGGCCGCGATCGTGATCAGCGTCTCGGCCGACGCCTTGAACAGGAGGTCGTAGATAACCGACTTGTTCTGGTAGGCGATGTCGCTGATCGGCGCCGGCAACGTGAACACGACATGATAGTACGGCGCCGGCAGCAGCTCGGCCTCGCGCTCGGCGAGCCATTCCTTCGCCGCCGTTCCTTGACACTTCGGGCAATGCCGATTGCGGCAGGAGTTGTAGGCGATGCGCGTGTGGGCGCAATCCTCGCAACGCTCGACATGCCCGCCGAGCGCCGCCGTGCGGCAGCTCTCGATGGCAGACATGACCTTGAGCTGGCCGAGGCTCACATGGCCGGCGTTGGCTCTGCGCCAAGCGGCCCCATGGTCGCGGAAAATATCCGCGACCTCCAGAGCTGGACGCGACACGCGCGTCGCGCTTTACGTGGGCGGCGCGCCCGTTTTGCTCTTCCTGATGAGCTGATCGAGCGGGCTCATGACCTGCCGGATTGTCTTGGTGGCTACCTGGGTGTAGAGCGCCGTGGTGTCGAGCTTGGCGTGCCCGAGCAGAACCTGGATCACCCGGATGTCGATGTTCTGTTCCAGAAGATGCGTGGCGAAGCTGTGGCGCAGCGTATGCAGCGACACCGGCTTCTCAAGCTCAGCAATCTGCGCGGCGGCGTGGCAGGCGCGATTGAGCTGGCGTGTTGTGAGCGGCGCCCCGAGCACGCGACCCGGAAACAGCCAGCCCTGTGGCTGCCCCACGTGCCACCAGTCGCGCAACAGTTCGAGCAGTTGCGGCGACAGCATCACATAGCGATCCTTGCGGCCCTTGCCCTGCTCCACGCGGATGACCATGCGCTTGCTGTCGATGTCCGTGGGCTTGAGCGATATGACCTCGGCCGCGCGCAAGCCAGCCCCATACGCCACGCTGAACGCCGCCTTGTACTTGAGGCCCGGCGCCGCCTCCAGGAAACGCGAGACCTCCTCCGGGCTCAGAATGATGGGAAGCTTGGGAGGTTGGCGGACGAACGGCAGATGGCTCGCGATATCGGCCCGGCCGAGCGTCACACGGAAGAAAAACCGCAGCCCGGAAACGGTATTGTTCATGCTGGCCGCAGAGATGCCGTCTGAAGAGAGATGTAACTGAAAGCGACGCACATCCTCGTTGGTTGCCGTGTCGGGCGATCGGCCGAGGAACATTGTCAGCTTCTTGACGCTGCGGATGTAGTCATGTTGGGTCTTCGGTCCGAAGTTCCGGATCGTCATGTCCTCGATCATGCGCCGACGTAACGGGCTCATCGCCTCGTTGGTCATGGGGAGCTCCTGTCTTGGGTGAGGTTGACACCCCAATCCTCAAGACAGGACGCGCCCATCCCAATACCGCGCTGGCCCAGCCGCACGCCGCAGCAAGCTATCGCGCGAGCGATTTAGTCCTGTGACC
>JBGQMX010000191.1:0-3287 GCA_041500805.1 Methyloceanibacter sp.
CTGTATGTGCCGCTTGCCGCCGCAAGCGTCGTGCTCGGCGCCACCTCGGTCTGGGGGCGCATGACGACGCAGCGCAAATGGCGCGAATGCGTCACCCGCCAAGTCATCGAATATTGGCTTGCCAACGACAAGTTCCGCCGGCTCGACCAGCTTGCTGGCGGCTCCGCCAATCCTGAGTACCGCATCTCCGAAGACGTCCGGGTCGCGACGGATCCCCCTGTCGACCTCGTGCTTGCTTTCTTCGCGTCAGTATTGACCGCGGTCGTTTTCCTAAGCGTTCTGTGGAGCGTCGGCGGCAGCCTCGTCTTCGACGCATTTGGCCGGACATGGACTGTGCCTGGCTTTCTCGTCATCAGCGTCGTCATTTATTCCACCCTATTCTCCAGCGCCATGCTCATGGTCGGCCGTCAGCTGACCGGCGTCATCGAGCGCAAGAACCAGTCCGAGGCCGAGTTCCGCGCCGCGGCAGATCGCCTGCGTCAGGAAGGCGCTCGGGCGGCGGACCAAGGCAACGAGACGGCCGCGCGCCGAAGGCTGTGGACAGCGGTCCACGTAGTCCTTGTGAGCTGGCTGAGCCTGTTATGGCAGCTCGTACGGACGACGCTGGTCTCGCATAGCAACGCCATGCTGGCGCCAGTCATTGGCTTGTTCCTCTGCGCCCCTAAATTTCTCGCCGGAACCATGTCGCTCGGCGAGTTGACGCAATCGGCCGCTGCCTTCGTCAGCGTCCAGAGCGCCTTCAATTGGCTGGTCGACAATTACGGACGCATCGCCGACTGGCGATCGTCGGTCAACCGGGTTGCCACCCTCCTGCTCGCCCTCGACGAGCTCGATGCGGCGAATCGGCTTGGCGAGACCGATGGCTCTCAAGCCGGCCCGCCAAGTCCCTGAGGCCTGTTCCCGGAGCGGCCTCCCCGTCCTGCCGACTTGATGAGGTCCGCGTACCAGCGGAACGATGCTTTGGGTATGCGGCGTTGCGTCGGGTAGTCGACATAGACGAGACCGAAACGCACGCCATAGCCCGAGCCCCACTCGAAATTGTCGAGCAGGGACCAAACGAAATAGCCCCTGACATCCGCGCCGTCGGCAATGGCCTGATGCATGGCCTCTATGTAGCACTTGAGGTAGTCGATGCGCGCCCTGTCGGCGATATCGCCGGCCGTGTCCGGTACGTCCGGTGCGCCGAAGCCGTTCTCCAACACATAGATCGGCAAGCGGTAGCGCGCGCTGACCTCGATCAGCGTGTCGCGGAAGGCCTCCGGAGCGATCGGCCAATCGATGGGCGACCGCAACTGCTCGGGCGGCGCCGCGCCGAAGCGGAAGCCGAGCGGTGCGGCGGCATCCGCGCTCGCATAGATCGGCGAGTAATGGTTGAGCCCGAACCAGTCCACGGGGCGGCAGATGCGCGCGATGTCGCCGGGCTTCGCATAGGGCGCGATCGCCTCGGCGAGGCGCGGCGGATAGGCGCCGAGACATTGCGGATCGGGGAAGGCTCTATTCCAATAGGCCGCAAACAGCTCCGCGGCCTCCGCGTCGGCCGGCGTCGCCGGCCGGCACGGCTGGTAGTTGTGGATGGTGCCGATCGAGGCCTTCGGCACGAGGGCGCGCAACACATCGACCGCGGCGCCATGGGCGAGGTTCACGTGGTGGATGGCCGGCAAGATCTTCTCCGGCCCCGACAGTCCGGGGGCGCTGTCGCCGAAGCCGTAGCCGAACAGGGTGAAGACTGACGGCTCGTTGAAGGTCGCGAAACGCTTCACGCGATCGCCATAGCGGCGCGCAACGAGCATGGCATAATCGGCGAACCAGCCTGCCGCATCCCGAACCGTCCAGCCACCGAGATCGTCGAGAGCCTGCGGTAGATCCCAATGATAAAGGCATAGCCAGGGCTCAATGCGAGCTTCCAGCAACGCATCGATGAGCCGGTCGTAGAAGGCCAATCCGGCTTCGTTCGCGGACCCGCGCCCCTCGGGCAGAAGGCGAGGCCAGGCCACTGAAAAACGATACGCCTGTACGCCCAGGCTCTTCAACAGCGCCACGTCCTCGGCGTAGCGATGGTAGTGGTCACAGGCGATGTCGCCGGTATCACGATTGGCAACCCGACCAGCGGCGCAGAAGGTGTCCCAAATGCTTAAGCCCCGGCCGTCCTCGCGGGTCGCCCCTTCGATCTGGAAACTTGAGGTAGAGACACCCCAAATGAAATCGCGCGGCCATATCGCTGTGCGCCGTGCAGTGTGGATCGATTGCCTTTTTGCTGCTCGTTCCATTTTCACGTGTCGGTCATTTACGAGGTCCGCTGCCTAACTACATTGGCACCCTTGACGCGAATCGCCAATTCTCCGGCTTCCAGGGCGCAAGGATCGCGACCATCTATTAGACAATATCGGGCGGAACCGCGTAGATCTTGCTCGCTTATTTGACTTTGCGCGCATGGGTGGCATTCAGCGAGGACGCCGTGAAGGTAGGAACAGCCTCCAGCTATATTCGCTGGTTCGAGGAAATAGGAACCGGGGACGTGCCGTCCGTCGGAGGCAAGAACGCCTCCCTTGGAGAGATGGTGCGCAATCTTGGGCGTTACGGCATCAAGGTGCCGCCTGGCTTCGCCATCACTGCCCAGGGCTACTGGCACTTCATCGAAGCAAACAGCCTCGGACGGCGGGTTGCGTCGCAGCTCGCTGAGCTCAAAGAGGGAAAACTCTCCGTCGCCGAAGTCGGCGCGGCAATCCGAGCGGCGATAGAGAAAGGCGAGTGGCCAGAGGATCTCGCGAGCCCCATCCGCCAAGCCTACCGGGATCTGTCGCAACGCCTCGGGGTGGACAAGCTGGACGTAGCCGTGCGTTCGAGCGCCACTGCCGAGGACCTGCCCGAGGCAAGCTTTGCCGGTCAGCACGAAAGCTTTCTAAATGTCAGAGGCGAGGCTGCGCTTCTTGACGCCTGCCGCCGCTGCTTCGCCTCTCTCTTCTCTGACCGCGCCATCAGCTATCGCGAGGCCAAAGGCTTCGAACACCTCAAAGTGGCGCTTTCCATCGGCGTGCAACAGATGGCGCGGTCGGACCTTGCAGGCGCCGGCGTGGCGTTCTCGATCGACACCGAAACGGGGTTTGATCGCGTCGTGCTGATCAACGCCGCGTGGGGGCTCGGCGAGAATATCGTGCAAGGAGTCGTCGACCCGGACGAATACCAGGTCTTCAAGCCTCTACTCGGCGATGCTGCCTTCAAGCCAATCGTTCACAAGCAGTGCGGCGGCAAAGCACTCAAAATGATCTACACGGGGGCAAGCGAGCAGC
>JBGQMX010000192.1:0-3160 GCA_041500805.1 Methyloceanibacter sp.
CGACGGCACCGCCGCTTGCTCTCCCCTCCCCCCTTGTGGGGGAGGGATAGGGAGGGGGGTTCAAGACTAAATACTCGGGGCTCTCCCCTCCGCGCACCCATAGGCGCGCGTGTTCCCCCACAAGGGGGGAGCGGGGAGCAAGCTGAACCTTTGCATCCAGACACGCCGGTGAACCGTATCTAGAGGCCATGGAGAAACGCGAAGTCATCTATCGCCATTCCGGCGCCGTACGCCTCACCCACTGGGTGAATGCGTTGGTGCTGCTCGTCCTCCTGATGAGCGGCCTGCAGATTTTCAACGCCCATCCCGCGCTCTATCTCGGCTCGAAATCCAACTTCGACGATCCCGTCCTGGCCATGGCTGCCATGGAGGATGGCGACAGCATCAAGGGCGTCACCATGGTGCTCGGCCACAGCTTCGACACCACCGGCGTCCTTGGCGCTGCCGCGGACCCCGAGGGGGGCTTCGAGGAGCGTGGCTTTCCGTGGAGCGTGACGCTTCCCGGCCATCGCGACCTCTCTACCGGACGGCGCTGGCATTTCTTCTTCGCTTGGGCTTTCGTGCTGAACGGGCTCGCTTATCTCATCTGGAGCCTAGCGAGCGGCCATTTGCGCCGCGATCTCACCCCTTCCGGCCAAGAGCTCAAGCATATCGGCCCCTCTATCTGGGAGCATGCGCGGCTCAAATTTCCCAAGGGTGAGAAGGCCAAGCGCTACAACGTGCTGCAGAAGCTCACTTATCTGTTCGTGGCGCTCATCCTTCTGCCGCTGATGCTGCTCACCGGCCTCACCATGTCGCCGGGCATGGACGCCGCCTTTCCCTTCCTCCTCGACATGCTCGGCGGCAGGCAGACCGCGCGCACCCTTCATTTCATCGCGGCGAGCGGCATCGTGATCTTCGTCGTGGTGCATCTCGTCATGGTGCTCATCTCCGGCGTCTGGAACAATCTCCGCTCCATGATCACCGGCCGTTATGTCATCGACCCCGCCGAGGGTCAGCCATGAGCGGTGAGCGCAGACTTGACCGGCGCGGTTTCCTCACCCGTGGGCTCGCCGCGGCAAGCACCGCTCTCCTCGGCGGCTGCGACGACCTGTCGGACCAACCTTTCGTACGCCGCGTCCTCGATTCGGCCGAGACGCTGACGCGCGTCACGCAAAGAGCATTGCTCTCGCCCACAGCGCTCGCGCGGGAATATAGCGAGGCCGACCTCTCGCCAGAGTTCAAGGCCAACGGCTCGACCGATCCCGACGACCCCGACTACAAGGCCCATGCGGAGAAGGGCTTCGCCGACTGGAAGCTCGTCGTGGGCGGTCTCGTCGAGCAGCCGCTCGAGCTATCGCTTGCCGAATTGCGGGCGATGCCCTCGCGCACGCAAGTCACGCGGCACGACTGCGTGGAGGGATGGAGCTGCATCGGCAAATGGAAGGGCGTGCCGCTAAAGGGCCTGCTCGATGCCGCGCGGCTCAAGCCAGACGCGCGCTACATCGTCTTCTATTGCGCCGATACGCTTGGACAGACCGGCACCGAGGCCGACAAATATTACGAGTCGGTCGGGCTGGCCGACGCCTTCCATCCGCAGACCATTCTCGCCTACGAGATGAACGATCAGGTTCTGCCTGTTCCCCACGGCGCGCCGCTCAGGCTGCGCGTGGAGCGGCAGCTCGGCTACAAGATGGCGAAATATGTGATGCGCATCGAGGCGGTGGACGGCATCGCCGGCATTCGCGGCGGCCACGGCGGCTTCTGGGAAGATCTCGGCTACGAATGGTACGCCGGGATTTGACGGGCGGGATCGACGCCAGCGCTCTTCACTCGGAAATTCTTGGCTCGGAAGTTCTTGGCTCAGAAAATGAAAAGGGACCCGCTTCTGGCGCGGATCCCTTTAGCAACACACCTCAACGCTCGACTATTTGCCGAACAGATGGTGCTTTTTGTGGGCCTTGTAGTAGGCCTTGCAATGCTTCTTGTAAGCCTTGCGGGCCGTCCGATCGAGGGGGTACATCGCCTTCGCAGCCTTATGGCAGCCGCTGCAGGCCATCGCCGGCGCGGGCGCCATGGTCATCGTGGCACTGGCCATGATGAGGGACGCAGCCGCAGCCAAAAATACTTTCTTAACCATTGAGTTACTCCGTCAGGTTACACCGACAAGTTGCGCGCGGGAATATGGCGCCAAATCTGGCGCTCTCGTCAACACGGTTCTTCCGCAACCTGTAGATTTCGGAAACGTTGTTGCTAGTCCGTTGACGTCGGCGGACGTCTCCGGAGTAGCTCTTCTTGGCGCTCAAGGCGCTCTAAATCCACCCAATTTTGAGCCGCGCCGCATCCTCACAAAAGAGAAAGGGACCGCGAGGGTCCCGTTCTCCGAAAACGTGATCTTGTTGGTAAAGCGCTAAGGTCAGGCGCTCTTGACCGCGCTCTTATGCGCCTTCCAGGCAGCCTTGCAGCCCTTCTTGTAGGCCGAGCGCGCCGCATGATCGGCGGGAAATTTGAGCTTCGCGGCCTCTTTGCAGGTCAGCGGGCCTGCCGCCTCGACCTGCGTGAACTGGATCGGGAGCGCGACGGCAGCGACGAGACCGGTCGCGACGGCAGCAAACATTACTTTCTTGAGCATCAGATGCCTCCGTTGAATTTCTGCGATTCGCCAAAACCAGGAACCTCTAGAATCGAACGGCTACCACAATAGGGCGGTTCCGCCCACTGTTTCGACGCAATTGCGCGAGCCGCGGCGCTTGACCCTGAGCGGCTTGCTCCCGTACCAAGCCGACCATGACGAATTCCGAGGCTCCGCCGCTCTCCCACATCCGCAACTTCTCCATCATCGCCCATATCGACCACGGCAAGTCGACGCTGGCAGACCGGCTCATCCAGCTATGCGGCGGGCTTACGGCGCGGGAGATGAAGGAGCAGGTGCTCGATTCCATGGACATCGAGCGGGAGCGCGGCATCACCATCAAGGCGCAGACCGTGCGCCTCGACTACCGCGCGCGCAACGGCGAGCTCTATGAGCTGAATCTGATCGATACGCCGGGCCATGTGGATTTCGCCTATGAGGTGAACCGCAGCCTCGCCGCCTGCGAGGGCTCGCTGCTGGTGGTCGACGCCACCCAAGGGGTCGAGACGCAGACGCTCGCCAATGTCTATCAGGCGCTCGACAACCACC
>JBGQMX010000193.1:0-3097 GCA_041500805.1 Methyloceanibacter sp.
CCATCATCACCGACTCCGAGACGGTGAAGAAGGCGCGCGAAGGCGTGCTCGAGTTCCTGCTCATCAATCATCCGCTCGACTGCCCAATCTGCGACCAGGGCGGCGAGTGCGACCTGCAGGACCAGACCATGGCCTATGGCTTCGACGCCGGCCGCTTCCAGGACAACAAACGCGCGGTGGAGGACAAATATCTCGGGCCTCTGATCGGCAGCTTCATGACGCGCTGCATCCACTGCACGCGCTGTGTGCGCTTCATGACCGAGGTCGCCGGCGTCGAGGAGCTTGGCGCCATCGGCCGCGGCGAGGACATGGAGATCACCACCTATCTTGAGCAGGGCATGCTGTCGAACCTGTCGGGGAACGTGGTCGATCTCTGCCCCGTGGGCGCGCTGACCTCCAAGCCTTATGCCTTCATGGCGCGCCCCTGGGAGCTCACCAAGACGCTGTCGATCGACGTCATGGACGCGCTCGGCAGCGCCATCCGCGTCGATGCCCGCGGTCGCGAGGTCATGCGCATCCTGCCGCGCGTCAACGACGCCATCAACGAGGAGTGGATCTCCGACAAGGCCCGCCATGTCTGGGACGGGCTGCGCACCCAGAGGCTCGACCGCCCCTATGTGAGGCGGAATGGCAAGCTCGAGGAGGCGACCTGGGACGAGGCCTTTGGCGTCATCGCCGCCAAGCTCAAGGGGCTCGACGGAAAGCGCTTCGGGGCAATCGCCGGCGACCTCGCCGCGGCTGAGGAGATGTTCGCGTTGAAGCTCCTCACCGCCGCGCTCGGCTCGCCCAACATCGACTGCCGCCAGGATGGTTCAAAGCTCGATCCGGCTCTTGGCCGCGCCACCTATCTCTTCAATTCCACCATCGCCGGCATCGACCAGGCCGACGCCATTCTCTTCGTCGGCACCAATCCGCGCCACGAGGCCCCGGTGCTCAATGCCCGCATCCGCAAGCGGATGCGCCAGGCCCAACGGAAGCTTCCTATCGGGCTGATCGGTGAGGATGCCGATCTTACCTATGCTTACGACCATCTCGGCGCCGGCCCCGAGACCCTCGCCAAAATCGCCGACGGCTCCCATCCCTACCTCAAGAAGCTCGAAGGGGCTGAGCGGCCCATGCTGATCCTCGGCCAATCGGCGCTTGCCCGGCCCGATGGCGCGGCGGTGCTCGCCCTTGCCGCCAAGGCCGCATCTGCCATGGGCGCGCTCAAGCCGGCGCTGTCCTGGAACGGCTTCAATGTCCTGCACATTGCCGCCGCGCGCGTGGCAGGTCTCGATCTCGGCCTCGTGCCGGCCAAAGGCGGTCTCGACGTCGAGTCCATGCTCGAAGCTGCCGCCAAGGGCAAGATCGAAATCCTCTATCTGCTCGGCGCCGACGAGATCGACATGGAGAGGCTAGGAGACGCCTTCGTCATCTATCAAGGGAGCCACGGCGACCGGGGCGCCCATCGCGCCGACGTGATCCTTCCGGGTGCTGCCTATACCGAGAAGGATGGGACCTACGTGAACACCGAAGGCCGCGTGCAGATGACGGCGCGCGCTGTCTTCCCGCCGGGCGAGGCGCGCGAGGATTGGACGATCCTCAGGGCGCTGTCAGGCGTCCTCCGCCGGACGTTGCCGTTCGACTCCACCCAACAGCTCCGCACCAAGATGTTCGAGGCGCATCCGCATTTGGCGCTGCTCGATCTGATCGATCCTGCCGATGCCTCGGCCATCGAGCGTCTTGCCAAACAGCCTTCCAAGGCCGGCAAGGAGCGCTTCGGGAAGGCGATCGAGGATTTCTACCTCACCAATCCGGTCGCCCGCGCCTCCGCCATCATGGCCAATTTGAGCGCGCTGCATGCGGGCGCGAGCGACAAGGCAACCGGCACCGATGGCTGAGTTCTGGTCGACCTACGGCTTGCCGCTCGCCCTCATCGTGGTGCAAAGCGTGGCGCTCCTCGTCACGCTTCTGATCATCGTGGCGTTTTTGCTCTATGCCGACCGCAAGGTCTGGGCCGCGGTGCAGATGCGGCGCGGGCCGAACGTGGTCGGCCCTTGGGGGCTATGGCAGTCTTTCGCCGATCTCCTCAAATTCGTGTTCAAGGAGCCGATCATTCCGGCCGGCGCCAATAAGGGTATCTTCCTGCTGGCGCCTGTCGTCACCGCCGGCCTCGCGCTGTCGGCCTGGGCCGTCATGCCCGTCGCCAAAGGCTGGGAGGTGGCTGACCTCAATGTCGGCGTGCTTTTCATCTTCGCCATCTCGAGCCTTCAAGTCTACGGCGTGATCATGGCGGGCTGGGCGTCGAACTCCAAATACGCCTTCCTCGCCGCACTCCGCTCAGCCGCGCAGATGGTCTCCTACGAGGTCTCGATCGGCTTCGTCATCATCACCGTGCTGCTGTGCGCGGGCTCGCTCAATCTCTCCGCCATCGTGGAGGCGCAAGACGGGAGATTCGGTCTGTTCGGCTGGTATTGGCTGCCGCTCTTCCCGATGTTCGTGGTGTTCTTTATCTCGGCGCTGGCCGAGACCAACCGGGCGCCTTTCGACCTGCTCGAGGCCGAGTCCGAGCTCGTCGCTGGCTTCATGGTCGAATATTCCTCGACCCCCTATATGCTGTTCATGCTGGGGGAATATGTTGCCATCGTGCTCATGTGCGGGCTCGGCACCGTCCTGTTCCTGGGTGGCTGGCTGCCGCCGTTTCCCGTGGCACCCTTCACCTGGATTCCAGGCGTGCTATGGTTCGTGCTCAAGGTTTGCTTCTTGTTCTTTCTGATCGCCATGGTGAAGGCCATGGTACCGCGTTACCGCTACGATCAGCTGATGCGGCTCGGCTGGAAGGTCTTCCTGCCCTTGTCGCTCGCTTCTGTCGTGATCGTGGCGGCGATCTTGCAGCTCTGGCAGCGTTGGGCCTAAGAGGAGAGCGCGCGTGAAGCGTCTGGCTGAGGCCGCCAAGTCGTTGTTGCTGATAGAGTTTCTGTCAGCCTTCTGGCTTGCTCTGAAATATTTCGTGGCGCCCAAGGCGACGCTCAACTACCCCTTCGAGAAGGGGCCGCTCTCCCCGCGCTTCCGCGGCGAGCACGCGCTCCGGCGCTACCCGAACGGCGAGGAGCGCTGC
>JBGQMX010000194.1:0-2930 GCA_041500805.1 Methyloceanibacter sp.
AATCTTGAGACCCTCGTCATCACAAAACTTCGAAGCTTTCTCGCCGATGAGGGAGCGGTTCTCAATGTGATCCGCGAAGAACACGTTGATGGGGCTGCACAGAGCCAGCTAATCGCTCGTGGCGTTAAAATCGCGAAAGAGATCGAATCCCTTACGCCAGACCGGATCCGCGCCATGCTGATGACGCTGATTAGCAGGGTCGACATCAGACCCGATCGCGTCGAGATCAGTGTCCGTCGATCGCGCCTGATCGAGCTGCTCGGGTCAGGCTCGATCGATCTGGTGACGCAACGAGGGACGCCCGACAACGAGGCTATGGCCGTTCTGACGCTGACGGTAAGGGCGCGGCTACAGCGCGTCGGCCGTGAAATGAAGATGCTCGTTGAGAACACCAATGATCGGACAGAGGCCGATCCCGCACTGTTACGAATCGTCGCTCGAGCTCACGACATCCAGGAGCTCCTGATGCAGAAAAGTGGGCTGACTCTGCATGCTATTGCCAGCCAGGAGCACGTGACGCCCGGCTACGTCTCTCGCCTCTTGCGCCTTTCTTCGTTGGCGCCCGATATCATCACTGCGATTGTTAACGGCAAAAATCCGCCTCAACTCACCGCCAAGAAGTTGATGCGACTGGCGCTTGAAATACCGGTCGACTGGACCGCCCAGCGGAGGCTGCTTGGTTTTCACGCACGATAAGCGCGCCCCTTCGCGTCCGCCGCACGTTCGACAGGCGTGCCTTCGCGGCTTCCCGAGCGGTTCCACCATCCTCACCAAAATGGAAAGTTGACCCCCAAATGCCGCCCGAGAGACTTTCTTAACGGGGCGCGACGGAATTTGGCCCGGAATTGTCTCTGCCACTTAGAACCGAATCCGAGGACGCGAAAACAGCGCTGAATTCGGCCGCGAATTCAACGTGTCCCCGAAAGACACAAAATCGTTCTATAACAGGTACTTAGTGTGGCTGTGCTGGCAGTCCGAAGCCAACCTGTCTCTCCCTGCAATTTGGGGAAATGCAGGGTGATTTTGCCAAATTGCAGGGACAGCGCCGTCTTATCCCAGCAGAAGGCCCTCGCATCTCAATGGGTTGGATAGGTCTGTCCCTAATTCAAGGAGCAGGGAGACCATCATTCCATAGCAGGGAAGGTCGATTTGGAAACACCGCGCCGGTGTTCTTCGGCGACATTCACGCAGCTCAGTTCAATGTCCGCTTCCGGGCTCCTTTCGGACATCGACGCATGGCGCTGATGTCGCCGACTGACCTAGAACGGACATTTCGCGGGTGGCGTAGCCTGGCTGGTCGAAGCCATTTAGCCCGCTGCCGTGAACTGCTTCTCGATCTCGTCCATCAGCGGGCTGGTGAGCCCAGCCTTACGCAGATCGGTAAAGTCGTCGAGGACAGCGGTCTCCCAGGACTTCTCGTCCTGCACCTTGGTGCCGCGATACTGGAGATAGAGCGCCCGCGCCTCGCTCACACGGCCGAGGAACATGAGGGCATGGGCGCGGTTTGTGTATAGCCAGATCTGGTCGGGCGCGAGAGAGATGGCCTCATCGGCGGCTTCGAGCGCCGTGGCGAAATCATGGGCCAGCACGAATTTATAAGCTAGACCACCGATCTCTTCGATACTGGATTGGAGATCGCTCTGCCAATCGGTATTGCTGGCGTCCTTGGCTAATAGGGCCTTGCGGATCGCGAGGCTGTCACGGTAGGCGGCGAACGCCTCCTCGAGCTTCCCCTGCGCCTCAAGCACCTCGCCGATCCTCTCGTCGCTGATCGAGAGATCGCGCTGCCATTGAGTATTGCTGGCGTCCTTGGCGACCACTGCCTTGCGGATCGCGAGGCCGTCACGGTAGGCGGCGAGCGCCTCGTCGAGCTTGCCTTGCGCCACGAGCACGTCGCCGATCCTCTCATCGATGACCGAGAGATTCGTCTGCGAGTCGGTATTGCTAGCGTCCGTGGCCATCAGCGCCTTGGTGATGGCGAGCCCGTCGCGGTAGGCGGCGAGCGCCTCATCGAGCTTGCCCTTCGCCTCGAGCACGTCGCCGATCTTGCCGTCGCTGATCGAGAGATCGTTCTGCCAGTCGGTATTGCTGGCGTCCGTGGCCACCAGCGCCTTGGCGATGGCGAGGCCGTCGTGATAGGCGGCGAGCGCCTCATCGAGCTTACCCTGCGCCATGAGCAGGTCGCCGATCTTGTTGTCGCTGACCGAGAGATCGCGCTGCCATTGAGTATTGCTGGCGTCCTCGGCGACCAGCCCCTTGCCGATCGCGAGGCCGTCACGGTAGACGGCGAGCGCCTCATCGAGCTTGCCCTGAGCCTCAAGCACCCCGCCGATCTTGTTGTCGCTGATCGAGAGATTGTGCTGCCAGTCGGTGTTGCTGGCGTCCTTGGCCACCAGGACCTTGGCGATCACGAGGCCGTCACGGTAGGCGGCGAGCGCCTCCTCAAGCTTGCCCTGTGCCTCAAGCACCCAGCCGATCCTGTCGTCGCTGAGCGAGAGATCTAACTGCCATTGGGTATTGCTGGCGTCCTTGGCGGCCAGTGCCTTGGCGATCGCAAGACTGTCACGGTAGGCGGCGAGCGCCTCCTCGAGCTTGCCCTGCGCTTGGAGCAGTTCGCCGATCTTGGCGTCGCGCGCCGAGACATCTCGCTGCCATTGGGTATTGCTGACGTCCTTGGCCACAAGCGCCTGGGCGATCGCCAGGCCCTCGCGATAGGCAGCGAGGGCCTCATCGAGCTTGTCCTGCGCCTCAAGCACCCTGCCGATCTCGTCGTCGCTGAGCGCGAGATCGCGCTGCCAGGCGGTGTTGCTGGCGTCCTTGGCGGCCAGCGCCTTGGCGATCGCAAGACCGTCACGGTAGGCGGCGAGCGCCTCCTCGAGCTTGCCCTGCGCCTCAAGCACCCCGCCAATCTCGTTGTCGCTGAGCGCGAG
>JBGQMX010000195.1:0-2927 GCA_041500805.1 Methyloceanibacter sp.
CTGCTGATCGATGGTGAGGCAGTCCCAGCCCGCCTCCCCGATCAGCTCAATGAGGAAGGGGTTATTGAGGGTGAGCCAGGCGTTGAACAGCGTGCGGCGCTCTTTTGCCGCCTTGCGGAAGCGATCCTCGCGCATCGGCCGCCACTCAACCCTTGGCTTCGGTTTCGAGTTCGACGATCGCCTCGCCCATCAAATCCGCCATCTTGTTGCGGATCTGGTGGTCGGACTGCGCGACGCCCTTGGCATCGAAATCCCGCCTGATCTTGCGGAAGACGTCCTCCTCCCCCGGAAGCTCCATGTCGGCCTTGATCACCTCGCGCGCATAGGCCTGCGCCTCGTCGCCCTTGATCCCCATCAGCTCGGCCGCCCACAGGCCAAGCAGCTTGTTCCGACGCGCGTTCGCCTTGAACTTCAGCTCCTCGTCATGGGCGAATTTCCGCTCATACCCCTTCTCGCGATCCTCAAAGCTTACCATCTGCTCGCCGCCTCCTTGAGCCCCTCGCCGAATCGAGGGGCGAAACCCGCAGAAATTATGGGGGAAACTAAGCGCCTCTTAGGCCGAGGGATAGCCCCCAAAGGCCGGGAAATCAACAAATCCAGGGGAGAAATCGCATGCGGCCCAGCGGACGTTGTATGCCCCCTCCCCTTACGCTAAGGTCGCCTCAAGACCCCTTGATCGATTCCGGCGATGGCAATTTACAAATTGCGCGCGGTTTGGGTGACCTCTCCCCCGCGCATTTGGCGTTTGTCAGCAGTCAGAGCCATCCGTGAGTGAGGAACCAAACATGAACCGCCGCCGGCGCGTCTACGAAGGCAAGGCCAAGATTCTCTATGAGGGCCCCGAGCCCGGCACGCTCATCCAGCACTTCAAGGACGACGCCACCGCCTTCAACAACAAGAAGCACGACAAGATCGAAGGCAAGGGCGTCCTCAACAACCGCATCTCCGAGTATCTGTTCCAGAAGCTCGGAGAGGTCGGCGTGCCGACGCATTTCATCAAGCGGCTCAACATGCGCGAGCAGCTGATCCGCGAGGTCGAGATCATTCCGCTCGAGGTCGTGGTGCGCAACGTCGCCGCCGGCTCGCTCTCGACCAGGCTCGGCATCGACGAGGGGACGGCTCTGCCCCGCTCGATCGTGGAGTTCTATTACAAGTCCGACCAGCTCGGCGACCCGATGGTCACCGAGGAGCACATCACCGCTTTCGGCTGGGCCACGCCCCAGGAGATCGACGACGTCATGTCGCTCGCGCTCCGCATCAACGACTTCCTGTCGGGGCTCTTTCTCGGCGTCGGCATCAAGCTCGTGGATTTCAAATGCGAGTTCGGCAGGCTGTGGGAGAACGACGTGATGCGCGTCATCCTCGCCGACGAGATCTCGCCCGATTGCTGCAGGCTGTGGGACATCGAGACGCAGAACAAGCTCGACAAGGACCGCTTCCGCCGCGACATGGGCGGCCTGGTCGAAGCCTATCAGGAGGTCGCGCGCCGGCTCGGGCTGCATGTGGACAACCCGACGCGGGCACGCTCGGGCCCGGTGCTGGTGCGCTCGAAATAGGACGAAGGCGGCCCTTGCCGGCATGAAGGCGCGCATCACCATCACGCTCAAGCCCGGGGTGCTCGACCCGCAAGGGAAAGCGATCGCCGGAGCGCTGCATGCGCTCGGTTTCGGCTCGGTTGGCAATGTCCGCCAGGGCAAATATATCGAGGTCGAGGTGGAGGAGAGCGATCCCAATCGCGCCCGCGCCGAGATCGAGCGCATGTGCGAGCAGCTTCTCGCCAACACCATCATCGAGAACTACGCCTATGAGCTCGAGGCGGCCTAGCCTCATCCCCGAACGTTTGCAGGCCCGTCATGGCCGGGCTTGTCCCGGCCATCCACGATTTGAAAAAAGAAAGACGTGGATGCCCGGCACAAGGCCGGGCATGACAAGAAGAGAATTGGACGTCCGAGGCCACGTGTTGGACCCATGAAAGCGAGCGTCATCGTCTTTCCCGGATCGAATTGCGACCGCGACGCAGCCGTGGCACTGGAAGCCGCGACCGGGCGCCCGCCTTCCATGGTCTGGCATGGCGACCAGGAGATCCCCGCGAGCGATCTCATCGTGCTTCCCGGCGGCTTCTCCTATGGCGACTATCTCCGCTCCGGCGCCATGGCGGCGCATTCGCCGGTGATGCGCGAGGTGGTGGCCCGCGCGCGTACCGGCACCCCCGTGCTCGGCATCTGCAACGGCTTCCAGGTCTTGACCGAGGCCGGGCTCCTGCCCGGCGTGCTCATGCGCAACGCCTCGCTCAAATTCATCTGCAAGGACGTGCATCTCAGGGTCGAGCGCAACGACACGGCCTACACGCGCCGCTATCGGGCGGGCGAGGTCGTCAGGTTCGCAATCGCGCATAAAGACGGCCTCTATTTCGCCGACGCGGCGACGCTGGCACGGCTCGAAGGCGAAGGCCGCGTCGCCTTCCGCTATTGCGATCGAAGGGGCGAGGTCACGTCCTCCGCCAATCCCAACGGCTCGGCCAACAATATCGCTGGCATCTACAACGAGACCGGCACCGTGCTTGGGCTCATGCCGCACCCGGAACGCCTCGCCGATCCTGCGCTCTCCGGCACCGACGGCGCCAAGATGTTCCTCTCGCTGGTGGAGACGCTCCATTGAGCGTCGCAGCACGAGCGCCCAGGGCGGCCGACGCCCTCACCGAGGACATCATCAGGGAGCACGGGCTATCGCCCGAGGAATACCGCCTGCTGGTCACGGGGCTCGGTCGCGAGCCGTCGCTGACCGAGCTCGGCATCTTCTCGGTGATGTGGTCGGAGCACTGCTCCTATAAATCCTCGCGCATCTGGCTCAAGAAGCTCCCGACCGAAGGCCCGCAAGTGATCCAGGGCCCGGGCGAAAATGCTGGCGTGGTCGATATCGGCGACGGC
>JBGQMX010000196.1:0-2923 GCA_041500805.1 Methyloceanibacter sp.
CCCCAATAGTCCACGTATAAGGAGTAGTGCGACATGAGGATCGTGCCGAGCGCGGTCATGACGAGGCCCGCGGCGACGAGATAGCGCGCGTCGAACAGGCGGATGAGGATGCCGCCGGTGATCGCCAAAGTGAGCGCGCTGACCAGTGCACGGGGGATGAAGAGGGTTCCCGCCAACGCCGGCGGGTAGCCGAGCAGCCGCTGGCTGAGCAGCGGCATGAGCGCCATCCAGCCGAACAGACTGATGCCATAGGCGGTGATGGCAAGCGTGCCCACGACGAAATTGCGGTCCTTCAGCAGCGACAGGTCGATGATGTTGTCCGGCTTGTTCCAGCCTCTGAGAAAGAAGGCCGCGCCGGCGAATACCGTGACGATGGTGCCCACGACGATGAGATGGGAGTTGAACCAGTCGCGCATCTGGCCCTGATCGAGCACGAACTGGAGCGCGCCGACCGCCAGCACCAGGAGTCCCATGCCGACCCAGTCGGTCTTGATGTCTCTGATGGCCCTCTGCGGCAGATAGCCGACCGACAGCAGGAGCGCGCAGAGGCCGATCGGGATGTTGATGTAGAACACCATCCGCCAGGAATAGGTCTCGGTCAGCCAGCCGCCGAGCGCGGGGCCGATCACCGGCGCCACCATGATGCCGAGCCCGAAAATGGCGAGCGCCTGGCCATGCCGGTTCCGCGGGAAGGCGTCGAACAGGATCGCCTGGCTCAAGGGGACGAGCGGTGCGCCGAAAATACCTTGGGCCAGGCGGAACAGCACCATGCTCTCCAGGTTCCAGGCCATGCCGCACAAGGCCGACGACACCACGAAGCCGCAAATGGCAAGCATCAGAAGCCGCCTTAGCCCGAGCCAGGTGGAGAGATAGCCGGTCAGCGGCATCACCACGGCGGCGGAGACGATGTAGGAGGTGAGGACCCAGGTGATCTGGTCGGAAGTCGCGCCGAAGGCGCCCAGCATATGCGGGATCGCCACGTTGACGATGGTGATGTCGAGCACCTCGAGGACCGCGGTCAGGACCACGGCTATGACGAGGGGGATCGGCGGACGTTCGAACGCGAGCGGCCTCGGGGGCAGGGGCGGCGGGGCCGCTTGGATCGGCCGCGGCGGCTCAGCAGGGGGCTTTCGCTTCCGGCCCTTGCCACGCCCGCGCTGCTCTAGGCTCATTGCTGGCCTTGCGTGGTCTCGGCGGTGTCGATCGTCACCGTGGCGCTCGCGCCCGAGCGCAACGGCTTGTCCGGGTTTGGCGCGCTCGTGATTCTGATCCGCACCGGGAAGCGCTGAGTGACCTTCACCCAGTTGCCGGTGGCGTTCTCCGGCGGCAGCACGGAGAAGGTCGCGCCTGAGCCCGCGCTGATGCTCTCCACCGCACCGTCGAGGGTGAGGCCGGGATACATGTCGAGGCGGATGGTCGCCTTCTGACCCGCCTTGATGCGGCCGAGATCGGTCTCCTTGAAGTTGGCGTCAACCCACCAATTCCCGTCTTCGATCACGGCGAAGGCCGGTGTGCCGGCCTGCACCACCGTGCCCGGCCGCAAGCTGACATTGGAGACCCAGCCGTTGGCAGAGGATGTGACGTGGGTCTTCACCCGTTCGTGGGTTGCCTTGTCGAGCTGGGCGGACGCGGCTCTGAGCTGCACCGTGGGTGTCGTCACCGTCAGCTTGTTGTCTTGGGCCTTGGCGAATTCGCTCTCGGCGTCGTCGAAGGCCTGCCACGCATCGTGCCAAGCTTTCAGCGCCGTGGTGAGCGCGTCTGACGGGGGCTCGCCCTCCTTCCGCGCGTCCTTGGCGTCGCGATATTTGCCAAGCGCGTCCTCGAGCGCCACGCGCTTGTCCTCGAGCGTCTGCGCGGCGGCCTTCAGAGCGTCGGCCGCGGTGCCGGCCGCCGAAGCGGCGGCGTCGAATTGCGCGCGCGCGTTGCGGAGCGCCGCGTCGTAAAGCACGGGGTCGATGTCGAAGAGGGGATCGCCGGTTGCGACCTTGTCGTCGTCCTTGACATAGACGCGGATCACGGGCCCGGAGACTTGCGAGGCCACGCGCACGATATTGGCGCCGGTATAGGCGTTGTCGGTGGACGGGTAGATCTCGGCATGGCGCCAGTAAAGGAGCACGCCGCCGATGGTCACGGCCAGGAGCACGAGGAGCGCAAACCAGCGATACGAGGCGGCGGCGCTTTTCGAGCGCGTCGGCGTGTCGGTCGAAGCGTCCTGATTCACGGGTCTATGTACCTCGGTTGCGGCGGGGGGCGACCGGCGGGAACAGGCCTCCGGGCCCGCAATTCAAGGTGAAGCACGGCAGAATGATGACGAGGCTTAAACTGCTTGGGCCGAGCCCGCAAGAATTCCCTTGCTGCTGCGGGGTTAAGCCAAATTGCCACGCCGCGGTTCGGGGATTGCCGAGGCCGCCTCACGGTCCGGCCAAGCCTTCATCGGCAGAGTCTTTTCCGCCATTGCTGCGGTGTTGCAACGCTCTTGGTACGGCTTGCCTTCCAACGGGTTCGGCTTAACATGGGCTTATTCCAGGGCGCCGGGGGTTAGCCTGGCAAAAATTATACATTGGCGCCCTTCACTTAGACAAAGTCGATGCCGGTGCGGTGTGGGAACGCAAGGCGGTGCCTTCTCGCCTCGGACTTGGGCGGCAGGGCGCGGCGCTTGCGTGGCTGGCTGGATTCGCCAGCCTGTGGGCGTCTTCGACGAGCCGCTTCAAAAAACTGGAAGGGGAGGGCAAAATGACCAATTCGACATATCTCGCGCGACTGATGGGACCGGTGATGCTGACCATCGGCGTCGGCATGGTCTTCGGCATGCTCTTGGAAGGGGATGCCTATTCGAGCCTGATGAAGGAGTTCATCGCCAGCCGGGCGCTCATCTTTATTACGGGTGGGCTCGCGCTCATCGCTGGCTTGGCCGTCGTCAACG
>JBGQMX010000197.1:0-2887 GCA_041500805.1 Methyloceanibacter sp.
CAGCCCGGCCATGGTGACCGTGACCTCGCTCAAGACCGGGGAGAGCTTCGAGGGCGGGCGCATCGACACCGCCATCCTCTCGCGCTCCTTCTCCTGACGACCATGCGCCCTGAGAGCCCCGACGACGCCACCATCGTGATGTTCGGCGACGGGCGCGACTGGCACGGGCGCACCCTGCTCAGAGCCTTCAAGCGGCGGGGGCTTACCCCCCTGCTCGCGCCGCTCAACGCTTGCGGCTTCTCCAGCGACACGGCGACCGGACTTGCCATCCCGGGACTTGGCGACCGCTTGCCTGAGGGGGCGTTCGTACGCTTCGTTCCAGGGGGCAGCTTCGAGGAGGTCACTCTCTATCTCGGCGTGCTGCATGCGCTGCGGGAGCTCGGCGTGACGGTGTGGAACGACGCCCGCGCCATTGAGCGCTGCGTCGACAAGTCGACGACCACCTTCTTCCTCGAGCGCGCCGGGGTGCCCACGCCACGCACGTTTGCCGGCGTCAATCGGGAAGAGGCCGAGCAGTTTGCCGCCGCCCTGCTCGGCGAGGGCAAGAAGCTGGTGCAAAAGCCGCTGTTCGGGGCGCAAGGCAAAGGCTTGCGGCTCATCACCGCGCTTGCCGATCTCGCCTCGCCCGAGGAGGTGAACGGGGTCTATTATCTGCAAGAGTTCGTTCCGCCGGCGCAGGAGCACCACCAGGATTGGCGGCTGTTCGTGTGCTCCGGCCACGTCATCGCCTCCATGATCAGACACGGCTCGAGCTGGATCACCAATATCAAGCAGGGCGCGCGCGCCAAGGCGGCCATCGCAAGCCAGGAGCTCGTCGATCTTGCGGTGCGCGCCGCGTCCTCAGTCGGCGCCGACTATGCCGGGGTTGACATCATCCAGGCGCCTGACGGAGCCTTCCTCGTGCTCGAGGTGAACTCCATGCCGGCCTGGAACGGGTTGCAGCGCGTGAGCCGGCTCGCCATCGCTGATCATCTCGTCGGCGCCTTCCTCAATGCGGCGCTTCCGCCAGCGTGCCTCAAGGGCCAAGAGGGCGCTTGACCAGGCCATCAAACCCCGAGGCGCTTTCGCGAGCTTTCCATGATTCCTGCCTTGCCGAGCTCGATGCGCTGAAGCCCGGTAACGTGCATCGCCTCAGTGACGGTCACCGCATGAGCGTCGCCGACTTCGAGCAAAGTGCCGCGGCGGCCGCGCCGATCATCGGGCAAAGGGGGCTCATCGTCGGCACACGCATTCGGCTCGCCGTGGAAGCGACGAGGGCCGCCGTCGGGCAAAATACCAATCTCGGCATCATCCTCCTGGCCGCACCACTCGCGGGGGCCGCTCTCGATCGCCGCAGCGGCAATCTGCACAGCCGCCTTGCCCGCATCCTTGAAGGACTCAGTCTCGACGACGCGCGCGAAGCCTATCGCGCAATCCGGTCAGCGGCACCAGGCGGCCTCGGCGAGGCGCCTGAGCATGACGTTGCCTCTGAGCCCGGCGTGACCCTGCTCGAGGCCATGGGTGCGGCGGAGACCCGCGACCGCATCGCCTGGAACTACACCCATGCCTTCGCCGATATCTTCGATCTCGGCCTCAAATGGCTGAGGCACGGGCGCGAACGCTGGGGTGAGCAGCCCTGGGTGGTGACGCGCGTCTATCTCGGCTTCCTGGCGCACCTCCCCGACACGTTGATCGAGCGGAAATTCGGGGCTGGAGCCGCCGCTCATGTGCTCGAGGAGGCGGGCCCGATCGAAGCGAGCTTCGAGCAATGTGAGGCGCCCGAAGCCATGGCGGCGCCGCTCGCTGCCTTCGACCGCGCGCTCAAGGAGCGGGGGCTGAACCCGGGCACATCTGCCGATCTAACGGTGGCGACCTTGTTCGCCGACGCGCTCGACGCGCTCGACAGGCCCAAATAGGGCCGGAAACCCGCCATTCACTGCGTCGAACAATCAACTTGCCGATCCTTCGGGCCCCGGCTTATGTTCTCCCCGCGGAGCTCTAACCAGGAGTTGCGGACGGAGGCGCTTTAGCCAAGCCACTTCCATCGGCTTGCCGCCGGCGGTGTCCCGCCAGCGCCTTAGGCTTTGTAACGTTGCAATCAGCCCATTAGGGAGGGGGTTTCATGCCCAAAATCAGTGGTACGTGTGTCGGCGAGTCGCTTGTCGGCGATGGTAACGAGGTTGCTCATATCGATCTGCTTCTTGGTCCGCGCGGCGGCGCCGTCGAGCAGGCGTTCACCAATGCGCTGACCAACAACAAGGACGGCTTCACCACCTTGCTGGCCGTGGTTGCGCCGAACCTTTTGTGCAAGCCCGCAACGATCCTCTACAACAAGGTGACCATCAAGGACGCGCGCCAGGCGGTGCAGATGTTCGGTCCGGCACAATATGCCGTGGCCAAGGCGGTCGCCGATTCCGTCGCCGAAGGCGTGATCCCGGCCAACGAGGCCGACGATCTCTTCGTCTGCGTCGGCGTGTTCATCCATTGGGAAGCCAAGGACGACAAGAAGATCCAGGACTTCAACTATCGCGCTACAAAGGAAGCCCTCGCCCGCGCCGTCAAAGGCGAGCCAAAGGCCTCCGAGGTCACCGCGAAAAAGGACTCGGCGCACCACCCCTTCGCCGCTGGTTGAAAGGGAGAACCCCCAGGTCGGGGACAATCCGGGAAAGACGGCGGTCCGGGCCCGATTCAGCGGTGGCTCAAAAAGCTGGGTTTCTGACGGAGGGGCGTTTCAACGCCCTCTAGATTACGGTCGCCGCTCTCGCAAGAGGGCGGCGATCTCATTTTGCGTGACCGCTTCTGAGTGGAGCGCCGTGGCGATCACAGCGCCTTGCGCCCGCAAAGCCGCGATGGCGGCCAGGTCCTTCGCGCTGCGCACGCCGCCAGCAGCAAAGACAGCGCACGAACC
>JBGQMX010000198.1:0-2658 GCA_041500805.1 Methyloceanibacter sp.
CGGCGAGCCCCAAGCCGCCGAGCAGGAGTGCCGCCGGCACGAGCCAGGCGAGCGCCGTCATGACCCTCCCCTCCCCGCCAGGCGCGCCGCGTTGGCCGTGACCAGGATCGAGGAGGTCGACATGACGATGGCGGCGATCAGCGGCGTGACCAGGCCTGCCATGGCAAGCGGCACGCAGATGACATTGTACACGGCCGCGACCGTGAAGTTCTGCAAGGCCATGGACCGCGCCTGCTTGCCCGTGGCGATGGCCTCCAGGACAGGCGCAAGCTTCTCGCCTTGGAACACGAAATCGGCGGCGCGCTGGCTGATATCGGCGGCGGTGGCCGGAGAGATGGAAGCGTGCGCCGCGGCGAGCGCGGGCGCGTCGTTCAGCCCGTCGCCCACCATCAGCACCTTGCGGCCTTCTTGCTTGCGGGCGTCGAGCCAGGCGATCTTGTCGGCGGGCTTCATCTCGGCGCGCCAGGTCTCGATGCCGACCTCACGCGCGATCCTTTCGACCACGGGCTTCCGGTCCCCTGACAGCAGGGCCAGCCGATAGCCTTGGCGCGCAAGCGACGCTACGACGTCGGCCGCGTCACTCCGCAAACGATCGGCGAAACGGAAGCGAACCGGCTCATCGCCGGCGCGCCGGTACCAGACTTCGCTCTCCTCCCCACCGCTGCTATCCACCCCGCACCACTCGGCCGAGCCGAGACGCTCGTCTCCCTCAGACGAGACCCGCGCAAGACCCTGCCCCGGCGTCTCCTCGATACCGGAAGCGAGCACCACGCTTCCAAGCCGCTTCTCCGTTGCCTCGACGATGGCGCGCGCATAAGGGTGGCGGCTCGCGGCAGCTAGCCCGGAGGCTGAAGCCAAGATGGTGTCGGGGATGGCCTCCTCGTCGAGAAGCTCCGGGCGCCCAAGCGTCAGAGTGCCGGTCTTGTCGAACACGACCATGTCCGCTTCGGCGATGCGCTCGAGCCCATCGGCGGCCTTGACGATGATGCGGCGGCGGAACAAGCGGCTCGCCGCGGCGATCTGCACGGCAGGCACGGCAAGGGCGAGCGCGCAAGGGCAGGTGATGATGAGCACGGCGATGGCGTAGGTCAAAGCCGTCTGCCACGGCGCACCGGCCAGGAGCCAGCCGAGAAAGGTGGCGAGCCCCAAGCCATGCACGGCAGGCGCATAGATCGCTGCCGCCCGGTCGGCAAGCCTGCGGTAGCGCGCCTTGCCCTGCTCGGCCGCGAGCATCAGCCGGCCGATCTCGGCAAGCAGCGTCGCGCTGTCGGCGGCGCGCACCTCGATCTGCAGCGGCTTGGTGAGGTTGAGCGTGCCCGCATAGACCTCTTGGCCCGCGGTCACGGTGAGCGGCGCCGTCTCACCGGTGATCAGGCTCTGATCGATCTGTCCGGTTCCGGCCAGCACCACGCCGTCGGCGGCGACCCGCTCGCCGGTGGTGACGAGCAACCGGTCGCCGGGGCGGAGCGCATGGGCCGGCAGAGCCCGCTGCGACCCGTCTGGCTCGATGATGGTCGCAATCCCGCTCTGCAAGCTCAGCAGATTCTGTGCCTCGCCCCGGGCCCGCACGCGCAAGGACTCGTCGAGGAAGCGGCCGATGAGCAGGAAGAACAGCAGCGAGACGGCAGCATCGAAATAGACCTGATCGCTGCCGCGCATGGTCTGGTAGAGGCTCATGCCCGTGGCAAGCACGATGGCAAGCGAGATCGGCACGTCCATATTGAGTCTGCGCCCCTTGAGCGCAGCGAGCGCCGAGGCGAAGAAGGGCTGCCCGGCATAGACCACCGTGGGCAGCGCGATCAGCGCCGCGACCCAGCGGAAGAGCGTGGCGAGGGAAGCGTCCATGTCGCTCGCCGTCCCCGACCACACGGCGACGGAGATGAGCATGATGTTCATGGCGGCAAAGCCCGCCACCGCGACGCGCCGCAACAGATATTTCTGCCGCGCGTCGTCGCGATCCGTTCTTGCCGCCTCCATCGGCGCCGCCGCAAAGCCCGCGCGCTTGAGCGCGGCGATCAGCTCGACGGCACCGGCGCGGCTAGGATCGTAGACGATGCTGACCCGCTTGGCCGCGAGCGAGGCGCGCGCGGTCTCGACGCCGGGAACGCGGAGCGCGGCCTGCTCGACCGAACGCAAGCAGCCGCCGCAATGCATATTGTCGATGGCAAGCGTGAGCAGGCTCGAGGCGGCGACGGGCTTTACGCCTTGGGCGTCCTTGGCAAGACGCCTCGCCGGGGCATGCGCCGTCATGGCCGATCCGCGACGAAGAGGCGCTGCTTCAGCCGATAGAGGGGCTCGCGCGCCTCGCCGCCTCTGTTCGAGTCGACCGAGATCACCCACAACCCGGGGGCAAGCTGGACATCGGCGGCGTAGACCCCTTGCGAGACTTCGGCAAGATCGACCGAGCGATCCTCCTTGTCGGTGGCGGGGCGGCTGAGCGTGGCGCCGACGTGCAAACCGGTCACCGGCGCAGCCGTCTTGTCCAGCAAGCTGAGGACAAGCCGTCCCTTCTTGTCGTCGTAGTGCACTTCCGTCCGCCAGCCCCGCTCCGCCTGACGCTCCGCCTCCTTTAGCGTCTCGTCATAATGGAGGCCTTTGCGGTAGGGGTCCGTGTCGCCGCCGCTGAACGTCGCCAGGGCGAAGTAGACGAAGATCCCA
>JBGQMX010000199.1:0-2467 GCA_041500805.1 Methyloceanibacter sp.
AGTGAAGTCCTCGCCCACGCCCATTATCCTTTTCATCGACGAAGCGCACACCATGATCGGCGCCGGCGGCCAAGCCGGACAAAACGACGCGGCCAATCTGCTCAAGCCCGCGCTGGCGCGCGGCGAATTGCACTGCATCGGCGCGACCACGCTCGACGAATACAAGAAGCATGTCGAGAAGGACGCCGCGTTGGCGCGCCGCTTCCAGCCGATCTATGTCGGCGAGCCGAGCGTCGAGGATACCATCTCGATCCTACGCGGGCTCAAGGACAAATACGAGGCGCATCACGGGGTGCGTATCACCGATGGCGCGCTCGTTTCGGCCGCGACGCTCTCGCACCGCTACATCACCGACCGCTTCCTGCCCGACAAGGCGATCGACCTTGTCGACGAGGCGGCGGCGCGGCTGCGCATGCAGGTCGATTCCAAGCCGGAGGAGCTCGACGAGCTCGACCGCCGCCTCATGCAGCTCAAGATCGAGCGCGAGGCGCTGAAGAAGGAGAGCGACAGGGCCTCCAAGGACCGGCTGGCCAAGCTCGAGAAGGAGATTGTCAATCTCGAGGAGAAGGCGAGTTCGCTCTCCCAGCGCTGGCAGGAGGAGAAGTCGAAGCTCGCCTCCGCGCAGAAGATCAAGGAGCAGCTCGACACCGCCCGCAACGAGCTCGACCAGGCGCAGCGGCGCGGCGATCTCGCCAAGGCCGGAGAGCTCGCTTACGGCGTCATCCCCGATCTCGAAGCCAAGCTGAAAAAGATGGAGGAGGACGAGAGCCAAGGCGGCATCATGGCGCAGGAGGTGGTGACGCCGGACCTGATCGCCCAGATCGTGTCGCGCTGGACCGGCATCAAGGTCGACAAGATGCTCGAAGGCGAGCGCGACAAGCTGCTCCGCATGGAGACGCAGATCGCCAAGCGCGTGGTTGGCCAGGAGGAGGCGGTCGAGGCGGTCTCCACGGCGGTGCGCCGCTCCCGTGCCGGCTTGCAAGATCCGAACCGGCCGATCGGCTCGTTCATGTTTCTCGGGCCCACCGGCGTCGGCAAGACGGAGCTCAGCCGCGCGCTCGCCGAGTTCCTGTTCGACGACGAGCACGCCATGATCCGCATCGACATGAGCGAATATATGGAGAAACACTCGGTCGCCCGGCTGATCGGCGCCCCTCCCGGCTATGTCGGCTATGAAGAGGGCGGCGCGCTCACCGAGGCCGTGCGCAGGCGCCCTTACCAGGTGATCCTGTTCGACGAGATCGAGAAGGCGCACCCCGACGTGTTCAACGTGCTCCTGCAGGTGCTCGACGACGGCCGGCTGACCGACGGCCAAGGCCGCACCGTCGACTTCCGCAACACGCTCATCATCATGACCTCCAATCTCGGCTCGGAATATCTCGTCAACCAGCCGGAGGGCGAGGACACCGAGGCCGTGCAGGACCAGGTGATGGCGGTCGTGCGCGCCCATTTCCGCCCCGAGTTCCTCAACCGCGTCGACGAGATCATCCTGTTCCATCGCCTGAAGCGCGAGCATATGGGGCGGATCGTCGATATCCAGATGCAGCGGCTTGCGAAGCTCTTGGCCGACCGCAAGATCACGGTTCAGCTCGACGATGCCGCGAAAGAGTGGCTCGGCAAGAAGGGCTACGATCCCGCTTACGGCGCGCGGCCCTTGAAGCGCGCCATCCAGAAATTCGTGCAGGACCCACTCGCCGGGATGCTGCTCGAAGGCAAGATCCATGACGGGGAGAAGGTCGAGATCACCGCCGGCAAAGACGGGCTGATGTTCAACGGCGCCGCCGTGAAAAAGGCGGCTTAGGCTTTAACCTCTCCCCGGTGGGGAGAGGTCGTCCGCGCGCTATGCGCGCGGCGGGTGAGGGGGCTTCGAGCCCTTCTGTTTCATCCCTCCCCTTGATGGGGAGGGTGGCGCGCTCTCTTGGGCGCGCCGGGTGGGGTGAGACCGCGCCCCCCACCCCAGCGTCGCCTTCGGCGCCGCCGGACCTCCCCACAAGGGGGAGGTATGGAGTTCGGTTAGCGTAAGTCCCTCGTCATGGCGGCTTTATGCCGGCCATCCACGTCTTTTGCCTCCCACATCTTCAAGTTGCCGTCCCCCTCGGGTCGGGACAGTATGCCGCGCGGGAGGATTCGCGCTTGAACGATGCTTTGACTGTTGCAGCCGCGGTCTCGGCATTCGGCGCGAGTGCGAAGGCCAAGCTCAGCGCGGTAATCAGTGGCGCGCCGGAAGATCAGCTGCGGGGACCGCTTGAGACGCTGGTCAAGGCCTTGTCCCAGATCGGAGGACTGCCCGCTGATGCGGTCCACCTGATCGGAGAGACGAGTCTCGCCGATATCAAGACGCGTCCTGACTACGCAGCGACAGTTCACAAGGCGTGACCTGAGCCCCTTCTTTCATCCAGCGATAAGTAGAGCCCGTTGGTCATTTGAGCCTATCAGGCTCGGTGGTGCAACGGGACGGGATGCGGAG
>JBGQMX010000200.1:0-2365 GCA_041500805.1 Methyloceanibacter sp.
CGGCCTAGGGCATGGCTACTATTTCGAGGACCTTTCGGTCGGCATGGAAGCGAGCTATGCCAAGAAAATCTCCAATGACGACATCCTCGCCTTCGCCGCTATCTCAGGTGACATCAATCCCGTCCACCTGAACGACGATTTCGCCGCCGGCACCATTTTCAAGCGGCGCATCGCCCACGGCTTCTTGACCGCGAGCTTGTTCTCCACCGTGCTCGGCACCAAGCTGCCGGGGCCTGGATGCATCTATCTCTCGCAAAGCCTCAAATTCCGCGCTCCCGTGCATATCGGCGATGAGGTGGTGGCAACGCTGCGCGTCTCGAGCCTCGACCCCGAAAAGGCTCGCGCCACGCTTGCCTGCACCGGCGCCGTCAACGGCAAGACCGTGGTCGAGGGCGAAGCCGTGATGATGGTCGACCGCCGGGCGCCGCGCCAATAGGGCGAGATCGAAGGATGGGTGATGGACATTGTCCGCTTCTGGCGGGGCGTGCCGGCGTCTCTCAAAGGCGCGGTGCTCGCCATCGGCAATTTCGACGGCGTTCATCGCGGCCATCAGGCGGTGTTGCGCGAGGCAATGCGTATCGCCAAGGCTGAAGGGCGTCGCGCCGGCGCCGTCGTATTCGAGCCGCATCCCCGCGAGTTCTTCACCCCCGAAGTGCCGTTCTTCCGGCTGACGCCGCTTCCTTTGAAGCTCGAGCTGCTTCAGGCTCTCGGTCTCGACCAGACCTTCGTCATACCGTTCGATCGGGAGCTGTCTTCGTTGAGCGCCGCGGCCTTTGCCACCGACGTGGTGGGGAGCGAGCTCGGCGCCAGTCACGTGGTGGTTGGCCACGACTTCTCCTATGGCAAGGGACGCACCGGCACGACCGAGGGGCTTGCGGCGCTCGGGCGGACGCTCGGTTTCGGCGTCGATGTGGTTTCGCCCGTGGGCGCCGACGAGGGCATCTTCTCCTCGAGCCGAATTCGCGAGCATCTCCGCGCGGGAGAGGTGAGAGACGCCGCCGAGCAGCTCGGCTTCTGGTGGCGGGTGCGTGGGCGGGTCGGGAAGGGCGCCGGCCGCGGCAAGGCGCTCGGCTTCCCCACGCTCAATCTGGCGCTCGATAAAGGCCAGGACATTCGCCACGGCATCTATGCCATGCGCGTCGATCATGGCGGGTGCTGCTACCATGCCGCGGGCTATGTCGGCACAAGCCCCACCTTCGGCGACAGTGCGCCGGTGCTCGAGGCCTATCTCCTGGATTTTGCCGGCGACCTCTATGGCGAGGAGGTCGAGGTCGAGTTCATCGCCTTTCTCCGCGAGGACCGTACCTTCGCCGGCCCCGAGGCTCTTGCCGCACAGATGCGTGAAGACTGCGATGGAGCGCGCGCCGTCCTTGCCAGGATCGAGGCCGACGACCCGATGCGGCGTTTTCCCTTGGGCCGGGCGCTGCAAGAGCCGGCACTGGATTGTAAGGAGCCCGGTTGCTAGAACCCCGCGGGGATTGATGGCGGGGCGCGCGCGGCGGCGAGAAGCAAGGACCATGGCGAAAAGCACCAAGAGCGGCAGGACGGCCGCCAAGACCGCGCTGGCCGGCAAGGCCGCGTCCAAACGGAAGAAGCGGGCTCAGCCCAAAACCACGAAGGCTGAAGCGAAGCCTAAGGCCGCCAAGGAGAAGACAAAGCCCAAGGCCGTCAAGACTAAGCCCGCGTCGGGGTCGAAAGCCGTCGAGGCCAAGACCAAGAAACCTGCCACCAAGCCAAAAGCGAAAACCGCAGAAAAGCCGGCGAAGGCCAAGTCGAAAGCGGCACGCCCCAAGGCAGGGAAGCCGCAAAGGCAGAAGGCCCTAACGCCTGCGGTGAAGGCCGAGACGCCGAGCCTCAAAGTCCAGACCGGGCGCGACTGGAGCGCGACGCTGTTCCTGCCCAAGACCGACTTCCCCATGAAGGCGGGGCTCCCTGAGCGGGAGCCCGAGCTCCTCAAGCGCTGGCGGACGCTTCGCCTCTATGAGCGCTTGCGCGAGGAGGGGAAGGGCCGCCCGAAATTCGTGCTCCATGACGGGCCGCCTTACGCCAACGGCAACATCCATATCGGCACGGGGCTGAACAAGATCCTGAAGGACGTGATCAACCGCAGCCAAACGATGATGGGCAAGGACGCCAATTACGTGCCGGGCTGGGACTGTCACGGCCTCCCCATCGAGTGGAAGGTCGAGGAGGAGAACTATCGCGCCAAGGGCCGGTCGAAGCCCGACCTGTCCGACTCCGCCGCGATGATTGCCTTTCGCGCCGAGTGCCGCGCCTATGCCGAGCATTGGCTGAACGTGCAGCGCGAGGAGTTCAAGCGGCTCGGCGTCGAGGGCGACTGGGACCACCCTTACACCACCATGAG
>JBGQMX010000201.1:0-2326 GCA_041500805.1 Methyloceanibacter sp.
CCACGCGCACGATGTCGGCGCCGGTATAGGCGTTGTCGGTGGACGGATAGATCTCGGCATGGCGCCAATACAGGAGCACGCCTCCGATCGTCACGGCCAGGAGGACGAGGAGCGCAATCCAGCGATACGAGGCGGCGGCGCTTTTCGAGCGCGTCGGCGTGTCGGTCGAAGCGTCCTGATTCACGGGTCTATCTACCTCGGTTGCGGCGGGGGGCGGCTGGCCGGCACAGGCCTCAGGGCCCGCAATTCAAGGTGAAGCACGGCAGAATAATGACGAGGCTTAAACTGCTTGAGGCGAGCCCGCAAGAATTCCCTTGCCGTTGAGGGGTTAAGCCAAATTGCCACGCTTCGCCCTTGTGTTTGCCGATGCCACCTAGCGGCCGGCCAAGCCTTCATCGGCAAAGTCTTTCCGGCCATTGCTGAGGCGTTGCAACGGTCTTGTGCAGCTTGCCTTCCAAAGGGTTCGGCTTAACATGGGCTTATTCTGGGGCGCCGGGGGGTTAGCCTGGCTAAGAGCCACAAGTTGGCGCCCTTCACTTAGACAAGTCGATCCTGGTGCGGCGCTGGGACGATCGGCGCTGCCGCTCTCGTCTCGTGCGTGGGCGGCAGGGCTTGAGGCTGGGCGCTTCGAGAACCGGGAGGGAAGGCAAAATGACCACATCGAGATATCTCGCGCGACTGATGGGACCGGTGATGCTGACCATCGGCGTCGGCATGGTCTTCGGCATGCTCTTGGAAGGGGATGCCTATTCGAGCCTGATGAAGGAGTTCATCGCCAGCCGGGCGCTGATTTTCATCACCGGCGCACTCGGGCTCATTGCCGGATTGGCCATCGTCAATGCCCATAATCTGTGGGTGCCCGACTGGCGGGTGATCGTGACCATCCTCGGCTGGCTCGCCATTCTTCGTGGGATCATGAACCTGGTCTTTCCAGTGACGGTGCAGACCCTTGGCGATCGCATGATCGCGAGCCATGCGGGGGTGCTCGCCGGCGCCGCGGTTACCATCGTGATCGGCGTCATTCTCAGCGTCATGGGCTATGAGGATTTGTGGAACGGGACGAAGCCTGCCGCCTCGACCGCCGCCAAACGGCCACGGAGGAAATAAGCCGAAAGCTCGCCGCGCGGGGTTTGACAGGCGCCCGCCGAGGCCTACATTACATCTGTTCCGAGGGGAGCCCCAGGAGGGGCTGAGAGTCCGCTGCCTTGGCGAAATGCCAAGACCTGGCGGAGACCCTTAGAACCTGATCCGGGTCATGCCGGCGAAGGGACAGGGAACACGCATGCTGCCCCAACGCCAGCTCCCCTTTTGTTTGAGCATGATCTTCTCGGAAAACCGGTTCCCACTTTTCCGGATCATGCTCTAGCCACGGGAGTCTGACGATGAACAAGCCGCTCTCCGCCAAAGACGTCGCCCCGCCAAAGGTTACGACAGGGCCTTTGACCGGCAGCCGCAAAGTCTATTCCTCGCCCGAAGGCCACGACGGTCTTTGCGTGCCCCTGCGCGAGATCGGCCTCGCCGAAGGCGCCTCCTTCCGGGTCTACGACACCTCGGGGCCCTATACGGACCCCGTCATTACCAATGACGTGCTCCGCGGGCTTGCTCCGCTGCGCGCGCCGTGGATCGAGGCGCGGCGAGGCGGGCTTGTGACCCAGCTTGAGCTTGCCCGCGCCGGCATCGTCACCAAGGAGATGGTCTATGTGGCGCATCGCGAGAATATCGGACGGATGCGACAAGCCGACGAAGCTGAAGCGCGCCTTGCCGATGGGGAGAGCTTCGGCGCCTCGTTGCCTCCTTTCGTGACGCCCGAATTCGTGCGCTCCGAGGTCGCCCGCGGCCGCGCCATCATCCCCGCCAACATCAATCACCCCGAGTCCGAGCCGATGATCATCGGGCGGAACTTCCTCACCAAGATCAACGCCAATATCGGCAACTCGGCCGTGACCTCTTCGGTCGAGGAGGAGGTGGAGAAGATGGTGTGGGCGATCCGCTGGGGCGCCGATACCGTCATGGACCTCTCGACGGGCCGCAACATCCATCTGACGCGCGAATGGATCATCCGGAATGCGCCGGTGCCGATCGGAACGGTGCCGATCTATCAGGCGCTGGAGAAGGTGGGCGGCGATCCCGTCAAGCTCGACTGGGAGGTCTACAAGGACACGCTGATCGAGCAGGCCGAGCAGGGCGTCGACTATTTCACCATCCATGCCGGGGTGCGGCTCGGCTACATCCATCTCACCGCGCCGCGCGTCACCGGCATCGTCAGCCGCGGCGGCTCGATCATGGCCAAGTGGTGCCTCGCCCATCACAAAGAGAGCTTCCTCTA